>JAGBBO010000038.1 GCA_017938435.1 Alphaproteobacteria bacterium
AGAAAAAGAAAAAGAAAAAGAAACAGAAGACGATTCCGTCCCAAGTTTTTCCATCCCTGAATTTTCAAATCCTGCATTTGAACCTATTGCAGAAGAAGAAACACCTGAATTTTCTGCACAACAACCAAACGAAAATGATGATGTTCCTACATTTGAAATGAATTTTGATACTCCAAGTTTTGAAGAAACTTCCACAGTTGAATTTGCACAAGAAACATCACCATCAGTTAAAACTTCATCTGAATCGAATGAGGCTACTCCTACTTTTACACCTGCACCTGAATCAACTGTTATAGCAGAAGAAACTCTTGCAAATGAATTTATCGAACAATCGGAAAATGGGAAAAATTTATCACTTGATGAAATGTTTGAAATGGGGCAAAAAAAGCTTCTTGAACTTATGCAAGCCGACAATGAATTGACTAAAACATCTGATTTTACACGCTAATTTAATACTTTACATTACTCTTTTTTTAGGATAAAATTCTCAAATGACAGGATGAAAATCTTGTATGTTTAACTAAAAAAGGAGATATAATATGAAAAAAGTATCAATCGTATCAATGCTCGCTGTATTGGCTATTTCAACTGCTGCAAGTGCAAATGTAGAAAATCCACTTTACGCACCTGCAAAGGGAAAACTTTACTCAAAAACTTCTCTTGCAAAAGCAGATAGCACACTTACATTGCAACAAAAATTTGGTTACGGTATTACAAATAGATTAGTTATCGACGGTTTTGTAAACTATATCGACCAAGACAAAGATGATGGAGATGATGGCTTTGGTTCATTCAACATTGGTGGTGCATACAGACTTTCATCAGGTTCTTTGATTACAGATGTTTACGCACATTACGAAACAGCAATCGATGAAGATGTTCCTTTTGGTGGTAATGATTACACTGCATGGGATGCTGGTTTGAAATTTGGTAAAAGAACTGCAAAATACACAATCGCTGCACAAGCAGGTGTTGAAAATATAGATTTAAAAGATTTAGATATGGATACAAACAACATCATCCTTGGTTTAGAAGGTGCATACACATTTGATGACCGTGTATCAGGAAACCTTGGTTTGAAATACACAATCACAGATGATTTCAACAGAAGTATGGTTGAAGAAGACACAATGGCTTTGACTGCACAAGTAAATTACCTAAAGGGTGGTCTATGGTCATTGGCATATACTCATGAATTAAAAGCTGATGATGTTGACAATGTATGGACAGTAAAATACGGTCTTGCATTCTAATATTTAATTAGTTAAAAATTTCCCCATCACCAAGATGGGGATTTTTTATTTTGCCTCTATTTCAATTACTGTTTCATCAATCGCCTGTTTGATATTCATATCCTTTTCTTCCTGAGTTTTGTTCATAATCCCACCAAAGAAAATATGTTTAATTTTATTAAATCCACAAAATCTAAAAATCCCATCATCAACAACTTTTCGCATAGCAGGATAAAATCCTTCATTTTCATAAAGTTCATACGGCGAACCATTGGAATTTATTACAATAGCCCGTTTATCAGTCAAAAGTCCAACAACCTTATTCCCCCTATACATATATGCAAATCCATAAGAAAAAACTCTATCAATATACCCTTTTATAATTGCAGGACTTCCTGCCCACCAAATAGGATAAATAAAGATTATCACATCGGCATTTTTTATAAATTCCTGCTCTTGTTTTATATCATCTGGAATTTCATTATTATGCAATTTTGCTAAATCTTCAGATGATAAAAGAGGATTGAAACTTACCTCATACAAATCTCGAACAAGAACATTATACCCCTTTGATTTAAGCACAGATACAAGTTTTTCTTTTAGTGAAAAATTAAAACTTGTTGGTGTTTTTGGATGACCATAGACAAGCAAAATATTTACCATAAATTTTTCCTCCCTCACTAAAAGAAAGGTAGCATATTTTAGAACTTTTTGCTATGAGAAGAAAATCAAAAAAAATCCCCATCTAAAAGACAGGGATTTAAAACTTATTTATTTGGAACAACAAACATTACCATCTGTCTGCCTTCCATCATAGGCTCCTTATCAACTTTCATTTTATCCCCAAGTTCAGCCTTAACTCTGTTTAAAAGTTGAATACCAGAATCTTGGTTTGTAATTTCACGACCCTTAAAACGAACGGTAAATTTAACCTTGTTTCCATCTTCAATAAAACGCTCCGCCGCCTTAATCTTAACTTGGAAATCATGAACATCAATATTTGGGCGTATTTTAAGTTCTTTAGTTTCAACAACCTTCTGAGCCTTTTTTGCCTCTGATTGTTTTTTACTTTCTTCATACTTCCATTTACCATAATCCATAATTTTACAAACAGGAGGATTTGCCTGTGGTGAAATTTCAAGAAGATCAAGACCAGCATCGCGTGCCATATCCAATGCTTCCATCAAAGAAACAATTCCTACATTATCACCATTTTGATTTATTAAGCGAACCTCGCGAGCGCGAATTTTTTCATTTACATTAAGCGACAAGCTATTGTTTTTATCTGCCAAAAAAATACTCCTTTAAAAATAAATTTGGAGGTCGATACCGGATTCGAACCAGTGTACAAGGATTTGCAGTCCTCTGCATAGCCTCTCTGCCAACCGACCACTATGGCAGACAGTATAAACGACATTTTCAAAAAAATCAATAAGTATTTTTATTGAAAGAGTGAATAAAATCTGCTATTATATAGAAACAGTTCAATTTAACAAATAAAGGAATACAAATGTCTATTTTTAAAAAGCAAATTTCTGTGTGTGTCTTTTGCGGTGCACAAATCGGAAATAAGAAAAAATTTCAAGATATCGCAACCGAAGTTGGCAATCTTATTGCAAAAAATAATATGCGACTTGTTTATGGCGCTGGTGGAACTGGACTTATGGGAAAGGTTGCTTATGGTGTTTTGGATTTAAAGGGTAAAATTTTTGGTATTACAACAAAAATTATTGCAGATTTTGAAAAACCAATTAAGGGAACAAAATTTAAAATAGTTAAAAATATACAATTAAGAAAACGCGGTTTCATTGATAATTCTGATGCCTTTATCGTTACACCTGGTGGATTCGGAACATTTGATGAATTATTTGAAATACTTGTTAGCAAAGAAGTTATAGAAAAACACAATAAACTTTTTGGAAGTAAAGATTCAGCAAATATTGTAAAAAAACCTCTTGTCTTAGTGGATGTAGATGGATTTTTCAAACCATTTGAAAAACTTGTTGATTCGCTTATTGCTAATGGATTTATGCCTGAAACCAATAAAAAATATTTCAAAATAGTAAAAACTCCAAAAGAGGCTGTTAACTATATAAAGAAATATATAAAAAAATAATAAGAAAATGTTGCTTTTTTTAAAGAAACACTTTATTATTTAACTAACTGTGTAAAACAGATTTATTAACTTAAGAAAGAGGTTATTCAAAATGAGAAAACTTATTGCATTACTTTCCGTAGTTGTTTTGGGTGCATGTTCTTCAACATCTGAAACATTATTTGCAGGTAGTGAACAAACCAATAAACCAGTAAAGGAAACATCAACTGCATTTGATGGAACTTTTATTAAAAACAAAATTGCAAATTTCGCTTCTGAACAAGCTGAGCTTAAAAAACTTGTTGATAGCAGAAAAGATTCTTTGCAAGCAATGAGAAATGAAACAAACACTGCTGTTTCTGATTACAGAAGTGCTGTTGCTCAAATAAATTCAAAATTGCAACTTGGCACAACACCTGGAAATCCTGAACTTATGGATGAATGGAAGGATGCCCGTGCAAAACTTGAAAAAATAAACAACATTGCATTTGATATAAAAAGACTTGTTGCTGATGTTGAATCTGATCAATCAATGGTTGATTATATGGTTGGTTCTATCCAAGCATCATATAAAATCCGTGGTGCAACAGAAGATGAACACAAACAATTAAAAGCATTAGAAGAAGAAGCAAGACAAATTGGTTCAAACATTTCAATCTTTGCTCGTCAACTTAATGCCGAAGCAGAAAGACAACAAGCATATGTTGAAAATGAAAAATACAACCTTAACGATGTTGCTCTTAACATAAAGAACGGCAAACTTTACGGTATGGGAAACTCAACTGATTTCTTCGCAAACGGTGGTTCAATGTTCTCAAGTGACGAAGCATACAACGCTTTCATGGAAGAAAATGATCAAGAATACAACTTTGCTTCAAGAAGAGCTCCTGCTCCAAGAAGACAAATAGTAAGGGAAAACCGTGCTGAAAAAAATGTAATGGTTCCAATGCGTGCTCCAACACCTGTTGTTGAAAAAGCATCTGCTCCTATTTCAACTCGTCCAATAGTTGTTGTAAAATTCGACAAGGCAAATGTTGAATTCGAAGAACCACTTTACCAAGCATTAAGCCGTGCTTTGGAAAGAAACCCATCTGCAACATTTGAAGTATCTGGTATCGCTCCACAAGGCAAACCATCAACAAATGTAAAAAAAGATGTTAAAGCAGTTATGAACGCATTAACAGAAATGGGACTTCCTGCAAGCCGTGTTGCAATCACAATGTCAACAGACAATGTTGAATTTGATGAAGTTCGCGTTTTCGAAAGATAATTGCTAACAAGATTACAAAGTCGCCCTTGGTTTTCCCTGGGCGATTTTTATTTGACTAAAAATAAATTTTATGATATAATAAGGAATAGGTAACAAAAGAAAAGGAGAATAAAATGAAGAAAATACTTTTAGTTACACTATTGACTGTAATCGCAAACACTGATGTTTTTGCTGGCACAATCTCTGGTGCTGAATGCACAAAAAACGGTCAAGTTATTCGCACAACTGATGATATTTATGGTTTTATGAAGGCTAACAAAGCTGCTGGCTGGAAATGTAAATACACAAGAAATTAGTTTGCAAATTAAATAAAATTTAGAAAGCCCAAATATAATGGGCTTTTTTTTATTTGCTTAACACTTCACTAAACACAACAATGTAATAAAAACAAAGGGGGAAATTCATCCCCCTTTTCGTCTTATAAACAAATTATATTATTGATACCTCAAAGCCTCAATCGGATCTAACTTTGTCGCCTTAATCGCAGGGAAAATTCCTGATGCAATTCCAACAATAATCGCAACAGAAAACGAAATCACAACCGTCAACATAGAAATAGGCACAGATTTTTCAAGTATTACCCCCACAACCTGCGATATACCAATACCCAAAACCATACCAACCATACTTCCAATAAACGAAATCAAAATCGCCTCCAAAAGGAATTGATAAAGTATATAAGAATTTTTCGCCCCAATAGCCTTTCTTATACCAATTTCTCTTGTCCTTTCTGTCACGGAAACAAGCATCATATTCATAATACCAATACTTCCCACAATCAATGAAATAGAGGCAATAGAAGCAAGCAAAATAGAAATATATGTTCCAACCGATTTAACTGTTTCCACCATTTCGGTCATATCATCAACCCTAAAATCATTTTCCGCCCCAGGTTTAAGTCGTCTTGATTCACGAAGTGCATTTTCAATATATCTTTTTGCCTTATTGATATTTTTATCACTATCCACCTGTGCCATAATATAATTTACACGATTAGGGATATAACTTCCTCTAATTCTTCTACGATAAGTTGTAACTGGCATAATAACAGTTTCATCCCTGTCAACACCACCCATACCTTGACCTTTTGCCTTTAAAACACCCTTTACAATAAACGGAATATTACTTACACGCACAGTTTTTCCAATCGCACTTTCTCCACTGGGAAAAAGATTCGATTCAATAGTTTTTCCAATAAGGATATAAGCCTGTGCCGACTTTACATCACGATCGGAAAGTCCCTCACCCCGTTCTATCTCCCATTTTCCGGTATAAAGATAGTCTGGTGTAGATGCGACAATAGACGCCATATAATTTTCATTTCCATAAATAATTTGTGCAGTTCCATTAACAATAGGAGATACCGCCTTTATATATTTAAGTTTTTTTATTACATCAGCATCCCCTGTTTTTACAACAGATTGACCACCACTTTTCACACCTGATGTAGCAACAAATTCCGGTCTAACAAGCAAAAGATTACTTCCCATTCCTTCAAAACTATCGTTAATCATATTTTGCACAGTTTGCCCCGCAGCAACCATAATAACAACGGCACAAACTCCAATAATAATTCCAAGGGTCGTCAAAAATGAACGAAGTTTATTTGACTTTATCGAAATCCACGACTCACGAAATACCGCACGCGACATGTGGATTTTTTGATCAATTATTTCTACATTTTTTTCCATTATCTTTTTCCCTTAAATTCACTAACTGGACCATCATAATGAACAACCCCATCCACAATATAAATAAGTCGCTTTGCAAAATCTGCAATATCAGGTTCATGCGTAACAAGGACAATAGTTTTTCCATCCTCGTTTAATTTTTGGAAAAGGTTCATAATTTCAACCGAAGTTTTAGTATCCAAATTTCCTGTTGGTTCATCTGCTAAAATAAGTTTTGGATTATTGACAAGTGCGCGTGCAATCGCAACCCTTTGTTGCATACCACCCGAAATCTGGCTTGGAAATCTTTCTACAAAATTTTGAAGTCCAACATGGGAAAGCATTTCTTCTGCCTTTTTATGTTGTTCATCCAAACCATACCCAGCATAAATAAGTGGAATTGAAACATTATCAAGCAAAGTTCTTTTCATTAAAAGATTAAAACCCTGAAATACAAAACCAATTTTTTCACTCCGAACATTGGCAAGTTGATCTTCATTCATACCTGATACTACCTCACCACCAATTTTATACACACCAGATGTTGGTGTATCAAGACAGCCCAGCGTGTTCATCAAGGTTGATTTACCACTTCCACTTGGTCCCATAATTGCAACAAATTCACCCTCTTCTATTGAAAAATTTACATCCTTTAAAACAGGATACGGATCCCCAATAGCCATAGGATAACTTTTATATAAATGTTCAACTTCTATAACTTTTGCCATAGGCTTTTCCTACATCATCGGACCGCGTCGTCTTCCACCACCAAAGGCAGATGATTTTGACTTTTTGGCTTTAAGTTCGCCATCATAAACGAAATCAGAAATAATTATATCCCCATCTTTAAGTTCAGAAGAAGTAATTTCCGTAATTGCACCATTTGTAATACCTTTTACTATTTTAACAGCTTTTATATCCTTATCACCCTTTTTAAAAGTATAAACAAATGTTTCATTAGGAAGCAAAGATTTATCTTCTGGATAAATTATATAACTTTGCAACGCATCATCAGGTTTAAACTGCAAAACATAATTTTCCACAGTCAATACATTATTTTTTCGTAATGTATCAACATCAACAAACGCAGTCATCCCAGGAAGAAGTTTTCCCTCTTTATTATCAATTTTAATTATAACATTATAGATAACAACATTTTGTTCTGTTGTTGGGTTAAGTCTAACTTGATCTACAACACCATGAAATGTTTCAACAGGAAAGGCATCAACCGTAAAATCTACATTCTGTCCTTTCTTAATATTTCCAATATCGGCCTCGGAAATACTTGCTTCTATCTGCATTTTAGTTAAATCTTCTGCAATAGTAAAAAGTGTCGGTGCAGAAAAAGATGATGCAATAGTTTGTCCTTCTTCCACATCCCTAGAAATCACAACACCTGAAACCGGAGATTTAATTTCTGCATACTCAATATTGCGTTTACTTCTCTCATTATTTGCCCTTGCCGCAATATAATCTGCTTCGGCACTTGTTAAATCAGTAATTACCTGATCAAGTTCAAGTTTGGCAATATACCCTTCATTAAACAAAGCCTCTGTTCTATCCTTATCAAGTTTAGCCAAATCATACCTTGCCTTTGCCTGAGCCATTTTTGCCTCAGTCGAATTTATATCTTCAATAAGTAAGGATTTATCAATCTGTGCCAAAAGCTGTCCCGTTTTTACATCATCATTGTAATCGACATAGATTTTATCAATAATTCCAGAAACCTGTGCACCAACAGAAACCACATTAACTGGATTTATTTTCCCAGTCGCACTAACTGATGAATGAACATCTTGATAAGACAACTTTGCAAACTCAAAAAGTTCAGGTTTAAGGGTAAGTGTTTTATTCCTACCAAAGAAAAGTTTGTAAATTCCAAAAACTGAAACGGCACCAACTGTCCAAATTAAAACTTTCTTTTTATTTATATTTTTTAAAATCATTTACCCTCCATTATTTTATTTAAATTCGCCAAGGTTTTTCAAACTAAGTTCACCCGCAGACTTTAACAATGCAATCTTCGCAGTATAAAGCCCATATTGTGCAGAAATAAGTTCTTGTCTAGCAGAAAGAAGTTTTGATTGTGCTTCCATAAGGCTTATAATATCACCCTTTCCTGCCCTAAATGAACCAAGTGCAACTTTTTCATTTTCTACGGCACTTTCAAAAAGTTTTTTAGCAATAGACAATGCCTTTACACTTGTTTTATAACCATTATATGCAGTAACAACACTAAGTTCTACATCTTGTTCTAATTGTTTTAATTCTTCCTTGTCTGCAGCATACTGATATTTTGCATTTCGTAAAGAATAAGTATTCTCAAATCCTGTAAATATAGGCATTGTCACCTTTACACCCAAAGCCCAAGAATCTCTATCCCTATCCAAATTATGACTATCTGGCTCATCATCATACCATGATTTAGAACCAAATGCAGAAATTGTTGGAAAATATGTTGCACTTGCAGAACGAACATTTGCATAACTTGCTTTAACAGCAGCAGCCTTTGCCTGTAAATCAGGTCGTTTTAACATTGCAATTCTAACAATTTCATCAACAGATTTTGAAATAAGTTCATCCGTTGTATCAGCAAATGTTTGTGAAAGTTTTATTTCTTGTGAAGGAGGAAGTCCCAAATAACTTGCCAATTTTGCATTTGCAACCTTTACAACTTGCTCCTGTTTTGTCACTTGAAGTTGAGCTTGTGCATACGCTGTTTCAGCCTGCAAAGTATCTGCCTTTGATGACATTCCAAGTTCAAATTTTTTACTTGCAAGTTCAAATGATTTCAAATTTGCATCTTCATTGGCCTTTAATGCAGCCAATTCCTCAACCGAAGAAAGTGCATCATAATATGCAACAATAGTATTATATGCTACTTGTTGCAAAGTATTATTGTATTGAAAATTCATAGAATTCATAGATTGAAAAGTTTTTTCAACATTGGATTCTCTTTTTCCAAAATCATACAAAAGCCAACTTAATGACAACCCAGCATCAGCACCTTTTCTAATAACTTCACCTGTTGGTTCAACAGTGTAATCTTTTGAATTAGATTTTGAATATTCTGCACTTGCAGAAATTTGTGGAAGATATGAGCCCAAAGTTCTTTTATATGCAGTTTCACCAACTTTTGTTGAAAGCCACGCTTGTCTTGTTGTTGGATTATTACACATAGCAAGTTCAATCACATCAGCCAAATTCAAAGCATCCTTTGTAACATCTTTTGAAATATTACAAGAATTACTTATTGATATATTTTTATTTTCTACATTTTCACCAGCCATAGCATTTGTTGATAAAAGCAATGCCAAAGCAAATATTGATACTTTTTTCATTAAAATACTCCTTAAATCTATATTGGAAAATTATAGTTTAAAAAGCAGCTTCTGTCAAATTATTTAAACTCCTAACATTATATTTTTATTATTTTTGTCATTTACTTAACAAAAAGAAAAAATAAAATACAAAAAGCCCCCTGATACCAGAGGGCTACTATATACATAAAGGTAAAATTAATTTGCTGAATTTATAGCATCAAGACATTCTTTTGCCATATCAGCATCTTTTGAAACTTTTGCAATCGCAGTTGCAGAAAGCACTATTGATGCACCAGATGTTCCAGCAGTAACACCTGCCAAAATATTTGTTGTCAAATTCAATGCCTTTTCTTTCTTTTTTCCACTTTCAGAATTGTCATTTCTTGTCTTATCAGTATTTGCTAAAACAGATGTAACAGTTCCAGCACCCGCAGTTCCAACTCCAATAGCAGATACTATTCCTGATGCAGTCATAGATGTTGCAACTTTTTTCATATTATCAACATCAAATGACGAACATTTTTCTGAAATATTAGATGCAAGTTTATATGTTGCATCGTCTTTTGAAAAATCTTCTGCTTCAAACATAGCTTTAATTATTTTTAATTTTTCAATCTTAGCATTACATGCAGCCATTCTATTTACCAAAGTTTTTGCTCTACCTGATGAAACAAACGAAGAAAGTGTTGAAACACCAGATGTAGCAGTTGCACCAGCCATAAGTCCAGTTCTTACATTACCCAAAGTTTTTGAAGTTTTTTCATCTTTTGCATTTTGAACTTTGTTTCTTGCATTAACTTCATCAACTTTTGCTTGTAATGTTACTTCATTATCTTTTTCTGCATCATAAGAAGCAAGTCTTTCAGATAACATTCCAGTATTAACAACGAATGAATGAGGTTCAATTTTTTGTAATGCATCATATTGTTGTCTAAGAATACTTGCATTAACCGAAGATCCTTCTTCAAAAGGATTTAAAAATTTTCCACCATTTCTAGCTACAACATACCTTAAATATAAGTTATCTATCTTTTTTGCTTCTTCAATCATTTTTTCATTATCTTCAGCATTTTTAGCTTCATCAAAAGCAAACCATGCTTCACCAGCCTCATCTTTTACTTCATCAATTTCTTCTTGTGTAAGTTCAGATTTTAGCAAATCAATTTCTTGACTATTTTCGATTCTTTTATCAGTCACACCTTTTACAATACCAACAGCCAATGCACCACCAGCAGCCAATGTTCCCAAACCTGATGATACTGTTGTTGCAGTAGCCCAACCTTTTATAATATCCAAATCCTCTTCGATTCCAGAACATGCACTTGATGCTTCTGTCAATGCTTTTGCAAATTCAGTTTTAACAACATTTAATGCTTCTGCATTTGCAAGTCTTGCTGTTAAATCTGCTGTATTTCTTGCAGCAATTTGTTCTTCAGAAAGTTCTGTTCCATCTTCATTTATCACATTTGTTTCTGTATTACCATCAGAAAAAGTTTTTGTCACTGTCACAGTTCCATCTTCGTTTGAAACAGTATTTGTTGATACCAATCTTGCAGTTTCAACAGTTTCTGTTGCTGGCTCTGTTACTTCTGTTACTATTTCAGTTTCTGTATTTTGTGTAGTTGTCAATTCACTACTATTAGAAATATTATTCATTCCTGCCATAGAATTATTATTTGTTGCATTTGTTGCAGCCCTTTTATTTCCTGTTCTAAATGCACGAGCAGCAACCCTTTTATTTCGTCCTGCCTCTGCTGTTAATGGGAAAACAAAAAGTTCATTCAAAACCAATGCACTTAATGTAATCATACTTATTTTGCTTTTCATAAAAAACTCCTTTTTTTAAAATTAACCAAAGTATCGTCAAAAAAGGCGGGGAGTTCGAAAGTCATATAACCTGAAACGACTTCTTTGGTCTTTAAGAAGATTTTCCTTTCAAAGAAAAGCCTCTCTGGACATACACCAAAGACTCCCCATTATGATTTATGGGGAAACTTAACGGGGCATAACACAGAAATTATGCCACGCAGGTTAATTTTGAGCTTTCGACAGCCCGTATCATCTCTGATACTAGGAACAAGAACCTTCTCCTATTCCATACTAGAAATAATATCATATTTTTGGTTATATGTAAATAAAATTTTAAATATATTCATTTGCTTTTCAAAACACTTATGCTAAACTCCCAAAAAAAGAAAAGGAGTAATTATGCCAAAAGTAAATGCAAAAATTTTATATCTTCCAAATTATGATAAATCATGGGGACCTATGACTTATGCTCATACAACTGATACTGGATTCGATATTCGTGCATGCAACACCGATGATATTATTGTAAAAAAAGGTGAACGCGTTATCGTCCCAGCGGGATTCAAAATTATGCCACAAGAAGGATTCGCTTTTCAAATCCGTGCCAGAAGTGGCAACGCTTTCAAACTGGGACTTTCTATGCCAAATGGTCTTGGCACAATAGACAATGGCTATCTTGGAGAAATAGGAGTTTTAATTGTAAATGTTGGAAACGAACCTTTTACCATCACCCGCGGTATGAAAATCGCCCAAGGTGTTGTTGAACCAGTTTATCAATTCGAATTCGAAGAAGTTTTCGATGAAAAAGATTTAGGTCCATCCGACCGAGGCAACGGCGGATTCGGTTCTACTGGCACAAAATAAATACTAAAAAATAACTTTTAGTTGTGATGATGGTGGCAATGGCAATCACAGTCATCATCATCGCATTCATCTTCACAATGACATTCATCACATTCACAATCGCCACAATGACAATCTTCGCAACCACAATCGCATTCATCTTCTTCGTCATCAAGAAAAACTTCTTCTTCCAAAGCACCATTTTCAATCAAAGCCTGCTTTTTCTTGTCAATTTTTACATTAACCGAAGAATATTCATCTTCAAATCCATATTTTTTAGCCACAGCTTCATTTTCAATAAATTTCGAGATTTCTTCTTCCGAAAGTCCCATTTCTCTTGCTTTTTTAATAATTTCTTCTGTTGTCATTTTATAACCTTTCATTCAAAATAAAGTTTACCGAAAATTTAATATAAATCAATAAGAAAAAAGTTCTTGCAATTTAAAAAATATATTATATAATTGTCCTATCCTTTGGGTGACTAGCTCAGTTGGCTAGAGCATCTCGTTTACACCGAGGAGGTCTGGGGTTCGAGTCCCTAGTCACCCACCATTCTTCACAATCATCATTATTTAATAAAAAATCAAACGATTTAGCTATTGAAAATACTTGTTTTTCAGCGAAAATCAAAAAATCGTCCTTATATGTCTTTATATAAGTATTTTATAAATATAAAAAATCCCCACCATTTTGATGAGGATTTTTCATTTGTTTTAAAATTTATCTTTGATTTTGTGTAATGTTTTCCAAAGATAAAGCGTTTTTATTTTCTTTTCTTTTTTCTAACATAATAATTTTTGCAACCAAAGAATCGTATGTTGTAGCAACGGCAACTTCTTCTGGGAAAATACGAACTTTTCTATCTTCGAAATCTAATCCGATAAAAGTTGTAGTTGGTTTCTTTGTCGCTTTATACTCACTCATTGCATCACCAGTTGCAAAGATTTTTTTATCTGGGTATTGAACTGTTATATCTTCAACCCATTCAGTCTTTTTCTTTTGGGAACCAAGAATTCCATCAAAGTATGTTTCAATTTTATGATTTTTAAGTGAGGCTTCAATCATATCATTTTCCATGCCTGTAAGAATATATTGTTTTACACCTAAAAGATGAAGAAGTTCATGATATTCACCAGCTTTGTCATACATTTTTCTGTTCATATAATTTGGGCGGATATAATTATTAAGGTTTTCAGTAATTTCTTGACCTTTTTCCAAAGAAATTTCCCGACCATAAACTGTTTTTACAATATCCACAAAAATCATATTCATAGGAAGTCCATGTGCACCACGATGAATTGCATTTACGGTTGCATCTTGAACAACTTTTCCATTTTTATCAAAATTGCCAAGTTGACTGCGGCAGAATTCACCCAAAAGTTCATCCTTTACTTGATTTGTATCACAGATAGAACCATCATGATCAGCAAGAATTATTTTATCACTAAAAAAGTTTTTGAAACTTTCAAAGTCAGCATCTGTCATATTGAAAACTTTTTGAAGTTCTTTAATTCTGCTTGTTTGTTTCATTGTTTGTGTCCTCTTATAAAATTAACAATTATCTTTGTTTTGAATTTTCAATCAAAGCATTTACAATATTTTGTGATTGAAGTTCTTTATCAAAATCTTTTTTCCAACTAGTAAAAAGTGCGTTATATTTTTCTGTTTTTGAAAGATTATTAATTGCAATCATCATAATCACTTTTTTAGCAATAGCATCAACACTCCAATCAATACCATTCAAATCCAAAGTAAAGTTTGCTTTTGAATATATAAAATCAACCCTTTTAAGTGTTCCCATATGACGAGCGAGCCATCCTTCTTCTAAAGTTTTACCTTCTTCAACAGCTTTTTTTGCATCCTTTACATATCCAGAACGACGAGCCCAGTTTTCATAACCTTTTTCGCCAGTAATTGGGTTAACAGATTCAGGATCATATCCTTTTAAATGCTTATTAATTGAAACAGCAATATCGTTATTAAGGAAAACAGTTTGAACTTTATTTTCCTTTAATTTATCAAAAACTTCTTTGTATCCAATATCGTATGAACCAAAACCACCAAAATCAAGAACACTTTTTTCTTTAATATCAAATTGATTCATAAGAAGTTCTTTTTCATATTTTCTCCATTCAAGTTCACCTTCATTATTGATGATATCTTTTGGCATAACACCACGATTTTCAAAAGTCTTTTGTTTAAGTGTAGCATCAACACCAACAACTTCACGACCAAGAATTTCACCGATTTTCTTACTTACAGTAGATTTTCCAGTTCCAGGAACTCCTAAAACACCAAATGTTGGAAGTTCATTATTAAGTTCGTTCATTAAAGATACATTTTTCATTTTTTAACCCTTTCTTCTTGTTTTTTTTATTCTTTTACGAATCTATTAGTTATAATTTATACAAAAATAAATAGAAAGTCAATAATATTTTACAAAAATAACATTTTGTTTATTTATCTTGTTTTTAATATTTCTTTTACGGCTTGAACTTGTGCAACATGAGGTTTAAACATACATGTTTTGCATGGTGTTGGAATATTATCTTTGTTAAATTCATCAGTTAATGATTTTATCATAGGGAGGCCTTTTGCATAAATATCCCATATTTTTTCATTATTGATATTTCCAAAAATATATGGTCTATGGGTATCAGTCAATGCTCCAGTAAAGTTTGTGCAAAGTGAAACATCTCCATTTGCATCGATACCCAAAAAATGTCCAATTTGAGGACATGGTTCAGTTCTTATGCCTTGTTCTCCTGCGGTTACGGCTTCGGCACGGTTACAACCAAGTTTTGTTAAATTTTTTGCATACATAACGATTTGTTTATCATTACCGTAATCAGAAATTTTCCATTCGTAATAATATCCATCCATAATTTTTGTTTTAGTTGTATCAAGATTTACACCAAGTCTTTTTACATAATTATCACGACCAGCTTCAGCAAATTCACGACCAAATTCAATTCTATCTTTTTCATTTTTTGGATAGATTTGAATATTCATACCAGTCAAACCTGCATCAACAAGTTTATCCAATTTTTCACGAGTTAAAAGAGAACCGTTTGTGTTAAATCCAATCTTTTTACAATTTGGAAGATTATCTTTTATATATTTTATACGACGGCAAAGGTCGTCAATGTCCATAAGTAATGCTTCGTTATAGCGTATTAAAGACATATTTCCAGAATAATTTGCCTCAGCTAATTCACCAATAAATTTTTCAAATGTAGCCCATGGCATAATATAATCATCCTTTGGATCTTTTTTATTACACTTTGGACACCAAGTACAAATGCCAGTTCCTGCAAAATTACAGTTATTATTAAATGCGATATCAATATTAGCATTAACATTATTTGAAAAAATTTCCTTATTTGTTCCTTCGAAAATCAAACCATTTATATTTGCATAACCATCAGAAATATTTGTCTTTTTAATCAAATTCATTTTATCTTCCTTTTTCCTTCTTTAATATTAAAAATTTGTTTGTATTTACATTATCATCTGCAACAGATTTAATAAGATAATCAGCAACACCTTTTTCATCTGTATAAAGTTTATTAAGTGCATCAAAATCAATCTTGCCATTCTTTGAAATTTTACTTGCACTTATACCTGTTCCAACACTAAGCACAGCTTTTATTCCGGCATTATTAGCACCACGAATATCTGTTCTAACTGTATCACCAATCATCGCAATACGATTTTTATTTACACTAATACCATTTATTTCAAGTTGTTTAAAAATGTAGTTATAAACAATAGAATGAGGTTTTCCAATTTCAAAAATTTCTCCTCCTATATTTTTATAGTATTCTACAATTGAACCTTGTGCTAAACCATATCTTGTTGAATTATTTATAATATCATTTTTAAATGCTCCTAAATCAGGATTTGCGTTAACTGCAGGAAGGTTAAGTTTTTTCATTTTTTCAAGTTCAGATTTAAAAAATTCTGGCGTTGTTATGGAATATTGTTTATCAGAACCATCTTCATTTATTTTTGAAAGAAAGAATTTATCATAAAAATTTTTAGGTAAAGTTTTTATTTGTTCTTCTGTAAGAACAGGAATTCCCATATAAAAGAAATCTGCATCTTTTGGATTTTCAACTTGGGTATATATAGTTCCTTCAAATAAAGATTTATTTCGCATCAAACCAATAGTATAGAATTTTGTTGGATTTGTATTGTTTTTAAACTTAAGTTTTTTATTTAAAAGAAAATTATGTGTCACTTCACCAGATGTGACTACATTATCATAATGAATTCCTTTTATTAATCCTTTTTTTGTATAACTTTTTTCCCATTCAGCAGAAAGTTGAGTTCCATTTGAAAGAATATAAATTATCTTACCTTCATTTTTAAGAATTTGCAAAGTTTCAGGGATATTTTTATATATTTCATTACCACTCCAAATAACACCATAAACATCAAAGATAAAAACATCAAACTTATCTTTTATGCTTAAAATATTATCAAATACCAAGTTTTTTATATTCATTTTCATTCTTTCGTTTTTTATTTTTATGTCTATATTATCATTTATTTGTTCTGTGTCAAGAATTTTTGTCAAAAATACATACATGCATGCATACATATTTCCTAAGTTTTGCAAGGATTTATTTTTAAAATTTTTAATTGATAAATATTGTTTATGAGGTATTATAAGAATTGTATACTGGAAAATAGAATGTGTATAAATTTATTTTTTGTAAGACATGGAATGACTGAATATAATAAAAATGTTATTATTCAGGGGCAAACTAATCGTTCTAATATTATTGATATTTGTGATAAACCACTTCTTCCTAATGGATATACCCAAGCTGAAACTTTGGTTAAAATAATAATAGAGAGAAATTTAAAGCCACAAATTATTCTGTCATCACCACTTCTTCGTGCTTATCAAACTGCACAAATTTTATCAAAAAAATTAGGACTTGATGTTATAAAAAATGATGGATTAAAGGAAATGTTCTTTGGTGCTGAAAATGAAGGTATGCCTGTTTCTGAGTTTAAAAAGAAAATTTTTAATCCTGCTTTAAAGTTTGTAAATCCATTGGATTATACTGAATATTATGTTAAAACAGGTGAGGAATTACGAGAATATCACAAGGATATAAATCCGAAATATGATTTACTTTCTCATCCGAATGGGGAAACAAAAAAAGAAGTAAGAGATAGAGCTAAACAAGCAATTAGAAATTTTGTTTTAGCTAATCCAACTTATAAAAACATATTGATACCAACGCATAATGCTTTACTTAGATTCTTAATGGGAGAGTTAGATGTTAACTCAGCACAAAATACAGTTGGACATGAAGAAATTGTTTATATTCAATATGATATTAACAAAAATTCATGGAAATTGATCGAAAGATATATGAATTAAAACTTTACATAGAATCAAAATTGTGATATAATAAATCGAAAATGATAACCTGAATGAAAGGAAAAAATATGACTAAACCTGTTATTAAAAATATTATGTGGGATGTGGATGGTGTGCTTGCAAATCTTGACCATGCTTACTATCGTTTTTTAACTGAACATGAAAATTATAAAGATGATTACAAGGATTTAAAATGGGAAGATTTACCAAAGGCTTTGCCTATTGATCCAAAATTTGGCTCTTTGGAACTTACTTCTCATCCAACAAAAGGTAAAGAATTTAATGAAGATTTTTGCCATAACAGTGGAGAAATTTATTTTGATAGACCTCTTTATCCAAATGTTGTTGATACATTAACTGAACTTCATAAAAAAGGATATTTGCAACTTACTATGTCATCTGGTTTCAATGCTGAAGTAAAAAGAAAGATGATTGCTGATACACTTGGCGATAAACTTTCATTTGTTCATATTGAAGTTGTTGAACATCAAAAGTCAACAAAGGATGCTGGTCATGGAAAGGCTATGGTTGGTGAAAAAGAACAAAGAATTATTGAATGTTTGAAAAAATACAATCTTAAACCAGAAGAAACAGTTTTGGTTGATGATAGAATTTTCAACTGTCAAACTGCTGTAAAGGTTGGTATGCACACTGTTCGTTGCCGTCCTGGATTTACAACTGATACACCAGCCGATGTAAAGGCAACTTTTGATGCAGAAGTAAAAAGTGTTGCAGAATTCAAAGATTGGCTTTTGAATAACACAAATTTTTTAAATTCAGAAGAATTAAAAAATCAAAACGAAAGATAGGTAAAAATGAGTAAAGTTATTACAATGATACCTGTTAGAATGGCAGCAACTCGCCTTCCTAACAAACCGCTTTTGGATATTAACGGAAAAAGTGCTATACAACGTGTTTATGAAAATGTTAAGGCTGTTATTCCTGGTGATGTAGTGGTTGCAGCTGGTGATCAAGCTATTGTTGATGAATGTGTAAAGTTTGGTGCAAAAGCTGTTTTAACCGATCCAAAACTTCCAAGTGGTACTGATCGTATTGCTGCTGCGTTAAAAGAAATTGATCCTGATGGAACAAAGTATGATATTGTTGTAAATTTTCAAGGAGATAATATCAATGTCGATCCAAAGGTAAATCTTCCACTTATTGAAATGGTAGAAAAAACAGGTTGTGATATTGCAACTTGTGGTCGTGTTATGCTTGATGAAAAAGATATAAACGATCCAAATATGGTAAAAATAGTTATGGGTATTAAAGATGGAGAAACAGAAGGTCGTTGTTTATATTTTACACGTGCATCTGCTCCTTATATCCGTAATCCAGAAAAATCTATGACACATAATTTTTATCATCATATTGGAATTTATGTATTTAAAGCATCTTCTCTTCAAAAAATGGTATCACTTCCTGTAGGTGTGTTAGAGGATAGGGAGGCTTTGGAACAACTTCGTGCTTTGGAAGCAGGAATGACAATCCGTGCAAAAGTTGTTGATAATATCAAATTGATAGAAGAAGCTCCTGCTGATATAAACACTCCAGAAGAGTATGAAGAAGCTAAAAAATGGATTAAGTAAATCCTAGTTTTTAAATAAAAAGCTCTCATAAACGAGGGCTTTATTTTTTATTTATTTGTTAATTCTACTAAATTAAACCACCAATGTTAGCATATCCATCATAATTATTTGTATTTTCTTAACTAAATTCATCTGAAGTTCCAAAATTTTAGTTTATCAAGAATATCTCTAAGAATGCAATTTTGTTTATCTAATTTATCAAGAACTTTTCCTTCATATTCAGCAATGTGTTTCATATAATATGTTTGTTTTTCTATCAACTCAACAATTGCATTTGCATATGCAACAAATGTATCTTCTGTTAATTTTTCAGATTTATTATTTTTGATAGTTTCATTTGTTTTTTTGGTATTTTTCATTTTTTTCATCCTTATAATACTATTATACTTCTATATCATTAGAATCGTCAGTATTATATTAACAAAAAAAATAGATTGTCAATAATTTTATTAAAAAACTTTTTTTATAAAGAAATCACAGGTCGCATCATATTTTTTTAATAACTCTTCAAGTTTTTGTTTATTTATTTGGTTATCTTTAAAAACTTCATTTGCAGTCACCCCAGTTTCTAATGTTAAGTAGGAAATTATACAATAGATATTATTTTAAAAGCAAAAGTGTTTTATCCTGGAATGATTAAGTTTTTTTTTACCTTATTTTTTCTTACATATATAAAGTAAGTGACAACTAAGTCCTTGGTGGTCTAAACGTTCACAAGTCATAAAATGCCAATTTTTAAATGCTTCATAATCTTTTTTAGATAACTGTTCAATCCATTCTCTCATATAAGGAGAAATACCATCTGTAGCAATATTAGTAATGTATTTTGATTTTGTTTTTTCAAATAATTTTTTAAAATCTTCTATATAAGAACAAGCAAATATTTCTTCTGGAATATCTTTTGCTCTTCCTGTTTTATCCATCAAAGAAACAACATGTAAAACATCATTTGTTCTTACACTATAAGGAATCAGAGAACTACTTGATAAATAAGCAAACATACAAATTGCATTTTTCTTTGCAACTCTTAATGTTTCACTAATTGCCTTATTCTTATCTTTTAGATTAAATAAATGATACATTGGTCCAAAATTTAAAACTAAATCAAAAGAGTTATCTTTAAACATATTTAAATCTAAAGCATCAGCTACCATACATTGAAAATTCTTTAATCTTTTTGATTTTTGTTTCATTATTTCAACATGTTTGGGGGTTAAATCAACAGCGGTAACATCGTATCCCATTTTTGCCAAAGTAATAGAATATCTTCCAGTTGCCGCACCAATTTCCAAAATTTTTGCACCTGGTTTTAAATATTTTTGGATATAACGCATTGTCGTTAAAAACTCAATATTATGAGCTCTATCTTTAACAAGTCTTTCATCTTCATTATAGTTTGTATACTTGTTTATGATAATATTTTTACTTTTATTTAAAACCATATTTACTCCTATTATAATTCCTTTTTAAGTTTAGGTTGTATTTACTTCCTCATATAAAAGGGAATTATCTATCCTTATTGCCTTTAGTTAATGGTAAAATTTATGTATTAATTGTAGCATAAATTTAATTCTAAATCAACAATACTTAGAAAATTAAATATTACTAAAACTCCTAAAACATCTAAAAAAAGGGGACATTTTGATTGCATCGGAATTATCAAGATTAGGCAGAAATTTGCTTGAAGTTATGGGGATTTTACAGAGTTGTTTAGAGAAAGATTGTCAGATTTGGACATTGAAAGAAAACTATAAACTTAAATTCGTAAATCTTACAATCTCTCCCACCATTCTTCACAATCATCGTTATTTAATAAAAACTTATTCCTTAAGATTTTATACTTATAGCATTTTTTACATCTATTTTTTATAATTTATATTCGGAGGAAAAAAATGCAAAAATTATATTTACGCATCTTACCATATTTTATAAGCACAATAGTCGGCATTTTGATTTTCATAGGAATTAATTACATAGAAAATCCAGATTGGAAAGATTTAACATTAAATATATCTGCTGGTTTAATAAGCATCCCTTTAATTTTTATTTTTTATGAACTTATAAAAGAGTTATCAGAAAAAAAAATTAAAAATAAAATTAGAAATTATATAAAATTTCATACCGAAAAAAGTCTATTTGCATTATTAAAATATCTCTATAATTGGTTTTTTCCATTACAAAAAACACCTATCATAATGGATGATAATAAAATTCAAAGATTAATAGATCTTTCCAGTCAAGATATAGAACAAATATTAACAGAAAAAACTTTACTAGGATTTTTTATATACAAAGATATTTCTGATACAATAACAACAATAAGTACAATAATTAAAAATAATAATTTAAACGAATATATAACAGATAATGAAATGATACATTTTATGGATATATTAAGAAATATAACATTAATAAAAAAAGAAACCTTAGAATTTATCCCAATAGGAAAAAATAAATTACTAAAAATAAAAAATGACAATAATCCACACAATCAAGAATTAGAATTATTTTACAAAACAATAAAATTAGATTCATATATATTTAAAGAAATAGATAAAACTAAATTACTTGAATATTTCAAAGTACCAACAGAAACAATAGAACTTATATCACATCAAATATATGATTTGATCAATGATATAAACGATTTAATAAAAATAATGGAAATTGATTTTTGGAAAGAAGAAAACCCTTATGGAATAAAATCACCAAACTATTAAAGAAAATGTTGCAAAAAAATAAATTTTAATATATCATTTTGAAATGATTTTAAATTTTGTCCCTATCGTCTAGAGGCCTAGGACACAAGATTCTCATTCTTGCAACATGGGTTCGACTCCCATTAGGGATACCAAATCTAAAAAAACGATTGCCATCCGTCGGAAATAACCTTGTTCCTTTCTAAACTCCTCACTAACACCGTTCGTCGTTAAGATGTCACAAGAACATTTTCGACTCCCATTAGGGATACCAAATCTAAAAAACGATTGCCATCCGTCGGAAATAAAAAACACACGACTATTTTCTAATAAAAATAATCTCATTCTATAAACAAAGCTAAAATTTTAAACTGAAAATACCTCGTTAATAAAACCAGAAATATCAGCATGCTTTTCGCTTTTTGCATACTGACACAAAAGCAATAGTTCACTTACATCCATCGCCTTTTCTGCATTTTCGTATTCTTCCAACTCATCTAATGTTACGCCCATAACTTTGCATAACTCAGCAGAAGAGATATCATATTCAAATTTCAAATCTTTTAAAAACTTACTAATAACTAATAAAATTTTATTTTCTCTCATTTTAACACCTTAATACTTTCTTATTCCATAAAAGAATTTATACTAAAACGGTTTAAAAAGCAAGAAAAAAAACCTCCGTAAAAGAGGTTTTTATTTTTTTTCGTAAAACTACTACTTTATATCATCACGATTTGTGATAACTTTATCAATCAAGCCAAAGTTCAAAGCCTCCTCTGCACTCATAAAATTATCTCGTTCCACAGCTTTTTCCACTTCTTCGATAGGCCTATTACAATGTTCACTGTAAAGTTTATTCATACGCTTGCGAATATTCAAAATTTCCCTTGCATGAATTTCAATATCCGTAGCCTGCCCCTGAAATCCGCCAAGTGGTTGGTGAATCATAATCCTTGAGTTAGGAAGAGAAAATCTCTTACCCTTTGCTCCACCAGCAAGAAGGAATGATCCCATAGAACAAGCCTGCCCTATACAAAGTGTTGCAACATCCGGCTTGATATATTGCATAGTATCATAAATCGCCATACCAGAAGTAATCACTCCACCAGGACTGTTTATATACATATAAATATCTTTATCCGGATTTTCAGATTCTAGAAATAAAAGTTCAGCCACAATCAAACTTGCCGATGCGTCATTAACTTCACCATTTAAAAATACAATTCTTTCTTTTAATAACCTAGAAAATATATCATAACTTCTTTCCCCACGACCAGTTTGTTCAACCACCATAGGAACCAAATCCATCTTTTCGTTCATAATTTACTCCTTTGTTAATTTTTATATGTATTATTATACATTTTTTTCTTGCAATTTCAAAGGAAAATATATAAAATGTAACTACATTCTTGAAATCAGAAAGAGTGGGAGCCCAAAAGCCCCGCTTTTTTTAATAAATAAAGGAATAAAATGTTAATAAACGAAAAAATTGAAAGTATTTTAACATCAACTGCAAATGAATATGGACTAAATATTGTCCAAGTTTCATATTTAAGACAGGTTTTACAAATTTTGGTTGAAAAAAATGACCTTTCTCCTGTTGGTGTTGATGAAATTGAAAAAGTAAGCAAAGCATTTTCTGCAATCCTTGATGTAGAAGATTTAATTAAGGATAAATATATGCTTGAGGTAAGTTCTGCTGGTATGGATCGTCCACTTGTAAAACTTAATGATTACAATCGTTTCTGTGGTCGTGATGTAAAACTTGAACTTAAAATGCCCCGAAATACTGAAGATAATAGAAAGCGTTTAAAGGGAAAAATTGCCAAAGTTGACGGTTCAAAAATATTTTTGGAAACAACTTTGGATGGTAAATTACAAACAGTTGATTTCGAGTTTGACAATGTTTTGAAATGCAAACTTTTAATCTCTGATGATTTTATTAAACAACTTTTAAAAGAAGATAAAAATGAAAGGAAAAATAAAAATGTATAAATCTTTATCTTTGCCAAGACCTGAACTTGTTGCTATTGCAAATAGTGTTAGTTTAGAAAAAAATATTGATACAGAAATAGTTTTCAAAGCATTGGAAGCTGCTGTTGAAAAAGTTGCAAAAAATAAATATGGTTATGATTACAACATAATCGCAAACATTGATAGAAAAGATGGAAAAATCACTATCATAAAAAGACTTACTGTTGTTGGTGATAAGATTACTGATGAAAATGGAGAAGAAATTCCATTCGATGCCAACACAATGATTTCTGTAAAAGATGCAAAGAAAAAAGATTCTAGTTTAGAAGAAGGTTCTTTCGTTGATGAAGAATTGCTTCCTGTTGATTTTGGTCGTTCAAATTTCCAAGCCGTTCGCCAAATTGTTCTTCAAAAAATAAAATCCGCAGAAAAAGAAAAAGAATTTGCTGAATTTTCTGATAAAGGTTTGACTATCATCAACGGTGTCGTAAAACGTAATGAATACGGCGTTGTTTATGTTGATATCAATGGAAAAGCTGAAGGTATTATCAAAAGAAACGAAGGTATTCCTCGCGAAAATCTTCATGTCGGCGACAGAATTCGTGCTTTAATCCTTGAAGTAAGAAGGGATAACAACGGTCCACAAATTTTCTTAACAAGATCACATCCTATGTTCCTAGCTAAACTTTTCGAAGCTGAAATTCCAGAAGTTTACGAAGGTATTATCGAAGTAAAATCTGTTGCTCGCGATCCTGGTTCAAGGGCAAAAGTTTCAGTTATTGCAAAAGATGCTTCTCTTGATCCTGTTGGTGCATGCGTTGGTATGAAAGGAAGTCGTATCCAAAACATCGTAAATGAACTTGCCGGTGAAAAAATTGATGTTATTGAATGGACTGATAATGTTGCAAACCTTGCTGTAGAAGCATTATCGCCTGCAAAAGTTGTAAAAGTTATTGTTGATGAAGAAGCAAAGAAAATTGATGCTGTTGTAGAAGATGATCAACTTTCACTTGCAATAGGTCGTCACGGTCAAAATGTTCGTTTGGCATCACAACTTCTTGGTTGGGGTATTGATGTTATGAGCGAAGATCAATCTTCTGAAAAACGTCAAAAAGATGTAAAGGAAAGAACTGATAAATTCATAAATGCTCTTGATATTGATGATGTTATTGCACACCTTTTGGTTGTAGAAGGTTTCTCTGATGTCGAAGAAATTGCATTAGTTTCAATCGATGAACTAAAAGCAATCGAAGGATTCGATGAAGATTTAGCAAAAGAACTTCAATCTCGTGCAAAGGCATTTGTTGAAAAACAAAAGAAAGAATTCGAAACAGAATCAAAAAAGATTGGTATCGACAACACTCTTGCTTCATTTGATGGTTTAACACAAGATATGATTTTAAAACTTGGTCAAAACGGTGTTAAAACACTTGATGATTTAGCAGACCTTGCATCTGATGAACTTGTTGAAATCTTAGGTAAAGATTCTATGAATGAAAAAGATGCTGAAAAAATTATTATGAAAGCAAGAGAACATTGGTTTGAAAACAAATAAAAATAAAAGTAAAAGAGGTATTTTATGGCTGAAAAATTAACATTAAAACTTGGAACGAAACTAAGTTCTTCCGCATCTCGTGGTGGTATCGAAGTTGAAGTTATTAAGAAAAGACGTGTATTTTCAAATGCTGGAAATACCTCTGAAACTTCAACCGTTCAAACTGTTTCAAAACAAGAAAAGGAACAGGCTGATAAACTTAAATCTATCCTTGAAAATGCAAGAAAACTTGAGGAACAATCAAAACTTGAAGCTGAAAAAGAAGCCGAAGTTGAACGCGAACGCCAAGCATTGATTGAAAAGGAAAGAAAAGAACAAGAAGAACTTCAAAAACAAGCTCAAGAAGTATTAGAAGAAACAAAAACCGAAGAAGTTGAAACTTCTACTTCTGTTGCCCCTACTTCTATAGAGGAAAAACAAGAACCTGTTGAAAAAGTTAAATATAAAAAGAACAAAGACGCATACGAAGATGATGACGATGACGCAGAAATGTCTTCCAATGGAAAGAAAAAATCTTCTGATAAAAATAAATCTTCGAAAAAATTCTCTGATAGAAAGATGAATTTTTCAAATGTTGTTGTTTCCAATAGTGATCTTGATTTTGATGACGATGATGAGCAAGAAGAACGCTCTGCATCTTTGACATCCGCAATGGAATTTGTTGGAACACACCAACATCGCCGTTCATTTGCTTCCATAAAAAGACAAAAGGAAAAAAATTACCGTAAATTTATGGAACATCAAGAACACCAGGAACCAAAGGAAATTCAAAAAACTTATCACGAAGTTATTCTTCCTGAAACAATTTCTGTTAAGGATTTAGCAATTCGTATGGCTGAAAAAAGCAGTGATGTTATCAAAACAATGATGAAACTTGGTATCATGGCAACAATCAACCAAGTTATTGATGCCGATACTGCAGAACTTATCGTTATGGAATTTGGTCACACTGTAAAACGTGTTTCTGATGCAGATACTGTAACATCAATTTTGAAAAATGATACCGAGGAGGCAGTATGGCAATCTCGCCCACCTGTTGTCACAGTAATGGGGCATGTTGACCACGGTAAAACATCACTCCTTGACGCATTCAGACAAACTGATGTCGTAAGTGGTGAAGCTGGTGGTATTACACAACACATTGGTGCATACCAAATTACAAACAAAAATGGTAGAAAAATTACATTCATTGATACACCAGGACACGAGGCATTCTCTGCAATGCGTGCGCGTGGTGTGAATGTTACTGATATTGTTATTTTGGTTGTTGCAGCAAACGATGGAATTATGCCTCAAACTATCGAAGCTATTAACCATGCAAAGGCAGCAAAGGTTCCAATGATTGTTGCAATCAATAAAATCGATTTACCAGAAGCAAACCCTGAAAAAGTTCGTATGGATTTATTGCAACAAGGTTTAGTTGTTGAAAAACTTGGTGGTGATGTTTTGGATATTGAAATTTCTGCTAAAAAGAAACTTAACCTCGATAAACTCGAAGAACTTCTTCTTCTCCAGGCGGATGTTTTGGAATTAAAGGGAAATACTGCAGGTCATGCAACTGGTGCTGTTATCGAAGCAAAAATGGAACAAGGTCGTGGTTCAACCGCAACCGTTTTGGTTCAAAAAGGTATTCTTAAAAAAGGTGATATTTTCGTATCCGGTTCATCCGTTGGTCGTGTTCGTGAACTTCTTGATGAATTCGGAAGAAAAGTTCAAAAGGCCGAACCATCACAACCTGTTGTCGTTCTTGGATTCGAAGGAACACCTGTTGCAGGCGACGATTTCGTTGTTGTTGAATCTGATGCAAAGGCTCGTGAAGTTGCAGAATACAGAAAACGCAAAGAAAAAGAACGCCAAATGGTTGCTAAAAAATCCAACTGGCAGGAACTTTTCCAAAATATTAAAGAAGGTAAAGCCGAAACTCTTCCTGTTATTATTAAGGCAGATACCCAAGGTTCAGCCGAAGCTATTGCCGATTCGCTTTTGAAAATCAAATCTGAAAAGGTAAAGGTTCAGGTTATGCACTCTGGTGTTGGTGCGATAAATGAATCCGATATAACATTGGCAAAAACTACTGGTGCAGTTATTCTTGGTTTCAATGTTCGTGCAAATACTAATGCAAAGGATCAGGCAAAACATGATGATGTCGATATTCGCTATTACTCAGTCATTTATAATATGATTGATGATGTAAAAGTATTGATGTCTGGACTTCTTGCTCCTGTTATCAAAGAAAACTTCATCGGATATGCTGATGTTCTTCAGGTTTTCAACGCTGGTAAAGCAAAGGCTGCCGGCTGTAAAGTCACCGAAGGTATTGTTAAGAAAGGTTGTGGCGTTCGTATGCTTCGTGATAATGTTGTTATTTTCGAAGGAAAACTTGCTCAACTAAAGCGTATGAAGGAAGATGTGAAAGAAGTTCGTTCCGGTATGGAATGTGGTATTTCATTTGAAAACTTCAACGACATACTTCCTGGTGACAGGCTTGAATGTTTCGAAACCGAAGAAATCAAAGCAACCCTTTAAAAAAAGCCTCCCATCTGGGAGGTTTTATTTTATTAAATATCCAAATCTTTGGTAAACTTTGCCCCTTCCTGAATAAATCGGAAACGATAGTCCGGATTTTTTCCCATAAGATTCGCAACCAAGTTTTTCGTATTTTGCAAATCTTCCAATCCCTCTTCTGTCTTTGGTGGAATTTCGATTCGCAAAAGTTGTCTTGTTTTTGGATCCATAGTAGTTTCCTTCAACTGTGATGGCATCATTTCACCAAGACCTTTAAATCTATTTATTTCAACTTTCTTACCCTTAAAATGTTTTGCAATAATTTTATCTTTTTCCTCATCATCCATCGCATAGAACGAAGTCTTTCCATCCGTCACCTTAAAAAGCGGTGGAAGAGCAATATAAAGATGTCCGTTTTGAATCAAATCAGGCATCTGTTCAAGGAAAAATGTCATAAGAAGCGACGCAATATGCGCACCATCAACATCGGCATCAGTCATAATAATAACCTTATCATAACGAAGTTTATCCTCATTATAATCACGACCAACACCACAACCAATCGCTTCTGTAATATCTTGGATTTCCTTATTGGCTTGAAGTTTTTCATTACTTGAACTTGCAACATTCAAAATCTTACCACGAAGTGGAAGAATTGCCTGAGTAAGTCTGTTTCTTGCCTGTTTAGCAGAACCACCCGCAGAATCTCCCTCAACAATAAACATCTCTGTATCACTTCTATCCTTACTCGAACAATCAGCAAGTTTTCCAGGAAGACGAAGTTTTTTCGTAGGAGTTTTACGAAGTGTTTCCTTTAATTTTTTAAGTTTTAATCTCGATTCGCTTTTTTCAACTATATAATCAAGCAAAAGATTCGCTTCCTTTGGATTTGATGTAAGGTAATAATCGAAATAATCCTTTACCGCATTATCAACCAATCTTGTTGCCTCAGCCGATGAAAACTTTTCCTTTGTCTGTCCCTGGAATTGTGGATTCTTAAAGAACAAAGATAAAATAACAACTGCATCATCAAAAACATCTTCGGTAATAACATTTGAAAACTTTTTATTTCCAACCATATCCGCAAAATTTTTAAGACTTCTAAGCACTGCTGACTTAAGACCAGATTCGTGTGTTCCCCCCTCTGGTGTTGGAATAGTATTACAGTAAGAATTGAAAAATCCGCCATCATTTCCTTCTTCATGAGGAGTATCAATCCACGACATCGCAACTTCAACCTTTCCCATTTCGGATGCAAGATTCGATTCAGTATAGAAAATATTTGAAACAACCTGTGGCCTTGTTTTAATAGTTTCTGCTAAATAATCTTTAATTCCGTTTGGAAAACAAAGCACAGTTTCAGCTGGAACATTACCATCCTGTGGAAGCAAAGATTCGTCACATTTCCAATTTATTTTCACACCTTTAAAAAGGAATGCCTTTGACCTTATCATTCTGTAAAGTCGCAAAGGTTTAAATATATTATTTTCCCCAAAAATTTCAGCATCAGGTTTAAATGTAATTTTTGTTCCTCTTGCCTTGGTTTTTCCAATAATTTCCAATTTTGTTTGAGGAATACCGCGTGAATATTTCTGTGAATAAATATTTCCATCACGAAAAACTTCTACATTCATAAATTCAGAAAGTGCATTCACAACCGATGATCCCACACCATGAAGTCCACCTGATGTTTGATAAACTTTATTCGAAAACTTTCCACCACTATGAAGTGTAGTCAAAATAACTTCCAATGCAGATTTATCTGGATACTTTGGATGATTATCAACCGGAATACCACGACCATTATCTGTCACACAAATTGTATTATCAGGAAAAAGTTCCACCCAAATTTCATTTGCAAATCCAGCACCAACTTCATCCATAGAATTATCAACAATTTCCGACACCAAATGATGAAGTGCAGTTGCATCAATTCCACCAATATACATACCAGGACGAAGCCTTACTGGTTCCAAACCTTCTAAAACTTGAATATCTTTTGCTGAATAAGAACTTTCTACCATAATACTTTCCTCTTTAATTCTTTCAAACTATACTTTTTTTATTTGCAAAAGGCAAGTTTTTTTAATAAACTTAAACCATAAGGAATAAACAAAAGGAGATAAAAGTGAATTTCGAAGAAATCCAAAGTTATAATCAATTAAAAAAACATTCTATATTTCTAAGCGACACAACTATCTATGACTTATTTAAACAAGATAAAGACCGATTTTCAAAGTTTTCTCGATCATTTGGTAATATACTTTTTGACTTTTCCAAAAACTTAATAGATGAAAAAGCATTTGAATTTCTTATCAAAAGTGCAGAACAATTAAATTTAAAAGAAAAAATCGAAGATATGTTCGATGGTGTAAAAATAAACTCTACCGAAAGACGCGCCGTTCTTCATACTGCACTTAGGACTCAAAAACAAAGTATAAAAGTTGATGGCAAAAATATTATTGATGATATAAAAGCAACAAACAAGGCAATGTTCACATTTGCAGAAAATGTTCGAAATGGTGTTTTCAAGGGAATAAATGGAACACGAATTCTTGATGTCGTAAATATTGGTATTGGTGGTTCATACCTTGGTCCACTTATGGCTGTCGAAGCATTAAAACCATACAAAACACCACTTATCAATTTTCACTTTGTTTCAAATGTTGATGGAACTGATATAAAAGAAACATTAAAAAAACTATCCCCTGAAACAACATTATTTATCGTTGCAAGTAAAACATTCACAACCGATGAAACTATGACTAATGCCCAAACTGCAAAAGATTGGATTGTAAAAACCTTGGGTGAAAAAGCTATTGGATATCACTTCTGTGCAGTAAGTTCCAATGTTGATTTAGCAGTTAAATTTGGTATTGAAAAAGAAAATATTTTTGGATTCGGTGATTATGTTGGTGGCCGTTATTCAATGTGGGGACCAATAGGACTTCCTTTACTAATTGCAATAGGTCGCGAAAAATTTATTGAATTTCTTGATGGTGCGAGAAAGGCTGATGAACATTTTTTAAACGCCCCATTTGAAAAAAATATTCCTGTTATTATGGCACTTGTTTCAATATGGAATGTCAACTTCCTTAATACAACAGCTCAGGCAATTCTTCCGTATGACAACTATTTAAAATATGTTCCTCTTTACTTACAACAACTTGTTATGGAAAGTAATGGTAAATCGATTGATAGAAATGGACGACCTGTTTCATATAAAACTTGTCCTACTGTTTTTGGAGAAGTTGGCACCAACGGGCAACATTCCTTTTATCAACTTTTACACCAAGGAACCGAAAAGATTATGTGCGATTTCATACTTCCTGTAATTTCACATAACAAAACCGGTAGTCACCAAGAAAAACTTCTTGCAAACGGAATTGCTCAAACCGAAGCGTTGATGAAGGGTAAAACTCAAGACGAAGTCATATATGAATTAAAAGCTCAAAAATTACCAGATAATGAAATTGCAAAACTTTTACCATATAAAATCTTCACGGGAAATCGTCCGTCAAATACTTTTCTTATAAAGGAAATTACTCCTGAAACACTTGGTATGTTGATTGCATTTTACGAACATAAAACATTTACCGAAGGTGTATTTTGGAACATAAATTCATTTGATCAATTCGGAGTCGAACTTGGTAAACAACTTGCAAAACGAATTCTAAAGGATTTACAAAATCCATCAATGGATTTATTGAATGAATACGATTCTTCTACTGCAAGTTTAATTGAAATAGTAAAGGATATAAGAAAATAAAATGAATATCAGAGTATTATCACAAAATTTAATTAACCAAATTGCTGCTGGTGAAGTAATTGAACGCCCAGCCAGTGTTGTAAAGGAACTTATGGAAAATTCCATTGATGCTGGTGCAACAAAAATTGAAATCACAGTTCGTGATGCTGGAAAATCATATATTTGTGTTTGTGATAATGGTTCTGGTATGAATAAACAGGATTTACAAAATTGTATCCTTCGCCATGCAACATCAAAACTTCCAACTGATGATTTAATGAACATAAATTATCTTGGTTTTCGTGGTGAAGCAATTCCATCCATCGCCTCTGTTTCAAAAATGAAAATTACAACAAATGATGGCAATGAATGTTGGTGTCTTGAAATAGAAAATGGCGATGTCAAAAATCTTGCTCCAGCTTCACATACAAAAGGAACAAAAATCGAAGTATCTGATTTATTTTACACTGTCCCAGCAAGACTTAATTTTTTAAAAACTGATCGTGGCGAAATGTCAACCATTATTGATACAGTCGAAAGAATTGCCCTTTGCCACCCTGATAAAACATTTATTTTAAATGATACTTTGGTATTAAGGCCAACCGACAAACTTTCGCGTGTATGCTCTGTCCTTGGAAAAGATTTCAAACAAAATGCAATCGAGGTAAACGAAACCGCACACAATTTAAAAATCGAAGGTTTTATTTGTCACCCAACTTATACAAAGGGCACATCTGCAAACCAATATCTTTATGTCAATGGTCGAAGTTTAAAAGATAAACTTTTGTTTGGTGCATTAAAAGCAGGATATATGGATACTATGGAAAAAGGTAAATACCCAAGTGTTTGTCTTTGGCTTACTATTCCTAACTCTGATATTGATGTAAATGTCCACCCACAAAAGGCAGAAATAAGATTTAAGGAACAAGGTTTAATTCGTGGCGTTTTAATAAATATAATAAGGAAATATGTTGCTACGGCTCCTGTAAATCCTAATGTAATAAATCTTAATCAAACAATCAGACCTCAACCTACTCAATTTAATTCTCAAAATATTTTGGATTTAAATACAAATATTCAAAACAATAATTTTACAAATCCAAATAATAATCATAATTCTGTGTCTGAACATATCCAAACAGCATTTGATAATAAAATTTTACCACTAAGCATAAATAAGGAAACAGTTGCAACTGAACTTCCTGCTGACTATATAACTTATCCACTTGGAACTGCACGCGGACAACTTCACAATACCTATATCATATCACAAACCACAGATGGAATTGTTATTGTTGATCAACATGCGTGCCACGAAAGATTGGTTTACGAAAAAATAAAACGACAACTTGCCGAAGGTGGCATCAAACGACAAATAATGCTTATTCCAGAAGTAATAGAACTTGGTGAAAAAAAAGCAGGTGCTGTTCTTGATATTGCCGACGAACTTGAAAAATTTGGTTTGGTAATAGAAGCCTTTGGTAAGGGGGCAATAGTGATTCGCGAAATGCCATCCTTGCTTGGCGATGCCGATCTTCAAGGTTTAATGAAACAAATTGCCGAAGATATCGACGATTTAAACAAAGCACATATCCTTGAAAATAAAATTGCAATGATGGCAAAAACCTATGCCTGTCATACATCTATTCGTGCCGGTAAAACTTTAACCATAGACGAGATGAACGAACTTCTTCGTCAAGTCGAAGCCTCTGAAAATGCTGGTGAATGTAATCACGGCCGTCGTGCATACATAAAAATGAATCTTTATGATTTAGGAAAACTTTTCGATAGATAAAAACACCTTGCTTTTATCCTCAAATTTGAGTATTATATAAAAGGAATTATAAGGAGGATAAAATGAAAAAATTTTTATGTTATTTAAGTGTGGCTTTTGCACTTACCGCATGTGCAACATCAAATAAAAAACCTGCCCTTGAAAAAATAGAAGAAAGTGAAACATTACAACTCCCATCTGAATTTGCTGCTGCATTTACAGAAAGTTCTGTTAATACATGCATTACAAATGGTAACGATGTAAACGATTGCACTTGTTATTCAAATGAAATACTTAAAACTTTCACTGTCGAAGATTTTGCAACAGTATATTCTTTAACCACAAATTCCGAAGATATGAATAATATTATTTCACATCCAGAAATTGGACCAAAAATAATAGACGCATCTATCAAATGCTTTTATAAAGAATAATAAGTTTTTAAAAAATTACCATAACAAAAAAAACCTCCCCATTGGGAGGCTTTTTAAATCAAAATACTTTTAACTTATTTGTTAACAGCATCTTTCAAAGTTTTACCAGCTTTGAATTTTGGTTGAACAGAAGCTGGGATTTTAATTTCTTCACCAGTTCTTGGGTTGTGACCCTTTGTTGCTTTTCTCTTAGAAACTGAGAAAGTACCAAAACCAATAAGTTTAACTTCTTCTTTTTTCTTTAATGCTTTTGTAACAACATTGATGAATGCATCAACAACTTCAGCTGTTTTTGCTTTTGAAAGATCTGTTGCTTCTGCAATTGCATTGATGATATCATTTTTATTCATAGTATATCTCCTTTTTAGTTTTTACCTTTTCTATGTATTGATCTTCAACACATACCTTGATTCTAACTATTAAAAACAGCAGAAGTCAACAAAAAAAATCGAGAAAACCTAGAAAAACACCCTATTTTGCTCAAAAAATACAAATTTTACCCAAAAACTAAGGATTTGTCGCTATTTTCATAGCATAAAAGCCTAAAAAATCAGCAAGATTCTCTAGTAAAGTCCATTATATAATCTTGAACTATTAGTCCTTGATTCACCAGAAATTTGCAAGAAATATCGTGAATCATAAAGTGTTGCCCCATCATCATTTGTTCCGCACTTATAATACGCATCATCCGTTTTCTTATCTCTACAATCTACATACACACCATTATTCACAACATCTTCCAATGACACCCTATTCGTAGCTAAATCAAGAAGGACTTCTGCAAACGCAAGAATTATAACTCCAATAATAAGCATTGCAATATGCATCCACTTCATATCCCCTTCGTATGCTGCTTTAACAAAAATCCACAAAATCATAAACACCGCAGCAACATAAATAAGGCGTCTAAATTGTTTAAAAAGTTTTTCTGCCCTAGCAATAAACTTTTTCCATGGTCCTAAATCAGATTCACCAAAATGTAAATCCCTAACAGAACAAAAAGCCTCTAAATTTTCTTTTTTATTTTTTGCTCTTTTAAGAGTATTAGGACAATTATTTTTTATCCTTCTAACCATATCCTCAGTAAAACGAAAAGTTTGTGTATTAGAAGAAGAACGACGATTTGAATATCTTCTTTGAGCCATAGTTGGGCTTGATAAAAATACTGCTAATACTAAAAACAAAATAAACTTTTTCATTTTACATCTCCTATAACTTATATATTACCATAATTAAGGATTGAATGCAAACATTTATTCAGTAATACTTTTGATATCATCTTTAATATCAATACCAATTTCCTTTGTCGTTTTTGCACCCAAAGATTTCATATCTTCGGCAATAGAGATAGCATTTCCACGCCCCGAAGATAATTGTTTAAACGCTTCATCATAAGCCTTTTTTGCAGTATTAAGCCCCTTATCAATACCTTCCATATTACCAACAAATCCAACTAATTTATCATAAAGTTGACCTGCCTTATCTGCAATTTTACTTGCATTCTGATTTTGCTTTTCTATGTTCCACAAATTTTTCACAGTCCTAAGTATAGGAAGAATTGATGACGGAGTTGTTATTGCAACATTATTTTTATAGGCGTTATCATAAATTGTATTATCTGCCTTTAATGCCTCTATATACGCATGTTCATTTGGAATAAACATAAATACGAAATCCAAACTATTATCTTTCAAAAGTTTTTGATACTCCTTTGTCGAAAGTTCAGAAATATGTTTTTTAATTGATGATATATGAAGATCCAAAAAATGTCTTTTTTCTGAATTATCTTCTGACTTAACATAATCAACATAATTTGATATAGACACCTTTGAATCAACAATAAGTTTTTTTCCATCAGGAAGAGAAATTATACAATCCGGACGAAGATTTTCACCATCCTCCCCTTTTAAATTAAATTGCATTTGATAATCAATTCCTTCCAAAAATCCAGCCATATCCAAAATGTTTTTAAGTTGATTTTCACCCCAATCTCCCTGAATTTTTGTATTACCCTTCAATGCCTTAACTAAATCATCAGCATTTTTTGATAAAGTAGTATTCATATTTTTTAGGTCTTCAAGATTCTTTTTCAAAAAGCCCTTATCTTCTCTATTTATTTCATTTGTCCGTTCAATAAGGCTTTTAAAATTATTTATGTCCATTTTAAATGGATTAAGTATAGTAGAAAGATTTTCCTTTTGTTCCCTATCCAAATCCGCCTTTTGATTTTTAAGGACACGATTCGAAATATTTTCGAATTTTTCCTCCATAGTCTTTTGAATTAAATCCAAATTTTTCGAAGCATTTTCTTTCTCGGTTTTTAAAATAAATTCCAATTTATCTTTTTCAAATTTTAGTTTAGTAAAATTATCTTTTATCCTGTTTTTTTCATTTAATTCTTTTTGCCAATAAAATACAGCCACTATTGAAATTATAAAAAGTAAAATTGTTGCTATTTCCATTTTTATACCTTATATTATTAAACATCGGACAAATTATACTAACAAAATTACAAAAAAGAAAGATTAAAGTGGAAACAAAAAGAAAATTAACTTTGGTAATTGAACCTGATCCAATTCTTCATCAGGTTTCAGAAGAGGTCAAAGAAATTACTTCTGACCTTAACGACATTTTAGACGAGATGGCTTCTATTATGGGACAATTTGATGGTATTGGTCTTGCTGCACCACAGGTTGGTATCTTAAAACGAATGATTATAATTGATGCCGAAACCATTGCCCGCGAAGACAAAATTCCATTACCTAATGAAAGATATCTTAAAATAATAAACCCTGAAATTATAGAGGTATCAAGGGAAACTTGTTTAAAAGAAGAAGGTTGCCTTTCACTTCCTACAATTTACTACACTGTTGAACGCCCAGAAAGGATTCGCATAAAATATTTTAATGAAAAAGGTGAAGAATTACATCTTGATGCTGATGGACTTTTAGCGCGTTGTATTGAACACGAAATTGACCATCTAAACGGTAAAATTTTCATTGATTATGTTGGTCCATTAAAAAGAAAACTTGCAATTTCTAAACTTAAAAAAATGAAACCAAGAAAATAAATAATAAAGGAGTTTAATTATGATTGAAACCGTTGCGACAGAAAATACTACGGATAAAGAAACAACTGAAACAACAGCCCCAAAAAAATTAAAAATTGTTTTTATGGGAACACCTGATTTTGCAGTTCCAGCTCTTAAAAATCTTATCGAAAGACATAATGTTGTTGCTGTTTTTACCAAAGAAGCAAAACCGGTTGGTCGCAATATGGTTTTAACAAAATCTCCTGTCCAAGTCGTTGCCGAAGAACACGGTATTCCTGTTCATACCCCACATAACTTCAAAAACATTTTGGATATTACAAAGGTTCAAATGTTTCATCCAGATATGATTGTTGTTTGTGCATACGGTGTGATTCTTCCTGAACGAATTCTTGATGTTCCACAAATTGGTTGCATAAACATTCACGCATCTATTTTACCACGTCACCGTGGTGCTAATCCAATCCAAAGGGCAATTATGGCAGGCGACAGAATGGCTGGTGTCACAATTATGAATATGAATGTTGGTGTTGATACTGGAGAAATGCTTTTAAAGGATGCTATTCCTGTTCCCGAAAATATGACATACGGTGAACTTGAAAATGAATTAAGCCTTATGGGTGCAAGACTTATTCTAGAATACATTGATAATATGGATAATATTCTTCCTCAACGACAAACTCGTGAATTCACACTTGCCCCTAAACTTGCAAAGGAAGAGGCCAAAATAAATTGGGAAAAATCTGCATACGAAATTCATAACCTTGTTCGTGCATTATCACCTCATCCTTACGCAAATTTCACACACAACGATAACACTATAAAACTTATCAAAAGTGAACTTGTAAAAGGTGAAAAAACTGATAAACCAGCAGGCTCAGTTCTAAATAGCAATTTGGATATTGCTTGCGGTGATGGAAATATTTTAAGGATTCTTTCCCTCCAAAAATCAGGTGGTAAAATTCTTGATACAAAATCATTTTTGAATGGTTATAAAATTGAAATTGGTGAAGTATTAAAGTAATGACAAAATATCTTCTTGAAATTGAATATGTCGGAACAAATTATTCTGGTTGGCAAATCCAAGATACTGCTCCATCTATCGAGGAAGCATTGGAAAATGCCATAGAAAAGTTTTGTGGTGAAAAGACCCTTGTATATTCAAGCGGAAGAACTGATGCTGGTGTTCATGCAATAAAAATGCCTGCCCACATCGAGCTTTCAAAAGAATACGACCCATACAAAATTTTAATGGGAACAAATTTCCATTTAAAAGATGCAGGCCACACAATTTCGATTCTTAATGTTCAAAAAGTTGATGATGATTTCCACGCAAGGTTTAGTTGTAAAAAACGACATTACATTTATAAAATTTTAAACAGACCAACCCGACCTGTTATAATGGAAAATCGTGCATGGTGGATTTACAATGAACTTGATGTTGATCTTATGAACGAAGTTGCTCAATATCTTTTGGGTCGTCATGATTTTTCAACATTCCGTGCCTCAGAATGTCAGGCAAAATCACCAATCAAAACCCTTGATGAAATACGATTCGAAAAAAAAGGTGAAGAAATTGATATGTTCGTTTCCGCACAATCTTTTTTACATCATCAGGTTCGAAATATGGTTGGCACACTTGTCCTTGTTGGAAAGCATAAATGGACTAAACAAGATTTTATTGATGCTTTCAACGCCTGTGATCGTCGCCGTGGTGGCCCTACTGCACCTGCATGTGGATTATATTTTGATTATGCCGAGTATTAAAAATGACTAAACAAATTTTTCAAATACACCTTTGCCCTAATGCAAAAAAAGAAGAAATAAATGGATTATTTGATGGAAGGATAAAAATATCCATCACTGCACAACCAATAGATGGTAAAGCAAACGATTCTTTAATCAAATTTTTATCAAAACATTTTCACATTTCAAAAAGTTCTATTGAAATAGTAAAGGGTCTTACCAGCCGTGATAAAACCCTTTGCATTGATTCGGAAAAAGAAATCAAATTCTAGTGTGCAAAAATATCATCCTCACCAAAACCATTCAAATCCAAAGCACACCTTGTTGGTAAAAATTTAAAAGCATCTTTTGCATACTCCAAACGATTCTCTCTTTTTAATTTTTCAATCAAAATATCTTTGATTCGGTGAAGATATTCAACATCACCAGCGGCATACTTAATCTGTTTTTCAGAAAGATGAGGCACAGCCCAATCACTTGTTTGTTCATCCTTATTCAAATCCACATCAAACATTTCTTTTACTAATGCTTTTAAACTATGTTTATCAGTCGAAGTTCTTGAAAGTTTCGATGCAATCTTTGTGCAAAAAATAGGATTAACATCAACACCTAAACACTTTTTAATCATTGCAACATCAAATCTTGCAAAATGAAAAATTTTTTCAATTTTTGGATTCGCAAGTAATGCTTTTAAATTAGGACAATTATACGGTGGATTTACCTTAACAACATAAATTGTTCCCTTTCCATCAGTAAGTTGAACAACACAAAGTCTATCCCTTAACATAGAAAGCCCAGTTGCTTCTGTATCCACAGCAATAGATTTTGAAAACTTTAAATTTTTAGGAAGATCACCTTCTAAATATATGATTTTATTTTCCATTTTTAACCTCATAAAATTTTATATAGAATTATTATATTATGATTCTCTAATTTAAGCAAGAAACAAATTACCGATTCTTTCCCAAAAAAGCTAAGGTTTTCAAAAACTGAATTTATGCAAAAGAAAAATTATTTTTACATAACTTCTTGATTTTAAAGTATTTTTATATTCCTAAGAAAGGATTCTTTAAAAAAATAAAGTAGCCTGTCAACCTTGAATCGTGTCAAGAATAAAAAAATAATTTAACTATAGATTTTTATTTTTTTACTTTGCTAATATAACGGTGTATCGAAAATGATACGACATTGAGAAAAGGATTTGAATATTAACAAAGGAGAGAAGGTTTTCTAAAATGGAGTGTTGGAAAAAGATACAGGAGACTGTTCAAAAAAGCATTTCTTCATCTGCATACAGCAGTTGGATTGCCCCGCTTAGTTTTGACAAGATTGATCTTGATACTATATATCTTTGTGCGCCGACCCGTTTTATTGCCGATTGGGTAAAAAGAAATTACTTCTCTCACCTTCTCTCTGCAATAAATGAGTCTTATCCTAATATAAAAGAAATAAAGTTAAATGTTGGTAGTGTTAAATTTGAACCAAAAACTATAGTTGACGAAGTTTCTAATTCAAAGGATGAACTTTTAAATATAGAAACAAAACCTTTGATAAGGGATATTGGCACAAAAACATCACCAAGATTTACATTTAATTCTTTTGTAAAGGGAGATTCGAACGCACTTGCATTTGAAAGTATCAAACGCGTTGCAAATCAAGATTCCGTATCTTTTAATCCATTGGTTATTCATTCACCATCTGGATTCGGAAAAACTCACTTATTAAATGCTCTTGCAAACGAATTATCTGTTTCAAAACCTTCAACAAGTGTTATTTACATATCTGCTGATAAATTTATGTATTCATTTGTAAAGGCATTAAAAGAAAATGACACATACCGTTTTAAACAAAGTTTCAAATCTGCTGATATTTTAATGATTGATGATATTCAATTTATCGCAGGCAAAGAATCTACAGCAAAGGAATTATTCCATATAATTGATGATTACATTACAAACGGAAAGCAAGTAATTATTGCATCAAACAATTCTCCATTTTTGATTGATGGATTAAATTCTTCACTTAAATCAAGAATTGCATCTGGACTTATTGTTGATATAACACCTGCAAACTTTGATTTAAGAAAGAAAATTGTTGAAGCAAAGTGCAAAACCTTAAATTTAACATTACAGGCTGGTATTGGTGATTTTATTGCATCAAAAATTTCTTCATCAATAAGGGAACTTGAAGGTGCATTAAACAGAATTTCCGCACATACAATTTTAATGAACGAAGCTCCTACTCTTTCAAACATAAGAAAGATTCTTGCTGATATTTTAGCTGTTAATACAAAACCTCTTGATATTCAAGACATCAAAAAAACTGTTGCTGAAAAATGGGGTGTAAGCGTATCTGATATAGATAGTGAGAAAAAACAAAAGGATATTGTTATCCCAAGACAAGTTGCAATGTATATTGCAAAAAATTTAACATCAAAATCTCTTCCTGAAATTGGAAAAAATTTTGGTGGTCGTGATCATGCTACTGTGATTTATGCAGTCAAGAAAGTTCGTGAACTTATGATTGCAAATCCACGACTTGAAAACCTTATAAAAGAAACTGAACAAATTTGTTCAAACTTGTAATTAAAAAGGAGGCATTAAAACCTCCTTTTTCTATTCACTCAACTTTATTATATAATGATGTATCTATATTAAACTAGAATTGAACACCCATTCTCACACCATATGACCATCTGTTGTCATCACCATCTGTTCCAACAAGAGCGGTTGAATGTGCATCCAATCTGTTTTCTTTACCTGTTGCATCATAATCAACATAAAGAGTCAACAAAGCCATATCTGTAGCTTGCCAATTTCCTGATACAACAACATTTGAACTATCTGCTTTATCAAATCCATCTTTATCAATGAATTTTTTATATTTATAAGCAACATTCATTGACCAATCATCAGAAAATACTAATTGACCTTCTACACCAGCATTCCAGTATGATGTATCACCAAGTTCTTTTTTAGCATAATCTTTTTTATCATCAGTATCATACATATATCCAGCGTTGAAAGCCATAATGAAATCCTGACTAAGGTTCAAGCCAAGTTTTGTTCCAATGAAAACACCTGTATCTTTTTTACCATAGTCTTCAATAGGAAGAGTGATTGAATATTGATCAACCATATCATCAGCAATATCAACACTTACACCAGCAGTAATATCCCAAACCAAATCTTGGTTAGCAACAGGTCTATACAAACCACCGATTGTCATATTTGATACTTGGCTATCTTTACCAAAGAAATTTGCATCTTTAGACATCCAGCCATAACCAATCGCAGCAGATATAGCCCAATCTTGACTTATGCCATAACCAAATTCTTCTGTTAATGAGTAAGAATCATCATGATCACTAACAGGAGTATAGTTAAAGTTAGTCTTGGAATAAAACTTTCCTTCCATAGGCTTATACATTGGGTTTTCCATATTTGTTAAAGATGGAGTAACCATATTTACACTACTATTTCCTTGATACATCTGAGCAGATGCCATTGAGGAAATCAAAGTAGCCGTTGCCAAAGTTAATAGACTTACTTTTTTCATAATTATTATCCTTTCTTTGTGTTAAAATTCACAACTCTCACTTGTGGAATTGCTTGATTTCAACTATAAATAGAAAAAAGGATTAAATCAACAAGTAGATTTTCCTAATAAAGTATTGAAATCTTTAACAAAACAACTGACCATAAATTGTTTATTATCAAGACGCTCTTGCCCTAATAAACGACCAGCCAATCTTATACTATCATCAATTACAAAAGCATTAGATAAATGATTATCAAATAAAAAATCAATTCCCAACGCTGTTGAACTTTTTGCCTCTTCCAATATTGCATTAAGATGATTGATAGAAGAATTTTCCGAATAAAGCCCAGATGCAGTTTTCAAATAATCTATTTTATATTTTGAAAGCAAATAAACTATCGCTTTCAGATTCGATGGATGTTTTAAAAACGAAGATTCGCAACTTACCTTAACTTTTTTAACACCTTTTGCTTCACTAATTGCAAGTAAATATTCATCCATTTCAGCAGGAATATTTTCAATATCTACATCAAAAAAGAAAGGCGGTAAAAAAACCTCTATTGCATCAGCCCCCCTATTACACGAAGTTTTTATTCTTCTAAACATTTCATCCAAAGTAATACTTCCATCAAAATTATTTATAATGGAATTAAGTGAAACATCCGAAAGTTCTAACCACTTCCAAACATTTTCCACATATTCATCTTTCACAGAAATACTTCCCACCTGATTATCAACAGCCGTCTTACAAAGACTTATCAATGCAAAATCATCAAAATCCTTTAAATTTGCATAAAGGTTTACATATTTAAAATCATTCTGTTTAAGAAAAAGTTCTTGCATTATTTTCCTCTTGTAAAAAAGCCATTTTTAAATATAATAACATAAATTAAGGAAATATTAAAGAATGAAAAAAATTTTTATTTGTTTTTTTATAGTTTTCAATATTCTTACCCTTTCCGATGTCAGGGCACAAGGGATTCTTGCAACAAACAAAAATGATAAAATTGATCAGTCTGAAAATGTTCAAATCACAACTGATTTATTCCCTAAAACAAGTCATTATATGCACGATTTAAATATGAAACTTATTTACGCATTAAAACCTGCCCTTGATGAATATAAAGAAGAAAAAATTTCTGGCGTTCACAAGGGATTTACAAATTTTTTAAAAAATTTACAGGAACCATTAAATGCTGCAAACTCAATACTTCAACTTGATTTTTCAAGTGCATTTAAAACCATCGGACGATTCGTTATAAATACCACTGCTGGTATTGGTGGTATCATTGATGTCGCAGGACACATGGGACTTAAACGCGATAATCGTGATTTTGGTCAAACACTAGGTGTCTGGGGCGTTCCAATGGGTGGATTTTTTGTTATGCCATTTTATGCACAAACGACAACTCGTGATTTTGCAGGAACTATTGTTGATACTATTTTTAATCCTATAAATTACTACACAACATGGGGTGTTGGATTATTCCTTGATGTTTCAATCGGACTTATGAGTTTATATGAAAATTACGATTTCATTATTGCGACAAATGAAACTGCTGTTGATAGTTATGAAACATTTAAAAGTATGTATCTACAACATCGCAAAAATATGATTGAACAACATCAGCTTTTCTTTAAGGATAGTCCAAAGGAAGCCGAAGAAAAAAATAAACTTGGTGGGTCATACGACTACGACTTTGATATGGAGTATTAAAATTATAAAAAAGACAGTTACACAAGACAGAATTAAATTAAATGTATGGATGAAAAAAAACTATCCATCATTAACCCTTTCACATTTACAAAAATTATGTCGTAAAGGGGAGATTCGCATAAACGGATCTCGGACATCAGCTACTAATTCACTAAACAATGGTGATGAAATAAAACTTCCACCATATATTGTCGAATATGAAAAAACTCCTGATGTTATTGTAAAAAAAGATGCAAAATATACTCGTGAAGATATTGACGATATTCTTAAAACAATAATTTACGAAGATGATGAAATCCTAGTATTAAATAAACCTGCTGGGCTTGCAACCCAAGGTGGAAGTGGCATTACAAAACACATAGATTCTCTTATCAATATTGCACTTCCTCAATACAATGGGAATCTTCGTCTAACTCATCGTATTGATAAGGAAACCAGCGGTGTTTTAGTAATAGCAAAAAATTACAATTCAGCACTTAAAATAACAACATTATTCAAAGAACAAAAAATCCATAAAACATACCACGCTTTGGTTTACGGAAATTTTGATGATAAAAGAAAAAATGGCATAATCAAAGAACCAATTATTGATAAAACTTCAAGACCTAATGAAAAAGGTGAATACGAAGCAAAATATGCTTTTACAGAATACAAAGTTTTAGATGAAGCCTTTGGCACATTAAGTCTTGTCGAGTTCAAACCAAAAACTGGGCGTATGCACCAACTTCGTATTCATTCATCTCATATTGGACATCCAATAATTGGTGATTTCAAATATGGAAAGGGTGATGAATTTGCAAAATTAAAGGATTCGTTTGATTTTGAACTACCACGAAAACTTTACTTGCATGCATATATGATTGAAATAGAAGGAAAACCACTTATAAAAGCAGAATATCCAACTCACTTTAAAAAAATTTGTAAATATCTAAATTTTTAAGAGGGGAAAAATGAAGAAAACAAAAGTTGCACTAAAAACAACTATCAACATTTACAAACAATTAAAATTTTTATTGCGTCTTGCTTTAATAACTTTTATTGCTGGAATAATTGGTATTATTATTATAATCAAAAATACTGACCCTAATAAATACAAAGATGATATAACTTTTTCCATTGAAAAAATCACTGGTTCAACAGTAAAAATCAACGGTGATTTAAAATGGAAAATATTTTCATTTGAACCTGCCATAAAAATAGAAGAACTTTCTATTAAAAATGAATCGTGGGGAAAATCTGAAAATATATTCACCGCACAAAATATAACTGCAACAGTATCCCTCAAACATTTAATCCGCAGGGAAATCTCTCTTGATACACTTATCATAAATTCACCTAAAATTTATTTCGAAGTTTCACCAAAAGGTATAAAAAATTGGCAACTTACCGAAGAAAAGAAAACTAAAATTAAAAAGAATAAAGAACTTCAACTTCCAAGCCAAAAAGACAAAGAATTCGAATTTGATATGCGAAGCATTCACATAACAAATGCTGAAATTTTCTACGACAATCGCCAAACGAAAACAAAGGATAAAATTGATATTTCAAAAATTCTTATTACCTCAAATGACTATGCCGACCCTATTCTATTTAATATAGAAACTAATTATAAAAACACTCCTATATCCGGAAATTTTAAAACTAATTCATTAAAAGAAATTATTGATGATAGCAACAAAATTTCCCTTACCGGAATAATAGATTTAAATAATATAAAGGCAAATTTTTCTGGTAAAATTGATATAGAAAAAAATATTCCATCATTATCTGCAACATTATCAATATTTGCTCCAAATTTAAAAGATTCGCTTCAGAATATAACTGAACTTCCAAAATTTGCAGCTATCAACGGAGATATAGAAGTCATTGCAACACAAAACTTTATTTCTCTTAAAAAGATTGATTTAAAATACCTTTCTGCAAACCTTACTGGCACAATGGAAATAAATTTACAGAAAAATAACAAACCTAATATAAAAGCTGACTTAAACATACCATTCTTTGATATACCAAATTTATTCTATCCAAATTGGGAAAAGGCATATTTCCATCGTCTTGCAACAGGCGAGGAAAAACCTTCCACACCATCAAAAATAATCAAAGATCCAAAGGCATTCCGTAATATTCCACTTCCCGTATCCGAACTTAATTGGATTGATGGAAATATAAATCTCACAATCGGAAAATTAAAAGCAATGCCAGAAATGGAAATAGAAGATATAAAAATAAATGCAATATTAAATAATGGTCAAGGAATAATATCTCCATTTTCATGCAAATATATGGGAGGAACAATCTTACTTAACGCTATAACAAACAATAAAAATAATACATTCAATGCTGATATTTCTATAAAGGTAGAAGATGTAAATGTGGGTAAAATAATCGACAGCACAGGATATAAAAAATTCTTTACCGGTGGCAACACAAACATTGACGCCATTCTAAAAGGCTCAGGTCCAAACCTTGCAATATTTATGCAAAACTTAAATGGTTATATAAAAGCCTATACAACAGATGAAATGGTTGGATACAAAGTTGAAAATATGCTTATGGCAAATGATTTAATTTCATCAATTTTCAAATTCATTGGCAATGATATAATCGGAACAATCACTCAAAAAGATAAGAAGAAAGAACAAAGTAAAATTCAATGTATGGTCCTTAACCTTAACATTGAAAACGGTAAAACTATTAGTAACAGAGGTATCGCAATGCAAACCTCTACTGCAAACATAATTATTGATGGTTCTGCAGATTTCGGCACTGAACAACTTGATATTTCTATTATCACCGTTGTAAAAGAAGGTTTCCGTGTATCAAATACCCTTACTGAAATGATAAAGATAAAGGGAGCTATGGCCGAACCTAATATTATAATAAGTAAGGATGGAGTAATAAACAATGTTGCAAAAACTGCATTTACAACTGCACTTTTGGGAACATTAACCGGTGGTGTAACCTTAATTACAACAGGATTGGGTTTAATAACAAAATCATGGCTTAACAACATCCAAGCCGATGAACGCCCTTGCCTAACTGCATTTGAAGGAAAAGCAAGTAAATATCCTGAAGATTTTTCAAATCAAATCATTATAAAAGAAAAACTTCAAACCGATATTGAAAAACAAAAGAAAAAACTTGATATCATTACAAATAAGAAAATAGAAGACGAAAAACAAAAAATCAAGTCGGAACAATAAATCAAAGCGACGATATTTTACTTGTTAAAACTTTTTCCATCATATTTAAAGCATATTGCACTTCGTTTGCATATGAAATATCAATAGCATCTTTGTTTGCATAAATTTTGTGTTTTTTCATAAAGGAAAATACACTTTCATGAGCCCTTACACAATCATAAAACGAATTTGTATTCTCAAATCTTTTTCCCATAACGGAATCATCTCTCCTAAAATAAGAGTAAAGTTTTTCGCGTAAAAAGAAAACTGATTTTGATACAAGCAAATATTTCAAACAAAATGCAACATCTTCAGCCATAAAAAGGCGTGGAAAATCAATTTTAAACTTATCAATAATTGATTTTTTAAAAATCTTGTTCCAAAGAACACGTGTAGTTTTCAAAATAACAACATCATTGATGGGCATTTTTCCATTCAAATTTTCATCCATTACAAAAGCATTAGTCGGATGCTCAAACTTTGCCCTATCAGACTTGCACTCATCAACAATATTCACATCACACACAGCCAAATCAACATCATTCAAAATCAAAGCATTATACATATCTAAAATCATATCAGATGAATAAACATCATCGCTATCACAAAACATCACATATTCGCCTTTTGCAAGCCTAAGCCCACGATTTCGAGAATATGCCACACCTCGGTTCCACCAATTACGAACAACTTTAATATTTTTATGTATTTTTGAATAAGATTTCAAAACACGAAAGGTCCCATCTTTGGACCCATCATCAACACAAATAATTTCTATATTTTTATAAGATGAGCAAAGCAACCCAGTCAAACACCTACCAACAAACTTTTCCACATTAAAACATGGAACAATAACGGAAATAATAGGACAAAAACTAATTGCCATAATTATATGATGTAGATGTCAATGCAACCTTGTTCAAAGTAATTGCCTGATTAATCTTTGATTTCAAACTTGAAATATTACCAGAAAGAGTTCCAGCCTCTGTTCTTAATGCAGAAATCTCGGAATAAAGGGAACTTAATCCACTAGAAGACGAAGCCGAAAGATCCATAACTTTAATTTTATTTTCCAAACTTTTAATTTTTGCAACAATATTATTATACCTTTGAGTAAGTTGTGTTAAATTAGTATTTGTTGCTTGTTGAAAAGAAGTTGCCCTTGCATTTCCAGAAAATGAAAACAAAGAAACCAAAACTGCAAAAATTCTGGACCAAATAGATATTGTTTTTTTGTAAACTAATTTTACCATGTCGTGTATCCTCCCAAATAATCCCATATCGCTCCAAACGATAACGAAATGATTATAACACTATATAAAAACAATTACAACAAAAAAATAACCCCCAAACGGGGGTTATTTCAAAACTTATATAAGCAAAACTTATGCAGGAATAACAGAAATATATGTTCTTCCCTTTGCATCGCCCTTCTTAAATGAAACAGCACCATCAACAGTTGCAAATATAGTATAATCAGTTCCCATACCAACATTTGTTCCTGGATGATACTTTGTTCCACGTTGACGAACAATAATAGTTCCACTTGTTACTTTTTCACCACCAAAGTGTTTGATTCCAAGTCTTTTTCCTTCGGAATCACGACCGTTCTTTGAACTACCGCCAGCTTTCTTATGTGCCATTTTTTACCTCTTATACCTTATTATGCAATTATATCAGTTATTTTAATAACAGTTAAATATTGTCTGTGACCTTGTTTTCTTCTGTAATTTTGTCTTCTTTTCTTTTTGAAAACAATAACTTTATCATCACGAATTTGGTCAACAACTTCAGCTTTTACTTTTGCACCAGCAACCAAAGGTGTTCCAACCTTGTCACCAGCCATAAGAACTTCTTCAAAAACGATTTCTTTATCAGCATCAAGTTTTTCAACGCTAAGAACTTCGCCTTTTTGAACTTTATATTGTTTTCCACCAGTTTTAAATATTGCAAACATTTTTATTTACCTCGATTCTTTAATAATGTTTTGAAAATATATAATACTTTCCTATAAAAGTCAACCTTTTTCTTAATTATCTTTCTTTTTCAGGATTGAATAATTTGAATTTATTACCTGCCTTCTCTAAATCCTCTTTTGTAACCCTTAAATCTTTGCTTGTTTGAGGTTCATCTGACTTCTCTAATTCACTCATAGGAATAGGTTCAAATAAAGGAATATAGTCATTTGGGCCAACCTTCATACTAAACAAAGTTTGAATACTTGATAAAAGGTTATTATATTCTTCCCTATCATAATTATCACTAAAACACATATAATCTCTTTTTTCTTTAAACAAACCAATCACACCTTTTTTATATTGGTCAAGAGTTTTATTATCAGGAACGAAAAAGTCCATAAGGTTTCTGATATAATTTATATTAAATCCAGCCTGAAGCGATTCTAAAATAAAATAATTAAGATTGAAATCGAATGTTGGGCTATCAGGATTCGTATCATACCCCTCTAACATCGAATTTTTTATCAAAGAAAGACTATTTGCTTCATCCCAAAATGTTGCCTTTAAAAAATCTTCATCAAATCTTTCTTGATACAAAGAATAAGTAAAATCTTTATCATCTTGATAAAATTGATTACAAACATCTTGATAAAGCATTATTGCTTGAAATCTTGCGACATTATATCGTTGTGTTTTCTTTACATAATTAGGTAGAAATTGTATTCCTTTGATATGTCTTTTTTCTCTATCTATCTTATCAGAATACTTTTTCATTAACTTAATCAAACCTGCCATATATGGCATCTCTGGAAACATAATATCTATCTTTTTCATAATAAACCTCTATTAGTCTTCATTACTTTGTTTGTAGAATATATAAATTTTGTATAAAAGAGTCAAGCACAATATTCCTAAACCAACTTTTACAAAAGATAAAAACGGAATTATAAATAACCCAGCGGGAAATTCCCAATCAACATTACCAAATGCCAAAAGTTTCACCCAATCAAAAACAGTAAATGCCCACATAAACACTGCACTTGTATTTGAAACTATATCCGTAAATTTTTGGTTAAGTTCTGCCTTTTCAATTAAATATTTAAGCATATACACTGGTGACATAAAACATAAAAAATGCCAAACTATCACCAACAAAAGCATAAGTATAAGTTTTTCTGATGGATTAAATATAAAAATAGGTAAAAATAAAAGTATTGGTAAATACACAATTTGCTTTTTAATAAACTTTACCCTATCTTGCACTTTTACCTTTGGTTTCTCTGCCATTTATTCACCTTTGTTTTAAATATTTTTCTTCAAAAATTTTATCCAATTCTTGAATTCTTTTTGTATTTTTATAAAAAGGATAAACTCGTGATGGTTTAGTCAAAACATAAGAAGAATCATTATTTACAATAGCCATCAAATATCCCACTTTTCCAAAATCTTTTTTTATATAAATCATCTTGCTCCCTTTTTTAGCAAAAGAAAAAATATCTTCCTCTATTGCATCAAAGGTATTCAATTCTATTTTTTTATCTTTACCTGTAAATATTCCATCACCATCCAAATCAAGATAAATCAATCCCTTATAAAGATAATGATTTCTTTTTTGATAATAACCACCATAAATATGTGTAGTAGTTGTATAACTTAAATCTAAAAGTTCGGAATCTAAAACGGAAACTTCTTGAATAAAAGCATTTTTTATTTTTTCTTCCCTCTTTGCTTGCATCTTTTCCTTATCACATCCAGTAATAAAAAGCGAAGATAAAATCAATGCCATCAAAATTTTATTCTTTTTATTTCTCATATTTATATCCTATAAAACTTCTCGAATAGATTATAGACAAAAATATTTATTGTCAAGTATAAATTTCATAAAAAAAAGAGGAAAACCCTAAGGTCTTCCCCTCTTTCAAATCACCTTACCGATATTATGCAATACCAGGAAGTGTAAGATCAGCAGATTCTTTTTTGTTAAGTTCTTCAACTTGTTCTGCTTCTAATTCTTGATCTTGTGCTTTTGCAATAGCTTTAAGTCTGTTAACATAAGCACCAGTTCCAGCAGGAATAAGTCGTCCAACAATAACATTTTCCTTCAAACCTTCTAACATATCTTCCTTTCCGGCAATCGCTGATTCGATAAGAACCTTTGTTGTTTCCTGGAAGGATGCAGCAGAAATAAATGATCTTGTCTGCAAACTTGCCTTTGTGATACCAAGGAGGTATGGTCTTGCTTGTGCAGGTTTTCCACCAGCTTCCAAAGCCTTCTTGTTTTCTGCCAAAAGTTCTTCTTCATCAACATATTCACCAACAACGAAAGTAGTTGCACCGGCATCAATAATTTCTTTCTTTCTTAACATTTGACGAACGATAACTTCAATATGTTTATCATTGATTTCAACACCTTGAAGTCTATAAACGCCCTGGATTTCTCCAACAAGATATTTTGAAAGTTCTTCAACACCAAAGATTCTTAAAATATCATGTGGATCTGTCTTACCTTCGATAAGTTTATCACCGCGTTTAACAATATCACCGTCTTGAACATTAAGAGCAGTTGTTTTTGAAATCAAGTATTCAACAGGATCGCCTTCGTTTGGAACAATTGCAACCTTGTATTTAGATTTATAATCTTCTTCAAATCTAATTATTCCATCAATATCAGCGATAAGTGCAGCATCCTTTGGTCTTCTTGCTTCGAAAAGTTCAGCAACACGTGGAAGACCTCCGGTAATATCTTTTGTCTTGCTGTCTTCACGAGGAATATAAGCAATAATATCACCAGCTTGCACTTCATCACCATTGTTCGATGACAAGATTGTTCCAGTTGAAATAATATATCTTGCGATTGAACCAGTTGAAAGTGTCTTTGTATTTCCTTTTTCATCGATAACAAAGATAGCAGGATTCAAATCTTTCTTCTTAAGTCCTGTCTTCCAATCAACAACAACTCTCGAAGAAACACCTGTTGCTTCATCTCTTACTTCATTAACAGAAACACCATCAATCAAATCAACAAAGTTAAGTTTACCTGAAACTTCTGTAATAATAGGTCTGATGTATGGGTTCCATTCAGCCACTTTTTGACCTTTTGTAACCTTATCACCTTCTGCTACATAAAGTTTTGAACCATAAGGTAATTTTTCTCTGTTAATTTCTTTACCTGTTGCATCAATAAATACGAGTTCAGCATTTCTTGACATAACTATTTTTTCACCATCAGAATTTGTAACAACTGAAGTATTTTCAAATTTAATAGCTACATCATATGGTGATTCAATAGATGACTTTGTTGCAGCTTTAGATGCAGTTCCACCAATATGGAATGTTCTCATGGTAAGCTGTGTTCCAGGTTCACCAATTGATTGTGCAGCAATAATACCAACTGCTTCACCAACATTAACCATATTACCACGAGCCAAATCACGACCATAACATTTTGCACAAATACCATGATGTGCATCACAAGTAAGAACTGAACGAATCTTTACCATTTCGATACCAGCAGCTTCTATAGCTTTAATATCATCTTCTGTAATTTGTTCACCTTTCTTTACTATAACATTACCGTTATGATCTACAACATCTTCTGCAGTTACACGACCAAAGATTCTGTCGCCCAAAGATTCAACAACATTACCACCATCAACAATCGCAGAAACTTCGATATATCTATCTGTTCCACAATCATCCATAGTAATAATCGCATCTTGAGAAACATCAACCAATCTTCTTGTCAAATAACCAGCATTAGCTGTTTTCAAAGCAGTATCTGACATACCCTTTCTTGAACCGTGGGTTGAGTTAAAGTATTCAACAACGGTCAAACCTTCTTTAAAGTTTGAAATAATAGGTGTTTCAATAATTTCACCATTAGGTTTTGCCATCAATCCACGCATACCAGCCAACTGCTTAACCTGAGCTTTCGAACCACGGGCACCAGAATTTGCCATCATATAAATAGGATTTTCTGGTCTACCCTCTTCTTGTTTCGAAAATTCCTTCATCATAACATCAGCAACAGCTTCTGAACATGTTGACCAAGCATCGATAACTTTGTTGTATTTTTCCTTTGAAGTAATAAGACCTTCTTGATATTGCTTTTCGAATTCGATAACTTTCTTTTCTGTTTCAGCAATCAAAGATTTCTTAGCTTCTGGAATGATAATACTATCTTTACCGAATGAAATACCAGAATACATCGCATTCTTGTATCCAAGATCCATCACTCTATCAGCAAACATAACTGTTTCTTTTTGACCACAATGTTTGTAAACAGCAGCAAAAAGTTCACCAATCTTTTTCTTTGTCATTGGTTGATTAACCAAAGAGAATGGAACACCTTCTTGTCTTGGAACAATTTCATATACCAAAATTCTTCCAGCAGTTGTTTCAACAAGTTGTTCTTTTAATTGACCATCTTCACCAATAACTTCAATTCTTGCTTTAATTTTTGCATGCATATCAAGTTTCTTTGAAGCCAAAGCAAGTTTGATTTCATCAACTGAACCAAAAATCATACCTTCACCCTTGGCTTTTTCTATACCAATAGTCATATAGTAAATACCAAGCACAATATCCTGGTTAGGTGTAATAATAGGTTTACCATTAGCTGGGTGCAAGATGTTGTTTGTTGACATCATCAAAACACGAGCTTCTAATTGAGCTTCTAATGACAAAGGAACATGAACAGCCATCTGGTCACCATCGAAGTCGGCGTTGAACGCTGTACATACGAGTGGGTGAAGTCTGATTGCTTTACCTTCAATAAGAACTGGTTCAAATGCTTGTATAGAAAGTCTATGAAGAGAAGGAGCACGGTTCAAAAGAACAGGATGTTCCTTAATAACTTCTTCCAAAATATCCCATACAATAGAAAGTTCCTTATCAACCATCTTCTTTGCAGATTTAATTGTGTTTGCGTGTCCATAGAACTCTAACTTTGAATAAATAAATGGTTTAAAGAGTTCCAAAGCCATACGTTTTGGAAGACCACATTGATGTAATTTCAAGAATGGTCCTGACACAATAACTGAACGACCTGAATAATCAACACGTTTACCAAGCAAGTTTTGACGGAAACGACCTGATTTACCTTTAAGCATATCAGCCAAAGATTTCAATGGTCTTCTGTTGTTTGCAACAACAGGACGTGGACGTCTTGAGTTATCAAACAAACTATCAACAGCTTCTTGAAGCATTCTCTTTTCATTTCTAATAATGATTTCCGGAGCTTTTAATTCCATCAATCTTTTTAAACGATTGTTTCTGTTGATAACACGACGATATAAATCATTCAAATCAGCAGTTGCAAATCTTCCACCATCAAGAGGAACCAATGGTCTTAACTCTGGTGGAATAACTGGAATAACATCCATAACCATCCATTCTGGTTTTGAACCTGACTCAAGGAAAGCTTCAATAATTTTTAATCTTTGAATAACTTTCTTTCTTGTCATTTCCATCTTCATTTCTTTTAATTCAGAACGAAGTTTTTCTGCTTCTTCTTTAAGATTAACAGATGCAAGCATTTCTTTTAATGCCTCGGCACCAATACCTGCACGGAAAGCATCTTGACCATATTCTTCCAATGCCATTTGATATTCATCTTCTGTTAAAAGTTGATGAAGTTTCAAAGATGTCAAACCTGGTTCAATAACAATATAATTATCAAAATAAAGAACCTTTTCCAACTTTTTAAGTGGCATATCCAAAAGAACACCGATTTTTGAAGGAAGTGATTTCAAGAACCAAATATGTGCAACTGGTGATGCAAGTTCAATGTGTCCCATTCTTTCACGACGAACTTTTGAAAGAGTAACTTCCACACCGCACTTTTCACAAATAATACCACGATATTTTATTCTTTTATACTTACCACAAAGACATTCATAATCCTTTACTGGTCCAAATATTTTAGCACAGAAAAGACCATCCTTTTCAGGTTTAAATGTTCTATAGTTAATAGTTTCGGTTTTCTTTACTTCACCATAAGACCAAGATCTGATTTGTTCAGGAGAAGCAACCGAAATCTTTAACTTGTTAAAGCTATCTTCAGGAAGTGCTATTGCATTTTTAAAAGCGTTTTGAATTTCATTCATTTTATTTTGCCCCTTATTATTTCTTAGTTTCTAGGTTAAGTCCAAGTGATTTAATTTCTTTTACAAGAACATTAAAGCTTTCTGGTGTTCCATATTCGAAGTCATAATTACCACGAACAATAGACTCATAAACTTTTGTTCTTCCTGTTACGTCATCGGACTTAATAGTCAACATTTCTTGTAAAGTATATGCAGCACCGAATGCTTCCAATGCCCAAACTTCCATTTCACCAAATCTCTGACCACCGAACTGAGCCTTACCACCCAATGGTTGTTGTGTAACCAAAGAGTAAGGACCAACAGAACGAGCATGAATCTTTTCATCAACCAAGTGGTGAAGTTTTAACATATACATATAACCAACAGTCACTGGCAAATCAAACTTTTCACCATTTTCACCGTTATAAAGTTCGACTTGACCTGAACTATCAAGACCTGCTTCCTCTAATAACTTAGAAATATCTGCTTCTTTTGCACCATCAAATACAGGAGTTGCCATTGGCACACCATTAGAAAGTGATTTTGCAAAAGCTTTAATTTCTTCATCAGTAAAGTCTTTAATCTTTTCATCATATTCTTCTTTACCGTAAATTTTTTCAAGTTCTTTTCTAATATCTGCAACTTGAATATTCTTTGCATAAAGATCTTCCATCATCTTACCAAGTTTGATACCAAGTCCCTTTGCAGCCCATCCAAGATGAGTTTCCAAAATCTGACCGATATTCATACGAGATGGCACACCCAATGGATTTAATACTATATCAACAGGAGTTCCATCAGCTTGGTATGGCATATCTTCCACAGGAACAACACGACAAACAATACCCTTGTTTCCATGACGACCTGACATCTTATCACCAACTTGAAGTTTTCTCTTAATAGCAATAAATACCTTTACTACCTTAAGAACACCAGGAAGCAAATCATTACCTTGCTTAATCTTTTCAACTTTATCATCAAATTTTGCTTCATGTGCCTTAATCACTTCAGCAAATTCTTCAATCATAGAAGTCAAAGTTTCCTGAGCTTTTTCATTTTCAAGTTTAATCTTGCCAAGTTTTGCAGAAGGAATACCATTCAAATCTTTTGCACTCAAAGTAGAACCTTTTGCAGCAACATCTTTTGGAGCATCAAGAACAACTTTTCCATCAAGGAATGTTTTAAGTTTTTCATTGAAACCATTTTCCAAAATTTGTCTTTCATCGTTTCTATCTTTATTAAGTTTTTCAATTTCCATATATTCGATAGACAATGCTCTTTCATCTTTTGCAATACCACGACGGAAGAACATACGAACATCAAGAACTGTTCCTTCTGTTCCAGGTGGAACTCTCAAAGATGTATCACGAACTTCAGTTGCCTTTTCACCAAATATTGCACGAAGCAATTTTTCTTCTGGTGTAACAGGTGTTTCACCCTTTGGTGTAACTTTACCAACCAAAATATCGCCAGCTTTAACATGAGCACCAATATGAATAACACCAGTTTCATCCAAATTCTTTAATGCTTCTGCACCAACATTTGGAATATCACGAGTGATTTCTTCTGGGCCAAGTTTTGTATCACGAGCCATAATTTCAAATTCAGAAATATGAACAGATGTAAACACATCATCTTTTACAATTCTTTCGCTTATAACGATAGCATCTTCGTAGTTGTAACCTTGCCATGGCATAAACGCAACACGAATATTTCTACCCAACGCTAATTCACCAAGATCTGTACATGGTCCATCAGCCAAAATATCACCTGCTTTAACCTTATCACCAACATTAACAATAGGCTTTTGGTTAATACATGTATCTTGGTTTGAACGAACATACTTTTGAAGTCTGTAAATATCAACACCAGTAGCAGATTTTGCTTTCTTTCCAGTTGTTTGAACAACGATTCTTGTTGAATCAACTTGTGTAACAACACCATCATTCACAGCTTGGATAGTTGCCTTTGAGTCAGTTGCAACACGATATTCAATACCTGTTCCAACAAAAGGGGCCTCTGATTTAACCAAAGGAACAGCCTGTCTTTGCTGGTTAGATCCCATCAATGCACGGTTAGCATCATCGTTTTCAAGGAATGGAATAAGTGCAGCTGTAACAGAAACAAGTTGCTTTGGCGAAACATCCATAAGTGTAATTTCACTTGCAGGAAGCAATACGAACTCACCATTCTTACGGCAACTTACTAATTGTTCAGCAAATGAACCATCTTTGTTAAGAACAGAATTTGCCTGAGCAATAATGTATTTATTTTCTTCCATAGCAGAAACATAAATAACTTCATCTGTAACTTTACCATCAATAACTTTTCTGTATGGTGTTTCAATAAATCCATATTTATCAATAACAGCATAAGTTGCAAGCGAGTTAATAAGACCAATGTTTTGACCTTCTGGTGTTTCAATAGGACAAATACGTCCGTAATGAGTTGGATGCACATCTCGAACTTCGAAACCAGCGCGTTCACGTGTCAATCCACCAGGACCCAAAGCAGAAAGTCTTCTCTTATGTGTAACTTCTGACAATGGATTGTTTTGATCCATAAATTGTGAAAGTTGTGATGAACCAAGGAATTCTTTAATAGCAGAAAGAACTGGTCTAGCATTAACCAAATCTTGTGGCATAATAGAATCAACTTGAGCAGAAGACATTTTTTCTCTGATTGCTCTTTCCATTCTAACAATACCAATTCTGTATTGATTTTCAAGAAGTTCACCAACTGATCTAATACGACGGTTTGAAAGGTTATCAATATCATCAACTTCACCTTTACCATCTCTTAAATCAACCAAAGCCTTAATTGTTTTAATAACATCATCACGACGAAGAATTGTTAAATCTTCTGGTGCTTCATCAAAACTAATATCAAGTCTTGTATTCATTTTATATCTACCAACAGAAGACAAATCATAGAAATCCTTATCAAAGAACATTCTAAAGAACATATTTTCTGCTGATGTTACTGTAGGTGGTTCACCTGGACGCATAACTTGATAAATATCAAATAATGCTTCTTCTCTTGTTTTATTTTTATCAACAACCAAAGTATTTCTGATATGTGGACCTACTGTAACATTATCAATATAAAGAACACCAAATTCTTTTATCTTCGCAGAATCCATTTTTTCCAAAACTTCAGTTGTAACTTCTTGACCAGCCTCTGCAATAACTTCAAATGTTTCTTCATCCAAAATATCATCAGAAAGATAAAGTCCAGCTTCGGCAAATGCCTCATTAGTCATATAAACTTCTTTCAAACCTTCTTCTGCAAGTTTTTTTGCAGCACGAGGAGAAAGTTTTGCACCCTTTTCAAGAACAACTTTACCTGACTTTGCATCAACTAAATCATAATTAAACTTTACACCTTTTGTGACAAGTGCAGGATTGAAAGCCTTTTTCCAACCATTTTTAAATTTTGTAAATATTTCCTCAGTATAGAAAAGTTTTAAAACTTCATTTGAAGACATACCAACTTTTTCAATGCTTTCAGTATCTTTACCTTCCTTCAATGCTTCTTCAACTTTTTGTTCTGTTTCATCATTATAGAACGAAGCAAGCAAAGTTGTAACAGGAAGTTTACGTTTCTTATCAATTCTTACATACAAAATATCTTTTGCATCAAATTCAAAATCCAACCAAAAACCACGGGATGGAATAATTTTACCACTGAAAAGCAATTTTCCAGAAGCATGAGTTTTTCCTTCATCATGAGAGAAGAATACACCAGGAGATCTTTGCATCTGTGAAACGAAAACTCTTTCTGTTCCATTGAAAATCAAAGTTCCCTTTTCTGTCATCAAAGGAATTTCACCCATGAAAATTTCTTGTTCTTTAACATCTTTGATGGTTCTTTTACCATCTTCATCAATATCCCAAAGGATAAGTCTTAATGTAACTCTTAAAGGTGCAGCAAAAGTAAGTCCACGACGAAGACATTCTTCAGCATCATATTTTGGAGTATCAAATTCATATTTTACAAACTCAAGATCTACTAGACCTGAAAAATCGTGTATAGGAAACACAGATTTGAAAACAGCCTGAATACCAACATCTTTACGGTCCTCAGGTTTTTCTTCTAATTGAAGAAAACTTTTATAAGATTCTTCTTGAATTTTTATAAGATTTGGAAGTTCAACCGGAGATTTAATCTTACCAAAATCTTTTCTGATTCTTTTATAAGCATTAAACATATTTTCACCCTTTTTTGTTTTGCTAACCTTAAAAGTTTATCATCTTTTTAAAGTTAATTTTAACTTTATTTTGCTTTTTCAAACGAACAATCAACCTTTAGAGTCGAAAGGGAGGAAGGAGAAAAAGCTCTCCGACCTCCACCAACAATGTAAATAGAATTACTATTTTAATTCTACAGTTGCACCAGCAGCTTCTAATTTAGCTTTCATTTCTTCAGCAGCTGCTTTTGCTACATTTTCTTTAACAGTCTTAGGAGCACCATCAACTAAGTCTTTTGCATCTTTAAGACCAAGACCTGTGATTTCACGAACTTCTTTAATAACTGCAATCTTGTTTCCACCAGCAGAAGCCAAAACAACATTAAATTCTGACTTTTCTTCTGCTGCACCAGCTGCTGCACCACCTGCCATTACAACAGGAGCTGCTGCTGATACGCCCCAAGTTTCTTCTAATTTTTTTGAAAGCTCTGCTGCTTCCATAACTGTAAGTGTTGAAAGTTCATCAACTAATTTTTGTAAATCTGCCATTTTATTTTTTCCTTTTTATTTTTTTTAAATGGTTAATATTAAATTCTTGTTAAACTTACGCTGCTTGTTTTTCTGAATAAGCCTTGAAAACACGAGCAAGATTTCCAGCAGGAGTTGTAAGTACTGCACAAATCTTTGCACGAGCTTCGTCGAGAGAAGGAAGAAGAGCAACGGATTTTACACCATTAACATCCAAAATTTCCTTACCCATAGCGCCACCAAGTATTTCAACTTTATCATTAGTTTTTGCAAAGTTATAAACAGCTTTTGCTGCTGATACAGGATCATTTGACCATGCAACTAATGTAACACCTTTAAATAAAGGAGCAAGTTCTTCATAGTTGGTTCCTTTTAAAGCAAGTTTAGTAAGTCTGTTTTGAGTAACTTTGATTGAAGCACCAAGTTCTCTTGCCTTGTTTCTTAATTCTGTAAGTTCAGAAACTGTCAATGCATTAAATTTTGCAACAACAGCAGATTCAGAAGAAGAAAGAGCACTATTCAAACTTGTAATCCAATCTTGTTTATCGTTACGATTCATTTACAAACCTTTCTTTTTTCTTGGTTAATATTAAGTTTCAAAAAATTTTCACTTTTTAAAACCACCTTTCTTGCCCCAAGATAAAAATTTTCAAATTTTTGTCTTGTCTTGGTAGGGCGGGAAACCCATTTAAACTTTCAAAAGTCCCTACTGTCTTGGACAAGTATTCTTTACAATCTGACTATTTTAAATCAGATAAATCTATTTTAAGACCAATACCTTGTGTTGTTGAAAGAGATACTGCCTTAATATATGTTCCCTTTGAAGAAGCAGGTTTTGCCTTTTGAATAACTTCAACAAATGCACGAACATTTTCTTCCAATTTTTGTTCACCGAAAGATAATTTTCCAAGTCCAGCATGAACAACACCAGATTTTTCAGCTCTGAATTCAACTTGTCCTGCTTTTGCCTTTGAAACAGCACCCTTAACATCCATTGTCACTGTTCCAAGTTTTGGATTTGGCATCAAACCTTTTGGTCCCAATACTTTAGCAACTTTTCCAAGTGTAGCCATCATATCAGGTGTAGCAATACATCTATCAAAATTGATTTGACCTTTTAAAATATTTGCGATTAAATCATCATCACCAACGATATCAGCACCAGCTTCCTTTGCTTCTGTAGCTTTTGGACCTTTTGCAAAAACTGCAACAACGCATTTTTTACCAGTTCCATTAGGAAGACTTACCATACCACGGATATTTTGATCTGATTGTTTTGTATCAATACCAAGGTTCATTGCAATATCAACTGTTTCATCAAATTTAACTGTTGATTTTTCTTTTAAAACCTTAAGAGCTTCAGGAATTGTATAAAGTTTTGCTTTATCAAGTCCTTCAGTCATTTTTTTCATTCTTTTAGAAATAAATGTCATAATACTAGCCCTCCACTACTTCAACGTTCATTGATTTACATTGACCTTCAATCATAGACATAGCGGCCTCGACTGTATGGCAGTTCATATCTTTCATCTTACCTTCTGCAATTTCGCGGATTTTAGATTTTGTAAGTTTACCAACAGCTGGACCTTTACCTGGTGTTTGACTTCCAGATTTAATACCAGCATTTTTCTTAATAAGGAAACTTACAGGTGGTAATTTTACTACGAAATCAAAAGATTTATCTTTATAAACTGTAATAATAACAGGACAAGGAATACCCTTTTCCATATCAGCAGTTTTTGCGTTAAATGCTTTACAGAATTCCATAATATTAACACCAGCTTGACCCAAAGCAGGACCAACCGGTGGAGATGGATTTGCTGAACCAGCATTGATTTGCAACTTTACATATTTTGCAATTTCTTTTTTGCTTGCCATTTTAAACTCCTTTAAAGTTTTTTGTTATTAGGATGGTAGTTTGGTTGTGGCTCAACCTACTACCGGTTAATTTTATCTGCCATTATAAACAGATGTTTGTAATTCCCATTCACGATATGGACAGGAAGCACAATTTTTACATACATAATTCTCAGGAACTTTATATCTAGCTTTTTCCTTTGAATAATCTCTTTTTCCAAGTTCAACACTTGGATATAAACCTTTTAATGCATCAATAATATAATATTTCAAAAACAATGCCTTTCCCAAAGCATTTTTCTTTAATTTTGTCTGTATTTTTCTAATAAGCCTCATCACTCGCCTCTTATAATTTTTCTACTTGTGTAAATTCCAAATCAACTTGGGTTGGTCTTCCAAAAATAGAAACCGAAACCTTAACTCTTTGTTTTTCATCATCAACTTTCTCAACAACACCATTAAATGATGCGAATGGACCTTCGCAAACTTTAACTTGTTCACCAACTTCGTATGAAAGTCCAGTTGAAAGAGATTGATCATTATTTTCAAGTCTATGAAGAAGTGCATCAGCATCTTTTTCACTAACTGGCGATGGTTTTGTTCTTGAACCAAGGAAACCAGATACCAAAGGAATATCACGAACCATATGCCATGTATCATCGTTCATAACCATACGGATAAGCACATATCCAGGGAAAAACTTTTTTTCAACAGAAACTTTTTTACCATTTTTAACTTCGGTTGCTTCCTGTGTAGGAATAAGTATTTCCTCAAAAAGATTTTCAGCATGGAATTTTTTAATTTTTTCTTCCAAACGTGTTACAACAGCCTTTTCACAGCCTGAATGAACATAAACAACATACCATCTAGCATTACTTGTTTTTGTTTCAACCATTTTTTGTTCGTTATTTTCCATAATAATATACCTTTTTATTAAAAGTTAAAAATAAAACTCATAACCCACATAAAAAATCTATCAACAAGAAAGAAAAATACGGCGGTTACAACAGAAAAAACTGCAATCATAATTGCCGAAGACACAGTTTCGCGTTTGGTTGGCCAAACAACTTTTGCCACCTCTTGCTTTACTTGTTCAAAAAAAGTTACAATTTTACCAAACATAAAAACCTCACAGTTCTTTCAAAATTCTATCAAAAACCACATTTTACCGCGATTCTATTCTTTTAAGCACAAATCATCGCCGATTCGCACCAATATATAAAAACAGCACCAAGCCTAGACTTTCTCTAGGTTTTAAATGGCAGGGGCAGAAGGATTCGAACCCTCGACACCTGGTTTTGGAGACCAGTACTCTACCAGCTGAGCTATACCCCTAACTCATTGAATTTACAGGATAGACTCTTCCCAAACCATTTATTGTAGGAAAGAGTCTATTAAATTTTGCCTGTAAAATCAAGCAGTTTTTAAAATCCTCAGTAATATACATTAAAAAAAATTAAATTTCAACCAAAAACATAAGGCAAAGACTCTATTTGACTCAATTTTTTATAAAAAACTATGGACTCTTTGAAAATTTTTTTCTAAAATCCAAACCAATAATAGAAAAATAACCAAAAGAGGTATAAAAAATGAAAAAGGCATCTAATAAAAATTACAAACCACTAATCGACGCAGTAATAGAAGGTTGGTACAGAGAAAAAGTTAATGAAATATTAGAAAGATTTGAAAAAGATAATATAACACTTGATTACACTATAAAAAACATCCAAGCCTTAAATAAAGAAGATAATAAAGACGGTTCCTATGCCTTCAACAAAATTGTTGAAAAAGTTAAGGCAAAAAAATTCCCAAAGGATGTTGAAAATCAAATAATCGAAGAATTCAAACACGCTTTTCTTACTGAATTTTATAAAAAAGAAGAGAAAAAGAAAGAAAATAAAGAAGATAAACAAGAAAATAAACGCTTAGAACAAAAACAACAAATAATTCAATATGTGGACAAACACATATTTGAATGGGCTTACAGTGATTTTGAAAATGAAGACTTAGAGGCTATAGGAAACCAAATTGCCTCTGCACCAATCGAAATTCAAAAACTTATCATTGATTTTGATCAATTCAGATATTTTACAAAAACATCTGATGAAATAGTTGAATATGCACTTAAAACAAAAAACACTCCTCTTGATTGGCTTAAACCCGAACAAAGAAACAAAAATATTAATTTAATTGCTGCAAAACTTGGTCTTATCTATGACATAAAAGGAATTAAAGGTTTATCAAAAGAAGCAAAATTGGCTTTTATTGAAAATAATCCTGAAAAAATTATTACAAAAATTACTGCCGAAAACTTTAATACAAAAGAACTAACTATCTATGACTTAAACAAAGAAGAGTTAAACGCATATAATAAAGGAATGGAAGCTCGTAATAAGAAAGAAGAAGAAAAACAAATCGAACTTGTCAAAAAGGATCCAAGGGCGATTTATAAAATCAAAAATCCATCTACACTTGTTAAAAATTATGCGATTAACGCATTCAATAGACAATGGGGAAGATAGTTTTTCCAATAAAAACTCTTTGACTTATTATTCAAAAGATATATTATATTACAAAAACTTATAATATAAAGGATTAAAAAATGCATAAATACAGAACAAATACTTGTGGTGAAATTAACGAAAGTTTCATTGGTAAAAAAGTAAAATTATCCGGTTGGATTAACTCTAAACGTGACCACGGTGGTTTGGTTTTTGTTGATCTTCGCGATCATTACGGCCTAACACAATGTGTTATTGATATGGAACATCCTGACTTTCCAAAACTTGAACACTTAAGAATTGAAAGTGTTATCACTGTTGTTGGTGAAATTATTGCAAGAAGTCCTGAAACAATAAATGAAAACATCCCATCTGGAAAGGTTGAATTAAAGGTCGAAGAATTAAATGTTATTTCCGAAGCAGATGTCCTTCCTGTTTTGGTTGCAACTGATGAACAATTCCCAGAAGATTTGCGTTTGAAATATAGATATATTGATTTAAGAAGACAAAAACTTCAAAATACAATTTCACTTCGTTCAAAAATTATTAAGGCTATGCGTGATTATATGTGGGAAAGAAATTTCAATGAACTTCAAACTCCTATCCTTACTGCCTCATCACCAGAAGGAGCAAGGGATTTCTTGGTTCCATCCCGCGTTCACGAAGGAAAATTTTATGCACTTCCACAGGCTCCACAACAATTCAAACAGCTTGCAATGGTTGCTGGATTTGATAAATATTTCCAGGTTGCACCATGTTTCCGTGACGAAGATACTCGTGCTGACCGTGTTTTGGAATTCTATCAACTTGATTTTGAAATGTCATTTGCAACCCAAGAAGATGTTTTCGAAGTTGCAAAGGGTGTTGTTGATGCTACATTCTCAAAATTTGCAAACGGAAGAAAACTTTACGATTGGGTAACAATTCCATTCAAGGAATCAATGGAAAAATATGGTTCTGATAAACCTGATTTAAGAAATCCATTAGTTATCGAAGATGTCACCGAAGCATTCCGCGGTTCAAACTTTACAATCTTTGCATCAAACATTGAAAAGGGTGCTGTTGTAAAAGCTATCCGTGCACCAAAAACTTCATCAAAACCTCGTTCATGGTTTGATGGTTTAAATGAATGGGCAAGGGATAACAAAGCAAAAGGTTTGGGTTATATCGTGTTTGATGAAAATGGCGAAGAAAAAGGTCCTATTGCAAAAAATCTTGATGCTGATAGAATCAAAATGATTAAAGAAATTTGCAAAATTGAAAATGGGGACAGTGTTTTCTTTGTATGTGAAAAACTCGCTCCTGCTCAAAAATTTGCCGGATTAACAAGAACAAAGATAGGAACTGACTTGAATTTAATTGAACAAAATGTATTTAAATTCGCTTTCATAGTAGATTTTCCATTCTATGAATTGGATGAGGCTACTGGTAAAATTGATTTTGGTCACAACCCATTCTCTATGCCACAAGGTGGTTTAGAAGCTCTTAAATCCGATGATTTACTTTCTGTAAAGGCACATCAATTTGATATAGTATGTAACGGTTATGAAATGGGAAGTGGCGCCGTTCGAAACTATGATATCGAAACAATGGTAAAGGCATTTGAAAATGTTGGTTACACACGCGAAACTGTTGCAAAGCGTTTCAGCGGTCTTATGACAGCATTCAAATATGGTGTTCCACCACACGCTGGTATGGGTATTGGTATAGATAGAATTGTTATGCTTCTTGCCAACGAACCAAACCTTCGTGAAGTAATTCTTTTCCCAATCAATGGAAAGGGAGAAGATTTAATGATGGGTGCACCATCCGTCGTTGATGAAAAACAATTAAAAGAATTACATATAAAATTGGATTTAACTCCTAAAAATAAAAACTAAAATGAAAGGGAAATAATGCACGCTTCGAAATGGCAAAAATTTTTAACAAAAACAGATGTCATACCAAGCGATAAGCCATTATTTCCCCTTAGGTTTTTATTCATAATCGCAGTTTGTTCATCAGTAATATTTTACAGATTCGTTTATATATATCTTTATAATTCCCCACTTTCAAAATACTTATATGATTATAGAATTTCTTATTTATCAAAAACCTATATCGAAGGATTTTTTATTTCTACATGGATAATATTTATAGGAGTTTTATTATTCAGAATAAGTGATTTTATTTTAGAAAGTATTTTAATTCCTGTTTGGAAAATATTAAGTATTGCTTTTTTCCGAATACTTTACACCTTTGACATAATAACAAACAAAACCTTCACTATGTTTAGAAGACAAAATCCAATTATTTCAAACAAAAACTTTACAAACAACTCAAAACCGAGTAAAATTAAAAAAGAAATAAAAATAAAAGTAAGTAAGAATGACAGAAGAAAAAGTAATTCAACCTCACTATCTCGGACACAGGGAAAGATTAAGAAAAAAACTTCTTGAATCTTCTGGTGAATCATTTGCTGATTATGAATTACTTGAACTTTTATTAACTATTTCAATTCCAAGACGCGATGTAAAACCTTTGGCAAAAGAACTACTTCAAAAATTTTCAAATTTTGCTGGGGTAATAAATGCCGAACAATCTGAACTTTTAAAAATCAATGGAATTGGTGAAACTACTGTTTCTATGTTTAAAATATTACGACTTTCTATGGCAAGGGTATTACAAGACAAGGTCAAGGAAAGATCTGTCATTTCTAATTGGAAGGAATTGATTGATTATTGTCAATTAAATATCGGTAATAAAAAAACCGAAGAATTTCATATCTTATACCTTGATACAAAATGCAAATTGATAAAGGATGAAACTCATTCTACTGGAACGATAAATACATCATCTGTTTATCCTCGTGAAATTTTGAAACGAGTATTAGAGGTTAATGCCTCAAGTATAATTATTGTTCACAATCATCCAACTGGGGATACAACGCCATCTAATGCAGATATAAATATAACTAAAAAGATTAGTGAAAGCCTTAAAACAATAGATGTTCCTCTTCATGACCACTTAATTGTTGGAAAGGGAAATTACTTTAGTTTTAAATCTTTCGGACTTTTATAAAACAGAAAGGAAAATAATATGTTATTTAAAAAAGATAAAAAGAAAAAAAATTCACCTGTTAAAAAAACACCAAAGGCTATAAAAAAAGCCAAAAAAGTGGTTGAAACACCAAAAATTGAAAAGAAAAAACTTATTAAAACAAGTATGAATTTATCATCTTCGGATAACAAAGTATATTTTGGTGCCCTTGGTGGTATGGGGGATAAAATTGGATGTAATCTCTACCTTTATGGAACACATGGGGATTGGGTAATAGTTGATATGGGTATAGGTTTCCCAACCGAGCGTATGGCTGGTGCTGAATATGTAATACCTGACTCAACATTCCTTCGTTCAATAAAAGATAGGGTAAAAGCAATACTCCTTACTCATTCGCACGAAGATCACTATGGTGCAATTCCTTATATTTGGCAAGAGGTAGGATGCCCAATTTACGGAACCGCATTTGCTCTAAAAATGTTGGAAAATAAACTTGCTGAAAATGATTTGCTTGGAAAAGTTCCAATGCGTAAAGTATCAAAGGAAGGAGCTCATTTCAAACTTGGTGCATTTGATGTTGAATATTTTCATTTGACCCACTCTATTCCACAATCAACTGGTATCATTTTAAGAACGGAACAAGGTGCAATTCTTCACACTGGCGATTGGAAATTTGACCCTACCCCACTTATGGATAAACCAAGTGATATGGCAACACTTAAAAAACTTGCTCGCGAAGGTGTTCTTGCTATTATGTGCGATTCTACAAATTCTTTAGTTTTAGAACACAGTTTAAGCGAAGCTGATGTTGTCGTTGAATTGGAAAAGGTTGTAAAAGGAATCAAATCAGGAAAGATTGTAATCACTTGCTTTGCTACAAATGTTGTTCGTATGCACAGTATTTTCAAGGCTGCACAGGCAACTGGCCGTAAACTTGTTGTCCTTGGTCGTTCAATGGAAACTATTGTCGATATTGCAAAATCCGAGGGTTATCTCCAAGATTTTGAATATCTATCTGCTGATGAAGCATCTAAATATGATGATAACAAAGTTTTATATCTTTGCACTGGAACCCAAGGTGAACCTCGAAGCGTCCTTACCCGAGTTTCCGAAAATGCCTATACTGATTTAAAACTTCATGCTGGGGATACTGTAATATTCTCATCAAAAATTATTCCTGGAAACGAAGAATCAATTTTGAATGTTCAAAATAATCTTTCGCGTCAAGGTGTAAATGTTATTACCACACTTGATAATCCAAACATTCACGCATCAGGCCACGGAAGTAAACCTGAACTTGAACAACTTTACAATCTATTAAAACCACAAATTGTAATTCCTGTTCACGGTGAACCAATACACCTTTTCCGTAATGCAAAAATTGCGACTGAATGTAAAATTAAAAATGTTGAAATTATTGATAACGGTGATTTTATCGCAATAGAAGATGGTAAAAAGCCTGTTATTGTTGAAAAAATTCCAACCGCAGAAATTATCATAGATGGAACTCGTCACATTTCTGCAACTAACGATGTTTTCTCTGCTCGCCGTAAAATAAATTATAATGGTGCAGTATTCATCAGTCTTATTATAAATAAATCAGGCTTAGTTGGAAAACCAGAGGTATCTTCTGTTGGAATGTTTGAAACAGATTCAACTGGAATGATAAAATCAGCCATAATTGCTGAAATAAAATCCACAATCAAGAACCTCTCGAAAAAGGAATTAAGCCGTGACGACACAATCCGTGAAATCACTGTTGCAAGCACTCGTCGAGTAATCCGAGATTTAATGGATAAAAAGCCACCAATTTCCGTTCATATAGTAAGGGTTTAAGGAGGCATTCAAG
>JAGBBO010000007.1 GCA_017938435.1 Alphaproteobacteria bacterium
CATTATGTTTACATACGAATGGTTTGGAATTATTTAAACAAGTTTTTAATCTAAAAGAAAAAGAAAAACAAAAACAAAAACTAGAAGATAAAACAAAAGATTGGTTTTCTGCCAAAGATTTGACTAATAAACTTGTTGGCAATCATACAAAAATTGCAAAATCCTTAAATCAAGCATCAATGATGCCGGAATTTAAGAATACTGTTAAACTAATGAAAAGTGGTTCCGCTGAACCATTATGTTTACATAAAAATGGTTTGGAATTATTTAAACAAGTTTTTAATCTAAAAGAAAAACAAAAACAAAAACTAGAAGATAAAACAAAAGATTGGTTTTCTTTATCAGATTTGAATGAGGAACTTGTTGGTGATAAGAGGAAAATAGCAGGATACTTAAAACAAGCATCAATGATGCCGGAATTTAAGAATACTGTTAAACTAATGCAAAGTGGTTCCCAACAACCATTATGTATCCATAAAGATGCATTAGAATTATTTAAACAAACTTTTGGTATATTAGATTTACCAAAGAAAACAGAAGATTGGCTTTCTGCCAAAGATTTGAAGAATAAATTCGTTGGCAAACCTGAAAAATTGCAGAAATACTTAAAACAAGCATTAACGATGCCGGAATTTAAAAATACTGTTAAATTAATGCAAAATAATACACAACGAGCATTATGTTTACATAAGGATGGTTTGGATTTATTTAAAGATACTTTTAAGATAAAAGAAAAACAAAAAGATTTACCTAAGAAAACAAAAGGTTGGTATTCTGCGAATGATTTGGCAAAAGAATTAGGTGGTGATAATAAAAACTATAAAAAATGTTTAGAACAAGCTGTTAATATGCCGAAATTTAAGGATACTGTTAAATTAATGAAATCTGGAAGATACCAAACATTATTTTTACATGAGGATGGTTTGATTGATTTTGTTCAAACATTTAAAATAAAAATCAGAGATCCTGAAATGTTTGAAAAAGCAATAAAGAAAATTGAACAAAAAATTGCGATGGAAGAAGAAAAGTTCAAAAAACAAATATTGATATGGTATCTAACAAACAAAATGATGGTAGATAATACTAAAATACTTTGAAGGTTTTGAATGGAAACACTACAAAAAATACATTATGTTTTAGATAAGATAAAACAGTTTAAGGCAGAAACAAAGAATTCTTCTGATGGTAATCTTGATAGACAGGAGTATAGGCAAAAATATAACCTTGAAAGAAATTTTAATTTTGCACTAACCGCTAAGGATATAATCGATAATAAAGTCCCTGTCAAAGTAATTGGTTGCACTGGACTTGCAAAACTTTTCTCTCATTATGCAAATGAAATTGGCCTTGATTGTGAAGTTGTATTTACTGCCAATAAAAATGATTTGAAAAATAACAGTTCTCAAATAAACGGTCATCAGCTTATATCTGTAAAACTTGAAAATGGTAAAGATGTTGTCTTTGATCCGCAAGAGCCAGAATTAAAAGAGATAGACATTACTAATTTCTCCCATGCTGGTACACCTCATATCTTTGTTGCAAAACAATCTGGTAAAGATATTGAAAAAGTAAATTCATATGAAGCTCTTGAGAAAATATATCTTGATGGATATAAGAACAAATTTAAATACGAAGTAAGAGAACCAGAAATTAGAGAGAAAGATGGTGAAGTAAATACCATTGGCAATACTTTTTTTGTGGATTTAGATGGGAAAAAAGTTGATGCGATAGCTCCAATAAATGATATTATTGTTTTGAATTTTCCTGGCTCTGGTATGGCTGTAAATCGTGATTATAAAAAGGAATTATCTGATAATAAATTAAAAGAGAGAGTAGAAAAGTGTAAAGAAAACGCAAAAACTGCATCAGAAAAAACAAAAGAGTTAATTTCAGAAAATAAGGTTAATGCGAAGTTTTATACTGCGGTATATGAGTATAAAGCAGACCTTGTAATAGATGATTATAATACTACAGAAACACCTGATTGTGATGCGACAAAGGATATTTTTAACAAAACCATTGCTCCATTCTTGAGTGATAATTTCGAAAAAACTAAAGCAAATTTGAATAAATTATTTTTGCGCGGTCATTGTTTTGGAACAGTTGTTATATCACAGTTGGAACATCTGTTGGAGGAAAAGTTAAAAATTGCATTTGATGATAAACAAGTCGAAGAATTACTTCGTTTACCAAAGGCATTTATTTCCTCTCCCGCATTATCATTGGAAAATTATCCAAAACATTTTCAAACTACTGCTATTGTAAATATTTCTGATAGGACTATTGCAAGTGGTGAAGGTTGGAGAGATGAATTAAAGGATAAATTAGAGAAATTAACAGGTTTTAATAGAAATAAACGTTTATCATTTAAAAAGACAAAAGATGTAATTACCGATTATAAGCTTCCAGATATTGAAGTATCAGAATTTGAAGGTTTACAAGACAACCATAATTTAAATTTATATGTATCAAATCGTGCAAATTTTCCAAGGAATTTTGAAGAATTGAAAGAAAATATTAAGAATAAAACTAATGAAGAATTAAAAGCTAAAAATAAAAATATATATAGTGATGAAGCTTTTGATGTAATTGAAAAATCCTGGAAATATTGTATTGAGGAAAATCAGAAAATGCCTGAAAACTGTGAAGATTTTGATAAAAAAGTTAAAAAATGGTTAAAAGGTCATGAATATTTCTGTTTACCAAAAGAACTAAAAGACAAGTTTGAACAAAACTTGAAAAAAGATTTTAATAAAGTTCAAAATAGTAATACATTATCCGAAGAAAATTTGATAAATATGGTAGGTAATCATGCTAAAAGTTATTGAGCCAAATAGAAATTTATGGGAAAGTGCTGTTGTGTTTGCTAAAGAAATAAAAAACTCACCGACTGAGTTTGATATCTATGCTAGCAAACATCTAATTGAAAATATTGAAAATCCAGATACATATTTTGATTTAATTGAAAAATGTAAACACGGCCTTGGTGAATATGTTCCAAACCAAACTTTGTGGATTGTGGATGATGAAAGAGTTGTTGGAATGTTTGATTTACGACTTCAACTTAATGAAAAACTTATGAACTGTGGTGGTAATTTAGCATACCAAATTGCTCCATCATTTCGTGGAAAAAGAACAGTATTTCATGCATATCCACTACTTTGCGAATACATAAAGTTACATTATGGTTTTGATAAAATTTTGATAACTTGTGATGAAAGAAATATACCATCGCACAAAGTTATACTTTCTCTTTTTAATGAGTTTGGTGGTGAAGAACTTCCTCCTGCTAAAATATCCGATACTGAAACTCAAATCAGATATTGGATAAATGTGAAATAAAACTACAAAAATTCTTTTATTAACTTTGGTAAAAGTTTGTTTTGTTTTTTGCTTCCATGACCAAAACTATCAATAATATGCAAAGTTGATTTTGGCATAGCTTTGTTACGAAAAATTACTTTGATTTTGCAGATAAGTCTTTTGATATTTTTAAATTTTGATTATTAGCCAAGTATTGTTGTTTACTTTGTTCTAATTCTTTTATTCTCCTTTCTATATTCCCTAATAAATAATTATAGTGTAATTTATCATTTTGGGATGTTTCTGCCAAAAATTCCATACCTATTAAAAAATATAATGTTTGATATATTTTTATAGTTTCATCAATTTTATCAAAAGGAACATATATTTTTTTAAATTCTATATCTTCTAAATATTTTTCATAAATCATTTTATATAACTCTCATACTAATAAAACACCTAATTGAATATAACAAAATTATTTTATATTTGTCAAATCATAACTTCTGATTAATGATTTCATAAAATTAAATACTAAAAAAAATTCAAGTTATACCTCTTTCTTTATTAAAAAAAATACCTCGCCAAAACTGACGAGGTATTTTAGAAAGGAACAAATTATTTCTTTGATTTTTTCATTGATTTAAAAGTTTTACTATCTTTTTTAATCACTGAAAATACTTGTCCAACATAAATTTTATTTGGATCTTTTATTTGCTTTTTATTTGTTTCAAATATAATCACATAATCAGCTCCACGACCATATTCACGAACAGCAATATTCCATAGACAATCACCTTTCTTTATTACTGTCATGGCATTTTCACCATCGAAAAGAACTGGTGTAAAATTATATTCTACACGTTTAGCAACTTTACCTTTTGAACCCAACATATCAGCACGAATAACTTGCTTTGAATTTGAAAGTTCAAACTCTGTATCAACAGTCCAAAAACCATTTCTATCAGCAACAACTTTTGAAACAAGTTTATTGTTCATATAAAGGTTAACTGTTGAATTTTTCTTTGCCATACCTTCAACTTTGAACATACCATCATCGTTATAGTCAATTTTTGCAATTCTAAGAACACCAATTTCTTGACCTTTTGGAGCTTTCAAAACTTTTGATTGTTTTTTACCACCAACAATAACAGCAACTTCATCATTTACTTTTTTAGATACACGAAGAACAGCAGATTGTTTACTTTTAATTTTATTACCATTTTTATCGATAACAAAAAGCGAAAGTTTTCTATTTCCTTCTGCTAATGCTTTCTTTGGAATGAAAACCCATTGACCATTGTTGTCAGCTTTTTCTTGACCAATTTCACGACCATTATCAAGAATGTGAACAACATCACCCTTGCCTGCTTGACCAGCAATAACAGCCTCACCTTTTTCCATTCTAACAATATCAAATGATGGAGCAATGACTTCTGCTTTTTCTTCTTTCTTAGAGAAAAGTTTTGACCAGAAAGATTCTTTTTTCTCTTCTTTCTTTGGTTCAACTTTCTTTACAGCAACAGCAGGTTTTGCAGAATCCAAAGATGCTACATTTGCCTTATCCGTATTAAAAAGAGAAATCAGCCAAACAGTAAGAAGAATAACTATAATACAAACAAGTAAAGCTATTGAAAATCTTTTTTGTTTATCAGAAAGTTTTGTGTTTTTTAACTTTTCCTTTAACTCTTTTATTTTAGCTTTAGCCTTAGCAAGTTTTTCTTTTGAAGTTTCTTTAAAAGATTTTTTAGTAGAAACTTTTTCATTATTTTCTTTAACAACCTTTTTGCTTTCTACTTCAGAAGAAGTTTTTGCAGGTGTTAATATAGGTTCTTTTTTTTCCATTTTAAAACTCCTAACATTTTAGTTTAAGGTATATCCAAAATATGACTTTTTTTCAAAAATGTCAAGAATAATATCTATTTTGTCAAAACATCAATATTTTACAGAAAAAACAAGGTATTATGTCTAATTAAAAATAAGAAATTTTATTATTTAGTAGGTTGGATGCTTTCTTCTTTTAACTTTTTATTCAATATTTTTTGTATTCGGTTAATTCAAGGTTAGGATTTGGTTCATAATATACTAAGACAAGTTTTTTACCAACAAGTTTATATCCACAATATGCTAAAATATCTTCTCGGGTAATAATTTCTTCATTGCTAATTTTTTTCATTTTATCTCCTTTGTGTATTATATGGTAAGTATCGTAGTATCTTAATTTTTTGAAGTCTATTAAATTTATATTGAAATTTTGTAAATATTAGGCTATCCTTAACTTACTTTTAAAATAATTAGGAGAATATTATGAAACAACAAGCAAACCAAATAAGACCAGGTTGGGTTATTTTTGATAATGGTAAACAATATACAGTTATTGGAATTCAAATTCTTCAACCAGGTAAAGGTGGCGCATTTATTCAAGTTGAAATGCGTGATGTTGAAACAGGTCTTAAAACACAACAAAGATGGAGAACTGTTGATACAGTTGAAAAATTAACTGCTGAAGATAAAGATTATCAATATCTTTATGCAGAAGGCGATGATTTTGTATTTATGGATCAAGAAAGTTATGAACAAATCAATATTTCAAAAGATTTGCTTGGTGAACGTGCTCCTCTTCTTCAAGATGGTATGAAAGTTATCATCAGTTTTATTGAAGGAAAGGCTATCTCTGTTCAACTTCCAAAAAATGCAACTTGCACAATCGCAGAAACAGAACCTGTTGTGAAAGGACAAACTGCAACTGGTTCATTCAAACCTGCTATCCTTGATAATGGTATCCGCGTTATGGTTCCACAGTTCATTGATGCTGGTGATGAAATTGTTATTTCTACTGATGATCTTACATATATTGAAAGAGCAAAGAAATAATTTTATTATTGTATCAGGTACCCCGTCATTTTTGGCGGGGTATTTTTTTAATTTATTGAATTTATTCAAAGGTTTTTTTTATATTTTTACTGGAAATACTTTTAATTTTATGTTATTATAATTTTAGGAGAGAGAGAATGGATAACCAAGACACAAAAAGTTATAAAAATATTCTTAGGGATAGTTTTGAAAATCCTAATTTATCTATTTCTCGGGAACAAAGATACGAACTTGCAACTGGTCTTCTTCGTGCAGGTAGGGTTTCATCTGATAATATTATAAAAATCGCAAGTATGCTTAACCGTAAACCTAATGATAGTTATTACATAACATATGGGATTTTAATGCAATATAATGATAAATCTATGGAGGATTTAGATAGTGCAGGAAAACAGAATCTTTTATCTATGGAAAAGAAAGACGATGCATTAGAAGAATCTTGCCAGATAATTTCTGACAATATTGAAAACAAAGAATTTATGGACCAGATATATAATGATGTCCGTCTTGGCACTAATATAGAAAAAATTTATTATCCAAAACAATTAAAAAAAGATTTAATTCAAGTTAAATCTTTTACTGCAATGTTAAACAAACTTAAAACATCCGAAAGATTTTAAATTCATATTGATTTTATGTTGAATTGTGGGTTCCAGTATCTTGCTACTAAAATGACGGTCTGAAAAAAAATAAAAAGAAATCCCGAAATCATTTCGGGATAACTTTTTGCTAATGTATATATATAAAATTTTAATTACATGCATTATTTGTATAACTTCCAAAACTCCAATCAGAACATGAACCATAAGGACCGCTATTTGAAATTTTATTACAAGTATGTTTTAATACATTATCAGCTGTAGTAATTCTCTTATCATAAAGATTTTTTCCTTCAGTATTCTTTCCAGAATCCTTTCCGGCAAAACGCATTGATACACTATCACCGAAATCCTCTGATGTTACAATATAATTTTTACCAAGAGTATCTTTACTTAATTGGAATGTTTCACCATACTTAAGAGTTTTTTCTTTTTTATAATGCCAGTCAACCCAACAATAAGCACTAATATCACCAGGACCTGATGGACCTTGTGTTAAACCTAAACTTATAGCCACTTGACAATCTTTATCACAGGATATGGTTATTGACGGACATCCAGGGTTTTTTGTATAACTATATACATATCGATATTTATTACAGCATTTATTATTACCACTTTTATAATATCCACTATTGCAACTCCAATCACAGCCAGAAGTTGAATCCCAACTTGAATAACTTGGTTTTGAACATGATATACAGGTTCCATTTGTCGTAGCAGAGCAATAAGCATGTCCTGAACAAGACATAGTTTTTGATTCTGTTGTTGTTGACGAATTTCCAGTTGATGATGTAGAACCTGCTTTTGTGCAATACGTTGTCACATTTCTTGTTACCGTTCCACAATTTCCACCCCATGCTCCATAATTTGTTGAAGAACAATAACTGCAACTTGATGCACTACCAGTAGAATAAGTTCCGGCAGAGCACCATTCGCAAAATAATGCTCCACCAGGTGAATACATTCCAGCAGGACATTTTGTGCAACTTGATGGACCGACACTTGATGAAACGACATTGAATGAA
>JAGBBO010000039.1 GCA_017938435.1 Alphaproteobacteria bacterium
ATATATTCTCGCCAATTCTTCAACACTCAACAACGAAGGTGTACCACCTCCAAAATAGATTGTCCGAATCTTATCTTCTCGAAAAAAATCAAGATAACAATCCATCTCCGCAATCAAAGCATCAATAAATTGCCCTCGAAGAGATAGATTAGTACCCGAAAGAAAATCACAATAGATACACTTCTGCGTACAAAACGGAATATGAATATACAATCCTGCCACTTATCACATATCTTCGATGGTTAAACACAATTTTATCAATTCATATTTTGAGAGAATTTTATCTTTAACATGTTGCACTTTCACATCAAACAAATCAGACTTAAATTCTTTTCTCTGCCGCTTAACCTCAACAACAACTGCTTGTTTTTTATCCAAACTCAAACCTACAATATCAATTTCACATTGTTCTTTTCCCTTCTTAGCCTCCCAATATGAACCTATTTCACCATATTCTCCACTTTCAATGAACTGTTGCTTGAAATAATCTTCCAAAACTTTACCAGAATACGTAGAATAATCAGTTAATATTATCTTCTCTAACATTGCAAATTGATTCATCTCAATCAAAGTGCGATTTCCTTCAAAATATCTAAACCAAAAACGCAAAAACATATCTGCGATTTCATACCTAACAGTTTGCGTTCCCTTTTTTGCAAAAATTGGCCTAACTTTTGTAATCACTTCGTATGTCTCTTCCAATTTTTTTAATTGCCCGCCAATACTTTTATCCCCCAAAACATTAACAATTTCAGCTTGAGTATTTAAACCATTTGAAATAGCATCAAGAATTGAAAAATATGTTCCATATTGTTTTCCGAACTCATCTATCAACAAATTTTTACCTTCATCTCGAAATGGAGAATCAGGATCGCAAACCGCATGAATAATTTTATTAACCGACAAAGCCTTTGCATCTACTAATAATTCAACATACTTTGGGATTCCGCCAGTTACAGCATAAAAAGCTAGCAAATCATCATTCGTATAAGAAGAAGTATAATCTGAAATAATTTGCTTCAAAACAGGTAAAGAGAAAGGATTGAGTTTCAACATCACATCAGCACGCCCAAACAAAGGCTCATGATAATGTTGAAAAATTTTAGTCATTAGAGAATATACTGAACCACTAACGATAAAATTTATATTAGTTTTAAGCCTAAATTGATCCCAATAATTTTGTATATCACTATAAATACTTGAATTTATGTTAAAAAATTCTTGAAATTCATCAATAACGAGAGTAAACTTTTTAGTCTCTCCTTGTTGCATAAGAAAAGCAAAAAGTTCATGAAAAGTAGTAATAGAAGGAACGAACAAATTCAACTTTAATGCAATTTCTTTACAAAATGTAGCGCATAAAGATGTTTCATTTTTTCGAGCCACAAAAAAATAAACGAATGGTTCGTCTTCTAAAGCTTTAACAATAAGCGATGTTTTACCAATTCTACGTCGCCCTGTTACAACTGTCAATCTTGAATGATCAGTATATGACAAATCACGAATTTCGCGAAGTTTAGAAATCTCGTGCTCTCTATTATAAAACTTCATAATAAATAAACCTAATTATTACTCGCGTAAATTTTACCGCTGTAACAAAACAAAAAAAACATTTTTATTCAGTATTGCAAAGTTACAATAAAACAATGAATTAAGCAAATTATTAAGAATAAAATGAATAAAACATTTCTCAGAAATGTTTGTACTGCATATTAGAAAGTGTATATTCAATCAATAATCACATAAAATATGCTACAAAGAAAAATCAGCAAACAAATAGAAAATAAAAGGTTGACCAATCGGAGCAACCTTTTATTTATAAACAATCCATTTACCAGAACAAATAGTGCCTATACGATTTACTCATACCAAATTTTGAGATTACATTTAACATAAAAAAATTGGCGTATAGGTCTAAAATTATTCCTATAGAAGTAAAATCATCAGGCTATAAAACACATAAATCATTAGATATGTTTTGCAAAAAATTTTCTTCTCGCATCAGTGACCGCCTTTTAATTTATACAAAAGATTATCAAAAAGAAGAAGAAACTACATACTTACCAATATATTTTACCCCATTTCTATAAAAGATCAACAACAAAACA
>JAGBBO010000040.1 GCA_017938435.1 Alphaproteobacteria bacterium
ACAGGCTTACAATGTTCTGAAACATAGTGGTGTTAGAAAAGATATTGTAAAAGCAACAAAAGAATGTAAGACCAAGGAAGAATTCTCTGAGAGATTACGCAGGACAATGATGTACTATTATTGGTCAAAGAGCGAGTGGGAAATTATAATTGGACATTGGTGTGGGGGCAACAACACAAAAGAAATTAAAGTTGATGTGTATGAACAGGTTCTTAATAATTGGGATATTTTTTTAGAATATGTGTGGAATGAACGAAAGAAAATATGTCATTGGGAATAAAAAGATTTTAATAAATTAATTTTTGAACAGACTTCAAAATCTGAACCAAAGTGTTCGATTAGAAGTCTGTTTTTTCTTTATTACCCCTGATGTTTCGGGGTTCTTTTATTTTATACTAATCGTACACTTTTTCCATTTCTCCTTAAATTTTGAAAATTTAAATTTAAAAATCTTTATTTTGTAGATGATTGTGTTTGATTACGTACGATTAATTTTATTCCAATATTTTTGTTCCCATTTGTCAGGTGTCCAATATTTTAGTATGGAATGTGGTCTTTCAGAATTATAAAAAGTCATATATTTGGCAATTGATTCCTTGAAATCCCGTTCTGACCTATATTTTCTTCTATATAGTTCTTCTGCTTTTAAGCTCTTAAAAAAAGATTCAACTACAGAGTTATCATACGGTATATGCGGCCTTGAAAAAGACTGTGTTATATTTAGTGATTTAAGATGTGAAGCAAATGTTTTTGATGTATAGTTTGAACCATTATCACTATGAAATATCAATGTTTTATCAGGTTGTCGCTCTATATACGCTTGATTGAAAGTTCGTTTCGTTAATCGAGTGTTGTTTGATGTTGAAATATTAAATGCAATTACTTTTCTTGCATATAAATCTATGATTACACAAATATAATAAACCATATTGTTAAATTTGTGATATGTAACATCGCTGACCCATACTTCATTGGGTTTTGATACAGTAAAATTTTGTTTCAAGATATTTTCTTTTCGTTGTTGTTCTTGTTTGTATAAGGCTTTTGAACTTGTACGAATTGCAAACCAACCATTTTTATGCATAATTCTCGAAACAACACTTATACTGACAGTATGACCTCTATCTTTAAGGACGGCTTGTATTTTACCGGGACCGTATATCTGATTAGATTCGTTATATATCTTTTCAATTATTGGTGTGATTTCTTCTTCTTTTTGTGCAAATTGATTTGCTTCATTCTTATTTCTGAATATGTGATTATAATAGCTGCCTTTTGAAACATTAAGTGCATCGCAAAGTAATGTTTCGCTATATGTTGCTTTGAAAGTTTTTATAACCTCATAGCGTTCTCGCAAGGGAGCTGACACCGTGCAAGGTGATGATTTGAGAATTTCAATAATTTTTTGTTGACGTTCGCATTTTATAACAAGGTCATGATAATCCCGTAAATTGAGATTTTGATTTTTGCACACTGTCTGTTTGTTCTTATCAATCCATTGATAAATTGTACTTCGTGAAGCACCTGAATTTTTAGATAATTCTGAAATAGACACTCCTTGTGAATATTGCTGTATTATTTTGATTTTTGTTTCTGTTGAATAATGTTTATTCATTATGCTTCCTCCTATAAAATGAAATATTTATAGTTTAGCATAAATGAAAACAAAACTATTGTATTTAAATTTTGCAATGTGCTATAATTATTTCAACAAATTAGAATTTACAGAGCTGTAAAAAAGCATTATAAAATGAACGAAGCAACACTATTTTCACTGTTGTTTTTTTGTTTTGTGGGTGGTATAATTATTTTATAAAACTATGGGTTATATGTATAAAGACAATGATTATTTTAATTACAGGTGCATCCCATACAGGAAAGACAGCACTTGCTCAAAAGCATAATGCAAACTATATACTCAT
>JAGBBO010000041.1 GCA_017938435.1 Alphaproteobacteria bacterium
AATGCAGGTTCAATTTTAAAAATTGAAGATATTGATATAGAAATATTTGATATCAATTCAGTTAAATATGAAGCTAAGTCGGTGATTGTACCGGTTGTTATAATGGTTGCATTAGTGGCGGCAGCCGCAGCGGTAATAGTTGTATTGGCTTTGAAAAAACGTGAATATGATGATGTATAAAATTTAATTTTAAATAAAACTTGTCAGAATTATTATTTTGATGAGTTTTATTTTTTTGAATAATATATCTTTTTCCTGTTTTGCCTGTTATTTTTTATTGCAAAAAATAATTATATTGTATATACTTATTTATAGCTATAAATGAGCAAATTTTGAATTTTGCACAAAACTATCCTACTAATTTTAGAACATCTTCAACTGACTCGCTATTTTTAATAAACCGATATAAATTGCTGAAACGTTCTATTTTAAGTTTATTTTTTAAATATAGGTATCCTTCTTCAAAAGGGCAATATTTACCAGAATACATGCAACACATATAATGAACAAATGACATAATTAACCAATAACGTTGGATTCCTCGTTGTGAGCGAAGCTGATATTTGTCTAATGCCAGTTTGTTTTTACTTTGGCGAAAGAATAATTCTATTTGCCACCGTTTTGTGTACATGTCAAGGATTTCCTGTGTAGATAAGCCTACATTTGTAGAAATGAATACCCTTAATGCTTTGGCATTTCCAAAAGCTTCTTTTGGATAGCTTAGTAACACGACTGCATTAGGAACATCAGTGAGTTCTCCTTCATAGCGATACACATAAAATTCACGCTTGCCAACTGTCACAAGGTTGACATTTGAATCTGTTTTTCTAATATGCAGAGCAAATTCACTGACTTTTTTACGGATTCCACATGGATAAATAATCCTATTGGTTTTTAATGCTCCAATTGTGTAAAATCCCTTTTGAGTAAAGCTATTCATTACTTTTACAGAGGTATACCAGCTATCACAAAGAAAATAGGAAATTACAGGTGCTATGGGAAGTTCTTTTGCTATTTCTTGTACAATCTCAATCTTTGATTTTGATTTATCATACAAGACAACTGCATAATTCAAAGTAATCCCATTGCAGGAAAGCATAACAGAAAGTACTTGATGTCCATAATCCTGGCAGCCTTTCAAATGAGATTGATGGAAATAAGCTGCTTCTATTGGATGCTCAGCCTGTGACGAAGGATGAGTATGAGAAGCAATCGTATCATCCACAATACAAAAAATAGGCTGTCCTGAAAGTTGTGCTTCCGTATAAATAATTTCAATCACACTACTTTTAAGAGTGTCCTGAAGAGCCAAATCATTCCATTTGCCATGATTAAGAAAGTAACCAATTGTAGTTCGATGATTTTGACTTACTTCAGCAAAATCAATAGTTTTTCCTCTATATCCATGAAGAAAAACAGAAAGAACAATTGCCATTAAATGATTTAGGTACACATCAGATAAAAATAAACCAAGATTTAAAGACTTAAAAAGATTGTAAATAGTGTTGGAATGATGTATAATGTTTGCAATAGACAC
>JAGBBO010000042.1 GCA_017938435.1 Alphaproteobacteria bacterium
ACTGAAAAGTCAGTTCTCATGCGTTGTATATATTGGGAGAGTGTACTCGAAAATAACATTCTCTTATACGCTTGGAAAAGGAGTATCATAACATTGGATATGAACGAAAGAGAAAGGGATATGCAGTTGGCGGACAAGCTGTGGCGAGAATACGAGCCGTACATTCGCAAACTGTGTAATTACAAACTGAACAGACACAAAGAATATATTGATGATTGTGTTCAGGATGTGTTTGCCGCTTTGGTTGAAGCAATACATAAAGGAACGAAAATAGAATATCCGAAAACTTGGCTGACTACGGTTGCGAATAATATGATAAAGGATATTTATGAAAAAGCCAGTCACAATGACAAAATATTACCGTTTGACGAAAAACACATTGATGTTCGATTACAAGATTCAATAGATTATGAAGAACTATCTGAACAGGACATTGACAAATATCTGTCACAAATAATTGATTATCTGACGGAATACGAAAGAATGTTGTTTATAGATTTCTATTTGAATAACAGAAAACAAAGTGACCTGGCAAAAGAACGAGGAATTAGTGAAAATCTGATTCAGCAACAAGTATTTAGATTGAAACGAAAAATTATCAAATTCATAAAACATATTTTTAATTGACAAAACATACAAAACATTCAAAAAAACTTTGTTAAATGTGACAGTGTAATTTTTCACTAATTTAAAGACTATATAAGTGAGGGATGAAAATGATAAACAGTTCAGATATACTGCGTTTTATAAAAGACAAGTCTGTTGACTTACCCAAAGAAGAACTTGAACGCATAATTGAAGAAGAATTAAATAAGCCCGAAAACGAAATGGATGCAGATTTAATTGAGTATTGCCTTGATGCTCTTAATGAACTTGAAAGCAATGACACAGTTGAAATCAAAGCAGAAAGGACAAGTGATTTAAAAGATAATAAAATTACGAAACCATTTAAAAAGATTTTTGCAGTAGCAGCAGCGGTGGCTATACTTGCAGTCGGTTCTCTTTCTGTTTTTGCAGCAGTTTCTGATGTAAGCATTCTCAATGGACTGGTTGAACTATATAACAAATACATTGTTGTCAGGTTTGATAAGAGCGATAATAAAGCTGATGATTATGAATTGCTTGGTACGAAACTTGCAGAAGAATTAAAAGAAAACGGTATTTATCCTGTTCTTTTACCGGAAGCATTGTTAAGCAAGGAAACTCAGATAACTGAAATAACTTATGAATTTACAGATGCAATTACTTCGGTAAATATTGGTTTTGTTTATGGTACCGAAAAAGGTAATTTGATGATTGATAAACACGAATTGCAAGAGGTTATAGGAGAAGCAGAGTATCCTAACGCTAGAAATGTAACAACTCTTGAAATAAATGGTGTTTCTGTTTATGTTTTTGAGCAAAGCAAAAAAGGTACTATAACATTTATGGATAATCAAACAGAGTACACTATTGTTTCATCTATGACTTTTGAACAGGCAATCGAATTTGCCAAAACAATTAAATAGGAGATGATTAATTTGAAAAAACTTTTTTGCATCATTTGTTCGCTTATTTTTGTGTTTTCAATTTTTAATATTTCTGTGTTTGCTACAGAAAAAAATACAGAAAAACTTTCCAATACCGATTTATTATCCGAAGCAATAATTGAAGAAGCGGAAGGTGTTTACAACTCAAACGCAAATACAAGAGCAACCGGATTGATAAGCCAGAAAACGCTTACACTTTCAAAAACTGGTACGCAGTTGATTATATCTGCAAAGACAAAAGGTTCAGACGATGTTGATAAATGTGGATTTACTTATATAAAACTTCAGCGTCTTGTCAATGGAAGCTGGACGGACTACTCATCATATTGCTACTATGATCAATATAATGAAACTAATTCAAAAACATTTTCAAAATATATAACTCCGCCTTCCGGTTATACATATCGTGTTGTATGTGAGCATTATGCGGCTAAAAAAACTCTCTTGATTTTTACATCAGAAGAAACAAGCTATAATGAAACAACCTCTTTGAGTTTTTAATTTCAAAACTGAATAACTTTTTAAAAAGCAGCTAATTATTGGTTGCTTTTGTTGTTTTATGGATAAATTGCACAAAAACATCAACAAACTTTTGTAAATGATTTTTTGTAATTTTTTATCATTTAAAAGGACTATATTGGTGTAAGGGAAAAAAGTATTTAAGATTCAAAATATTATTTAAACCTTAATTTACTTTATATTCCCCAATATCATCTTTATACTTTTAGTGCACATAAGTTAAAAGAAATTTTTATGAAAGTGGTGAGTCCGATGGTTTGATTATGTAATTATTTTTTAGCAAATCTGTATTTGTTTTGTAATCAATATCAGATATCATAAAACACAGGAGATGAAACTATGAAAAAACTTATAACAATCTTGTTGATTACATCAGTAATCATATCTGCATTTTCTGTTTCGGTTAATGCCTATGAATTTATCGTTGAAGACACAGGCTCTGGCGATATTATATTATATACCAAAGGAAACAGAGACAACCCCGAAGATACAAGTGATGCAACATATAGCAGTGCATGGGAGCATACAGCAACATGTGACGGCGGTAAAGGTAGAATAACTTACGGCTTCGATACACACCTTGTAAACGAAGATGTAGTTAGAACATACCATTCAACACATAATCATCAGGCGGTGGTAACAAACAGTTCTGGTAGAGAAGAATCAGCTTCAGCATCAGCAGGAAGTTCAACTGAAACCGTTTTCCTCACTCATGCTGCAAGACCAATTTGGAAGCTTCTTAGATAAAGCCTTCTATTTTTGCTAATTTATACTTTTCGGACAAAGTCGAAAAATCAAATCTCTTTCGGCTTTGTCCGTTTTTAATAGGTGGTGAAAAAATGAAAAAAGCAAAATTAATTGCTTGTGCGTTTTTATTGTTGTTTTCTTTTTTATATCAAGGAGAATCCTTTGGGGATTATTATTCTTCATTTGAAAATGAATACTATGGCTTCGAATTATCTAAAGAAACGAAACGTGATGTTGAATATATAGTTGATACTTTGATAAATGCTTCAAATAGAAACAACATAGATATATTTACGATAAGTAATGAAACAACAGATTTGTTGGAAACGAAAACAGTTATTTATACAACATCTTCGCAAATACAAAACAAATTATTAAATGAAAATTATATTCGAGAGGGTCAATGCAACAGCATACTCTTTCAAACAAAACAAATAGAATATTCCGATTTCTCAAATTTGACTGATTTGACAAATATATATAGATTTAATTTTATTGTCAATTCGGGTAATTTTAACCAATTTCAACATGATATTAATCAAGCGGGTGTGGATGGTATATTTTTAGATGTTTCTAAAACAGAACCTATAAAACTCAAAGTGATTTTAGTATGGGGAATTGTTATAGCAATTTATCTTTTATTCACTGCGTATGAGCTTTCTTTTGTAAGAAAAAAAGTGGCCGTTGAGTTAACTTTTGGAAAAAACAAGCTTAATATGATTTTGGAAAACATAATACTTGACTCAATATTTATAACAGCAGAAGCAGTTATAATTTATTTTGTTTTATCCCAAATCACTTATGTGTATTATTTAAATAAGATTTCTTTGATAATGCTTTTAGTAATGCTTGTATTTTCATCTATAATTTATCTTTGGAATTTTAAAATTGACGTGCGAAAAGCTTTTTCCGGTTCAAAATCTTCACGTGTGCTTATGAGTTCTAATTATTTCGTTAGATTTTTATCTGGATTTTTTGCCATTGTTCTTTTTTCTTTAAATTTCGGTGTTATAAGACAAGGTGTTGAAAAGTATGAACAAAAAGATTTTTTTGAGAAATATAAGAACTATGTATATCTACAGCTGAACAGTAAAACCGAACTTGATAACCAAATATTAAGATATGATTTTTATAGATATAATTTCGACAACTCGATTTTACAAACAAATTTCAATATGTCAAACGCAACACTAAATGATATGGCGCAAGAAGAAATTGAGTGTATCTATATCAATCGAAATGCTGTTGATAACTTAAATCAAAACATACGAAAAAAAATAATTGACGAAAAAGTATATTTTCTTTTTCCTGAAATTATTTCGTATGAATCAGCTTCAAATTTTGTTGAAAATAATTTAGCAAAAAACATTGAATGGATTAATGATAATAACTATAATTATAAATTCGATTATGAAACCGTTATATATGAGGAAGAGTTGAGTATAGTGAGCATAGATCGAAGAGATATGCTTTCTACTAGTAAAACAGTAAGAAACCCTGTTTTGATTATTAATAATATCGACGAAAAAAATAAAATGAATTATACTCCCAGTAGCGAGATAAATATTACAACATTAAACTCTTCAAATACGATAATGTATGATGCTTTAAAAATTGATATTGAAGGATGGTTGTTATCAAAAGATTTGTTACGAGATGAAATAGAAATTTCAGGTATAAATGTTCATTCCCAATATATTGAAGAATGGAATCTCATAAAGAATTCTACAATAATCAATTCGATTTTATGCGTTTTAGTTCTTTTGTTTGAGATTTATATAACAAAAACTATTGTGCGTTTAGAATATTTGACAAACTCTAAGGAACTTGCAATAAAAACAATTTTGGGATATTCAAAAACAAAAAAGTTTTTAAAATTATGGGTTTCAGGTGTTATTACTTTGATTTTTGGAACAATGCTTTCATTTTTGTTAAAAAACTCATTGGGAATAATAGAGCAAAAATACATCTTTTTAAGCACACTATTATTGTTTGTTATTGAATTATTTATTAATTCTTTTTATATCAATAAAGTTGAAAAAAGTCATATTGTTAAGCTTATAAAAGGGGGATATTTATAATGCTTGAAATAAAAAATATAAGTAAATCTTTTGATAAAAAACAACTGTTTAAGGATTTCAATTTAATGATTGAGGATGGTGACTTTTTAATTATTTCAGGTGAAAGCGGTTGCGGTAAAACCACTTTGCTCAACATGATTGGGTCGATTGAAAAACCCAATAATGGTGATATATTAGTTGATTCTTTTTCTGTTTTTGATAAGAAATTTCAACGCAAGTATTTAAGAGAGAAAGTAGGATTCCTTTTTCAAAATTTTGCTTTGGTGGATGAGAAAAGTGTTAAGTATAATTTTGATTTGGTGAAAGGAACAAGCAAATCGAATATTACATATTCAGAAGCTCTCTCTTTTGTTAATTTAAGCGAAGATGTTTTATCTCAAAAAATATACTCTTTGTCCGGTGGCGAACAACAAAGAGTAGCCATCGCAAGGTTGTTAATAAAAAGATGCGATATAATACTTGCGGACGAACCGACTGCTTCATTAGACAGAAAAAACGCAAATGATATTTTTGAGCTTCTTTCTACTATCAATAAGCAAGGGAAAACTATAATAGTTGCGAGTCACGATGAGTCAATGCAAAAATACGCAGGGGGGTTGGTAAAATTATGACAACTTCTAAAAACAAACTATTTATTGTGTTGGGTATTATATTTATAGCATTAGTTATTACTGTATTTGTAATTTGGAATGTTATTTGGTTTTCGTTTGTTGAAGAAAACTACACACCGTATTTGAACATTACAGTTGACCCTCTTGTTCCGGATTTATCTGCTTCATATAAAAACGGATATTCTTTTTCTGTAAACAAACCTTCATATTTATCTTTTGAAGGAAATTTAGGTGTTTCTGACGAAAACTTCAACCTCTTACTTGTTTTTCC
>JAGBBO010000043.1 GCA_017938435.1 Alphaproteobacteria bacterium
AAGACAAGACAAGACAAGACAAGACCCAAAATAGTAAATTAAAAAACTTTTGGATAAATTTTTTATGTATATTTATTCCAATAAAAAAGAAACGAGATAGATTTCGTTTTTTTGGAAAAATGAAAATTCACGGTCGTATTGGTCGTCATAATTATATTTGTGAAACATCACAAGTTGGAAATAGAAACAGCACTATAGGAAGTTTCTGTTCTATTGCCGGAAATGTCATAATGGGAACATCTCAACATCCAATAAATTGGTTATCGACTAGTGCTTTTCAATACTCTCGTCGTGATGCAAAACAAGTAAATAAAAAAACTAAGTATTTAAAATTTGATGGACGAAGCATCCCTGTTCACATTGGCAATGATGTTTGGATTGGGGTAAATGCTATTATAAAAGATGGTGTAACACTAGGCGATGGCTGTATTGTTGGGTCAAGTGCCGTTGTAACTCACGATGTCCCTCCTTATGCTATAGTAGGAGGTATTCCTGCTAAAATAATAAAATACAGATTTTCCCCTGAAATAATCAAAGAACTTGAAAAATTAAAATGGTGGGATTTGCCTGACAACAAAATCGCCAAACTTCCATTCAATGACATTGAAAAATGTATAAAAGAAATAAAGAAAATAAAAAAAGAATTAAAAATTAAAAAAAGTGCTTGATTTTATATAAAATATAGGTTATAAATTACTCACTATTCCGGTGTAGCGCAGTGGTAGCGCAGTTGACTGTTAATCAATTGGTCGTTGGTTCGAATCCATCCACCGGAGCCATAAAATCAAACCTCGCCTTGTGCGGGGTTTTATTTTTGCTTCTGATGAGAGGGAACGAAACACACGCAGTTGGTTCGGTGAAGGCAAAGCCTGAACGACGCCGAAGGCGGTCCGAAGGACGAACGAAGTGAGCAATCCATCCACCGGAGCCAAGTTAGATAAGCCGTCTGCAAGGGCGGTTTTTTCATATAAATTCAAGCGGTTAAGCTAGTCCATTTATTTATTTTTATTATTAAATTAAAAAGTTTTCTAACATGAAGCTATAAATTCTTCTATTTTTTTTATTTTTTTCACATCCCAGAGGAAAAACACTTGCTTTTGTTCAAATTTTGTTCTATATTATTTTTATGATAAAAAAGATTTTTACATTGTTATTTCTTCTTATATCTTTTCACGTAATGGCAAGTGGAGTTCAAACAGAGCAATCTGACCATGCAAAAGCTGAAGAAAAATTATCTATTGAAGAATTCAAGTACAATCTTACACATCAAACAAAAGTGCAAATACATTTTTCTATAGATGACATATTGGGGAATTATTATGAATTTCCTAATAGTAAAAAATTAGATTTTACCATATCCAAAGAAAAAACTGGAAAAATAAAGATTGATGACTTTTCCCACAAATATACTTTTATTTGCGATATTGATAAAGAAACAGATGAAGATATTTACCTGAATTGCGAAAAATTAAATGAAGAATGGGATTGGTTTAAATATCCATATATAATTATAAGTAAGATGAAATCAAATCTTATTTCAAATGATAATTATCTTTTTATTATCTATCACCTACTTGGAAAAGAAAATTGGGAAAAATTTGAGTGTGATGAAAAAGAAAAAAACGAAATATATGATAGAATAAATTGCACAACAATAGAACAATCAGGATATAAAAGGGAGGAATAAACCTCCCCTTCTATTTTTATTCTTCTATTGAATGTAACATATTTTTTCTCCAAAAGTTTCGTGATGGTTGAATATCTTGTGAATGAGATTCATTTCCTGCCAAAATCCAATCCTTTTTATTGATAGCATCAAAAAAATGGGGCCAATTATTTTTTGAAAATCTATTTGCACCCATATTATATTCCATATCCAATGAAATCTACTATACCACAAAATAAGGAACAAGTCAAGAACAATTTAGTCCGTGTATTATCCACTCTTCCGAGCCATAAAATCAAACCTCGCCTTGTGCGGGGTTTTATTTTTGCTTCTGATGAGAGGGAACGAAACACACGCAGTTGGTTCGGTGAAGGCAAAGTCTGAACGACGCCGAAGGCGGTCCGAAGGACGAACGAAGTGAGCAATCCATCCACCAATAATATCATTTACACGGGTTATCCCAAAGACAAAACAAGAGAAATGTTAAGACTTTATCTTATTGCAAACATCCCGTTTTTATGATATAATCCTTAAAAAAAGGGAAATAATTATGCGTTCAGTAAAATTTAAACTTAAAAATGGAAAAACTGTAATTATTCGTAGTATTCAAGAAAGCGATTATGATACTGTTGTTGAATATCTTGAAAAATTTTCACATGATATTGGTGCAGTTCAAACGACAATGTATCCTGGTCGTAAAAAACCATCAAAAGAAGAATTTATTAAAAAATATGGAACAGATGAAAATAAGTTAAATATTGCCGTTTGGGATGATAAAAAAATTGTTGGAATAGCAATGATAAGTAAAGAACGTCCTGATAATTTATATTATAAAGGAAGAACTGCTGGCATAGGATTGTCTGTTTTGCACGAATATACTTATAACGGAATTGGAGGAAAAATTCTTGATACTTTAGAAAAATGGGCTAAAGAAAATGGTGTAAAAACTATCAAAGCAGAGATCAGACATAAAAATATTCCATCTATTATCAACTGTATTAAACATGGATTCATTATTACCGGAATTTGTTATAATGCTGTATATATAAATGGTAAATGGATTCATGAATATATTGCACAAAAAGAATTATAAAAATTTAAATAACTTTGATAGATAATTCTTTTTTCAGGTCCGTACACCACCCACTCTCCCGAGCCATAAAATCAAACCTCGCATCTGCGGGGTTTTCTGATACAAAAAAACCGCCCAACGGACGGTTTCTTGATTTTTTGGTGGCGCCCCCCAGACTCGAACTGGGGACCTGCGGATTATGATTCCGTCGCTCTAACCAACTGAGCTAGGGCGCCCAAGATTGCTTCATAATATAATATCCCATTTTAAAAGTCAACAAGTTTCAAACTTTTTACTAAAAATTTATACAAACTATTCTTCTATAAAAATTATCCAAACAATAAATACTAATCCATCCACTATTGAAAACATCTTTTTTCTATGCTATAATACCCAAAAAAGAAGGAGAACTTTAATGGCAACAAAAACAGGAAGAAAAAATACATCTTCAAAAAAAATTTCAACTAAAAAAACAGATTATAATTATAATAAAGAATTCAAGGAACTTGACTCTGTATTAACAAGCACAAAACTCATCAAATTCCAACAATGGCTATATTCCATAATGATTTTTATCCTTTTCACTCCCATATTTTTTGGAAATGATATAAAACAATCATATTTATCTATTGCAACTGTATGTTTATTTGGTTTATTTTTAAGTGTATATATTGCTCAATCAAATCGTATTTTAGTTTTGCTTTCACAATTAAAATATATTATTGAAAAAAACGATAAATAACCCTTTTAAAAGGTATCAAAGAGGATTTTATGCATTGGCAGATTGGCAAAGCTTTATTCGGTATGATAGTAAACATCATCCTTTCTGCCTATACTGCATTAGTAATAAGTAAAGAAATATTTTTTACAAACAACAATAAAAAACCTCCTATTTCTAGGAGGTTTTAAAAGTTCTAATTGAACACTAATGTTACTCAATAATCTTTGAAACAACACCAGCACCAACAGTTCTACCACCTTCACGGATAGCGAAACGAAGACCTTCACTCATAGCAACAGGTGTGATGAGTTCAACAGTCATCTTTACATTATCGCCAGGCATAACCATCTTCACATCATCTGGAAGAACTACGGCACCAGTCACATCAGTTGTTCTGAAATAGAATTGTGGACGATAGTTTGACAAGAATGCAGTATGTCTACCACCTTCATCTTTAGTCAAAATATAGCATTCACATTCAAATTTCTTGTGTGGTGTAACTGAACCTGGTTTTGCAAGAACTTGTCCACGTTCAACTTCTTCTTTCTTTGTACCACGAAGAAGAACACCGATGTTATCACCAGCTTCACCTTCATCAAGAAGTTTACGGAACATTTCAACGCCAGTAACAGTTGTTTTTTGTGTAGGTCTAATACCAACGATTTCAACTTCGTCACCAACTCTAACGATACCTGTTTCAACACGACCTGTAACAACAGTACCACGACCTGAAATTGAGAAAACATCTTCGATTGGCATCAAGAATGGTTTATCAAGTGGACGTGTAGGTGTTGGAATAAATTCATCAACAGCTTTCATCAAAGCACGGATTGCGTTTTCACCAAGTTCTGGATTCTTGTCTTCAAGAGCACAAAGTGATGAACCACGAATAACTGGAGTTGTATCACCAGGGAAACCATATTTTGTAAGAAGGTCACGAACTTCCATTTCAACAAGTTCGAGCATTTCTGGATCATCAACCATATCACATTTGTTCAAGAATACTGCGATAGCTGGAACACCAACTTGACGTGCAAGAAGGATGTGTTCACGTGTCTGAGGCATAGGACCATCAGCAGCAGATACAACCAAAATTGCACCATCCATTTGAGCAGCACCAGTGA
>JAGBBO010000008.1 GCA_017938435.1 Alphaproteobacteria bacterium
ATGGTAGAAAAAACAGGTTGTGATATTGCAACTTGTGGTCGTGTTATGCTTGATGAAAAAGATATAAACGATCCAAATATGGTAAAAATAGTTATGGGTATTAAAGATGGAGAAACAGAAGGTCGTTGTTTGTATTTTACACGTGCATCTGCTCCTTATATCCGTAATCCAGAAAAATCTATGACACATAATTTCTATCATCATATTGGAATTTATGTTTACAAGGCTGAATCTTTGAAGCGTATGGTATCACTTCCTGTTGGTGTGTTAGAGGATAGGGAGGCATTGGAACAACTTCGTGCTTTGGAAGCAGGAATGACAATCCGTGCAAAAGTTGTTGATAATATCAAATTGATAGAAGAAGCTCCTGCTGATATAAACACTCCAGAAGAGTATGAAGAAGCAAAAAAATGGATTAAGTAAAAGTGAAAAAATAAAATGAAAAAACAAAATATTTCAGTGTTTGATTTTGATGGGTGTTTTTATAAAACACCCACATTGGATATTCCTAAATTAGAGGATGCTATTGATGTAGCGATGTTTATTCTTTTTAATGATAAAATTAAAAATGCAAAAAATGCGGATGAAGTTTTATCAAAGTTAGATATTAAATTTGCTACATTAGATAAAAATTCTATTACACCTAATTTGCATAATGAAAATTCAAATAAATTAGGACCAACAGAAAATTTTTTTGGTAAGGATAATTTAAAGTTTTCAGAATATATTGCAAATATTGAAAAAAATGGAAATAAAACTAATGTTGTTTTGGCAAGGACTTTGGCAAAAATGATGGAGCCAAATGGGGCTGGAAATCATAGAGTTTCTGGTATGCTTAATTTAGGGCTTGGTATAACACAAAAAGATATTGAAGATTATTATAAAAAATATGCAACTATTGAATACAAAACTATTCAAAGAAATATTCATTTAGAGCATATTATTGCTGAAGCAAAATTGAATGGTGAAAAGTTGTTTGTTTATACTGATAATTCAAAAAATAATGTTATTTCCGGTATGAAATCTCTTGGATATAATCCAAAAGATTTTGAAATGATTATTGATATGTTTGATTGTAATGGTGGACAGACAAAGAAAATGCAATCTGGTATTGATGCCTTTAAAACTATTATTAAAAAATATTGTCAGGATAATGATTTTGAATATGATTTGAAAAACCTTAAATTCTATGATGATAATAAAAAAATCTGTGAAAATATGTCGGTAAATGGAGTTAAAAGTTTTCATGTGTCAGTTGATGATATACAAAGTGTTTCAAATTCTATTGATGTGGCGATGTTAAATAATATAAAGGATAGGTAGACTATATCATAATTTGAGGTGTTTTTATGAAAATATATCAAAATATAAAAGATATTTCAGATAGTTTTTCAGTCTTGGTTTTTGATTGTCATGGTGTTCTTTGGAGTGGGGATGGCTTTTTTGATGGTGTGTTTGATACTCTTGAATATTTGATGAAACAAGGGAAAATTATTTATATTCTTTCCAATAGCACATTTCGTTCTGAATTTGTTGAATCTAAGTATAAAAAATTTGGGCTTGAACAAGGAAAACATTATACTAAATTTATTACAAATGGTGAAATAGTTCATGAGTTTTTGAAAAAAGGTCTTTTAAAATTTGAAACTAATAAAACTCCTAAAACTTATTATAACTTATTTTATCCTAATAACGAGTTGTTTATGGATACCAGATATCAAAAAGTTTTTGATATGAAAGATGCTGATTTTGTTTATGTCGGTATTCCTCGACTTCATTCTACTGATGTTGAAAAAATTGAAAAGTATAAAAATTATATAAGTAATTTTTCTGGTAATAAAAAAACTTTTTTTGATGATACAAATGATGTTTGGTATGATTGTCTTTCGTTGGATCCATTTATGGATGATATAGAAACTGTGAAACATTTTAATTTACCTGTATTGAGTATAAATCCTGATTTCACTGCAAAGGAAAATGGTGATTATGTGACAAGACAGGGTTCGATTGCTAATGAATTAAGAAAATCAGGAATTGAGGTAATAGAGTTTGGAAAACCACTTAAAATTACTTTTGAAAATGCTTTGGCTGATGTTAAAAATATTTCAAATGATAAAATTTTGATGATTGGTGATTCCATTGCGAATGATATAAAGGGGGCAAATAATTTCGGAATAAAATCAGCACTTGTTTTGAAAACTGGTTTTATGTCGGTGGATGTTGTGGATAATAGTGGTATGATTGATGAGAAAAAATTGTGCCAAATTATTGATTCCAGTGATGTTAATTGTGACTTTTTTATAGAAAAAATTTCATAATATTTTTAGGTTTGTAAAGGTTGGGGTATAAATGAATATTTATCAATTATTAGCAGGATGTTTTATTACATTCATAGTCTTTTTTCGTTCTATGACTGTGAAAATTGGAACGAAAAATTATTCTTCGAAACAAATAACTTTTGCGAATTATTTTTATATGATGGTTGCACTTTGTTGCACAATGCCGTTTATGACTGATATGTTTATTTCCATTGATGCAAGTAAAATAACACCAATAATTGCTGCATTGATAAAAGGTATTATGCTTTATGCATCTGTAAAACTTATTGCAGATATTGCAAAGGAAAGTAATTCATCGGCTGTGTTTGCGGGATATATTTCTTTAGGTATTGGTTCACTTTTGAATTATTTTATTTTAAGTGAAAATCTTACAATGCTTCAAATTGTTGCATGTGTAAGTTTGGGTATTTTGGGGATGGTGTTTTTTTTGCGTGGTCCAGCAAGTGAACTTTCAAAATTTGGAAAAAAGGCGTTTGTTTTGCTTACTCTTATTATTATATTAAATATGTTTGTGGATGGTGTTGGGATAAAGGGACTTAATTGGTATATGTATTCAATTATTAGTAGTGGTTTTAGTTTGCTTATCGCATTCATAATACTTTTATTTGAGAAAAAATATGTATATTTAAAAGAATTAAACAGTCCAATCTTAATTGTGATTGGTTTGGTATTTGCGATTGGGGAGTTTGTTATACTTTACTCTATGCAAAATTATTTGCCGGTAAGTATTGCATTTTTATTTTTGCGACTTTCGGCACCAATTGTGATGTTTGTATCGGCTTATATTTATAAGGAAAGAACACCAAAAGAGCAACTATTGTTTGGCGGTCTTGCTGTATTATTTGCCTTGCCAATATTGTTTAAATAAAAAAAGAGAGAGTTTATTCTCTCTCTTTTTGTTCTTCTTTAAGTGCTTCATTTAGCGCATCAAAAAATTCTTCTGATGCTGTAGGAATTTTTTTATCACCAATTTGTTTTATAGCATTACTTGGCATATTTTTCATAGGTTTTGCAAGATAGTTTCTTCTTTCATTATATAATATTTTTTCGCCAGGTTTTGCTGTATTAGTAAATTTGACACCATCAACATAAAATGTTCTTTCGATTGTATTTAAATTACCATCTAAATCAATGTCAAATTTAGTTTTGTTATCCAAACTTTCTGCATTTATAACTGTTCCTTGAATTGGTGTAGATTTCATTTCTTCTTTAGGAAGATAACATCCTCTTAAGAAAATAAGAAATAATGCACATTCAATAGTAAAACCAGTAAAGTTTAATAATAAACTTAAAGTAGTATTTGGTTTTCCATCTACTTTGACAGTTGTTGTATCAAGTAATTTGAACGGGTTTGGAAGAATATTCATTTTTTTCCTTTTTGTTTAATGTTCTTGTTCTATTGTGAATTGAATCACATTAGATATATATACAAAAAGAAAAATATTTTGTCAATATAATTTAATATATCTTATTTTATCTTTCATTTCCTTGTGATGGAAGTTGGGAGTTTGGATTATTTTGCTTTAATTCTTTGGTTGCTTTGATTAAAGCCTCTTCCTTTTTCCTTTTATTTTCAAGTTTAAGTTGTTTGATTTTATCTTCAAATTCTTCTTTTGTTTTTATGGAAAAAATTTCATTTTTTGAGATAGTAATATTATACAATTTAATTGATTCGATATTCTTTCTAAGACTTTTCATATCCTCTTTTGTAGTTTTATCTATAACTTCGTTATCTGTAACTTCGTTATCTAGATATGCATCTGAAAATCTAAATAATGTTTTGATGGCAGCGTCTATATATGTATCAGTTTTTCCATCAATATTTAGGATGAATGGAACTTCTCTTTTTGCTTTCATATAATCTATTGTTGCAACTATTGAGTGAGCAACAAGATATTTATTTATATCTGTGTCTTTTTTATGGGATAAAGTTATAGTATTTGTTTGTGTATCTGCAGTAACTTTATTATCTATTTTTTTATCGTTACTTTTGTATTCTATTACAGACTTGTCGCCAATTTTTTGAACAGTATTTTTATATTTTACCTCTTCACCTTTTTCATCCTCAGTAATTTCAATTTTACCATTAGTATAGGAAATATCATTTTGTTCCATTCTGTTTAAAAGATAGGTGAGGGGGTGAGATGCCTTTTCATTAAGTGTTTCAGAAACTGTTGCCTTGGCTTTTTTCCTATTTACTCTTTTAGGTTCAATTTCTTCGAGTATTGTTGCAGAGGGAGTTTCTTTTTTATTTGTATCTGAAATAATTTTTTCATAATCTTCAGAAAATTCGGTTTGAATATTTCCCATTATTGAAGCTAATGTATCATTTGTAAATTCATCATTTTGTGATAATGGGGATAAAATTTCTTCTGCCATTTTAGGAGAAATTTTTGTTAGAAATGTAGAAATATTATACAACTGGTCGATTATATTATCTTGATCTTTATCTTTATCAAGAGATATCATATAATTTAGCAATTTCTTACAATTTTCTTGTTCATTAGGCCATGTTTTAAATGCAATAACTCTTGCAATTTGTTTTATATCTCTAGGCATTTCTAAATTCCCTTTTTGTATATATTTATTGTTATTGCTTTTATTATATCACAAAAATAGATAATGGTCAATATTATTTAGAAAGCTGGGTTCTGAAAAATGTGCGTTGTCTTTTTGCATATTGACGAGTAAGAAGGTTTAATTCTGCTTTTGCCTCATCAAGAGTTAATTTATTTGCAAGATATCGCCATATTGTGTTTACGCCAATAATTTTAAATATAGGTGCATTGTCAGGATATTCTTCACAAAGAATTTTTTTAACTTCGTCAACGACGCCGTTTTTGAACATTTCTTCGGTTCTAAGATGAATTCGTTTTTCAAGTTCTGGCATTTCAAAATCAATGATTTTTAAATCAAAATCTATGTTAGGAAGTGGGCGAATTTTCTTTTGTTTCTGCCATGCGGAAAGTGGGGTTCCTGTTGCACGAAAAACTTCAATGCCTCGTAAAACTCTTTGTTTATCAGATGGTTTAACTTTTTTACATAAGTCAGGATCATATTTTTGAAGTATTGCATAAAGATCTGCATTTTTTGCATGGACACCTTCACGACGGACTTGTTCACGAATGTTTTCAGGTATTGTTGGAATAACGGAAAGACCTTCGGTTAATGCCTTTATATAAAATCCAGTTCCACCAACAATATATGGTGTCCTATTATTTTTTAGTGCAGTTTCAATTTCTTGTTTTGCATATTCAATCCAGATGGAGGCATCCATACGCTTTGCTCCATCATAAAATTGGTAAAGTTTATGAGGAACAGTTTCATAATCAGATTGCGTAGGGCAGGCAGTTAAAATAGGAAGTTCGCGATAAACTTGTTGGCTATCGGCATTTATTATTACGCCATTGCTTTCAAGTGCAAGGTTTATTGCCATAGAACTTTTGCCACTGGCTGTTGGTCCACAAATGATATATGCTTTTTGATTCATAAATTCCTCTTGAATTTTTTTATTACTTTGGCAATAATAAAACAAAAATAAAATATAATCAAAGGATTTTTATGTTTGGAAAATTAGGATCAAAAATTTCATCGATTTTTTCGGGAAAAAAACTTGATGAAAATATGTTGGAGGAGTTGGAAGAACTTCTTATTACATCAGATATTTCTTATGATACTGTTTTACAGTTGATAAATGTGGTTAAGAAACAAAAGTTTGGCAAAGATGTTACTTCGACTGATATAAAAAATATTTTAAAACAAGAAATGTTGAAAATTCTTAAACCAGCAGAGGGTGAATTTGACACATCTATTGCAAATCCGTTTTCGGTTGTGATGATTGGCGTGAATGGAAGTGGTAAGACTACAACAATTGGAAAACTTTCGAACAAATTAAAAAATGATGGTAAAAAAGTTTCGGTTATTGCCTGTGATACCTTTAGAATTTCCGCAACTGAACAATTAAAGGAATGGACTGATAAGGTTGGGGTTTCATTGTTTTTTCGTGACAATGCTGATCCATCAGGGCTTGTGTATGATGGATATAATCAGGCAAGGGCTCAGGGAAGTGATGTTATAATTGTTGATACTGCGGGGCGACTTGCAAATAACGAATCACTTATGGCGGAACTTCAAAAAATTATCAGGACTATGAAAAAGGTGGATGAAAATGCTCCAACGAAAACTGTTTTGGTTTTGGATGGAAATGGTGGTCAGAACAGTCTTCTTCAAATGGAAAAATTTGGTGCGGATATTAAAATTGATGGTTTTGTTATTACAAAGACCGAAGGTTCATCAAAGTCTGGTTTTGTGATTTCTCTTATTCAAAAATACAACCTTCCTATTTACTTTATTACTGATGGTGAAGGGGTGGATGATATTCATACATTTGATGCAGAGAAGTTTATTGATAATTTATTAGAGATTTAAACTTGCATAAAAGAAAAGAATCCTTTATAATTATGAGTAAGAAAGGTTTTTAATATGAATAGTGGATCGCGTGAAAAAATTATTGGTGCTGCAGTTTATGAATTTGCCAGAAAGGGCTATGAACCTGTGACAACCCGTGATATTTGTGCGAGGGCGGATATCAATATTTCTGCTATTTACTATTATTTTAAAAACAAGCGTGGACTTTATGAAGAAGTTCTTCGTTATGTGGTTGAGGTTATAAATTCATATCTTGGTGATGTGATTAAGGAGTATGATGAATTTAAAAAATATACGCCGGTTGCATCGGAGTGCAGAAAAATGCTTCAACAGATTATACACAAGTTTATTGAAGGAATTTGTCTTCCTAAGGTGCCAAAGGAAATTGTGACAATTTACCTTATGGAATATGTAAAACCTTCGGAATGTTTCCATATTTTTGAGGAAAATTTGAATAAGGTGTATATGCCTATTATTTCGGATTTGCTTATGGAAGCAAATGAGGGTAAAATGACCGAAGAAAATGCAACACTTTCTACATTTATGCTTTTTTCACAAATTTTCAATGTTGCGGTGCGAAAAGATTCTATTTCAAAGATGATGGGATGGTCAAATTATTCTGAAAAAGAAATAAAAAAGATTTGTGAAGTAATAGATAACAGCTTCATTTTATAGGCTTTTTTTATTTTTAACAAAAAATTCAAACAAACGCTTGATTTATTTTTTTATTAGGTGTATAGTCCTATTATGTTTAACAAAACAAAAAGGATTTTATTATGAAAAAAGTTTCTATGTTGGCTTTGGCTTTTGTGATAGCATCAAAGGGGGCTATGGCTGGTGGTTTTTCACTTTCTGAATATTCAACAACATCACTTGGTCGTGGTTTTGCCGGTATGGGTGTTGTTGGTGATGATTATTCTGCAATTATTTCTAACCCTGCAGGTATGACACTTGTTCGTGATGGTATGCAAATTGGTGCAAGTTTTATTGATATTTATGCAAATATTGATGACAATACCAACTCAAATAATAGTGATTCATTGAATATATTTTCTGCTGTTCCATCATTTTTTGTTCAGACAAGTTTGACTGATAAATTAAAGGGTGGTTTGGCATTCTATACTCCATACGGTATTGGAACTGATTATGATAGAAATTGGTGGGGTAGGGATGAAGCATTGGAATCAGAAGTTATTGTTTATGATTTCACACTTTCTGGTGCGTATGAATTGAATAGCAAGTTAAGTCTTGGTGCTTCTCTTTCAACACAAATTGCAACTGCAAAGTTGACTAATGATAAAACATTATCTCCTTTACTTCCTCATACTCTTTATTCTGATATAGAAGGTGATAGTGATCCAACATTTGCTTATACTTTGGGTGCTATGTATCAATTAAGTGATAATCATAGAATTGGGCTTTCTTATCGTTCAAAATCAACATATGACTTAGAAGGAACTCATAAGTTGACTGCTAATATTGATATTCCAGCTGGGGCTTTATCATCTATAGGTATTCCAAATGCTTTGCCTTCTGGATATTCATTTAAAGGTGATGCTCATGCAAAAGTTACACTTCCTGAGAATTTGATGATTTCATCATATCACAAGGTTGATGACAGACTTGCTCTTTCTGCTACTGCAAAGTGGACAAGATGGAGTAGATTCAAATCTCTTGATGTTTACTCGAATGTAATGGGTGCAGATTCTCGTGTAAGTTCGACAAAGGAAAATTGGCGTGATACATGGACATTTTCTGTTGGTGCGGACTATGACTATTCAAAGGATTGGACATTCAGACTTGGTTTAGAAGTTGAACAAACTCCTATTCCATCGGATGATCATAGAACTGCAAGAATTCCTGATGATGACAGAAGAATTGCTGCACTTGGTGCAAGTTATAAGTTTAATGGTGGAAAGGTTGACTTTGCTTATGCTCATATCTTCCTTGATGGTGGTAATGCAAAGTATTCTGAAACAAATCCAAATGGATTTAATACAGAATATGATCTTCACATTAATATGTTTAGTGTTGCAATGCAATACTATTTCTAAACGAAAGTTTATTTCCTTTATTTGTGTTAATAAAAACCTCTTGGCAACAGGAGGTTTTTTGTTGCGAAATGCTATTTTTTAAATTATCATTTTATTAGTCTAACAACAATGGAGGTTATAATGGTAAAAAAGACTGTTAAATCTGGTGAAGAATACAAACTTAAAAAACAAACATCAAGGGCAAAAAAAATTGCATGGGTATTTTCATTTTTGTGGATTATTTTTGCAATTTTTCCAGCAGTGAATTATTTTTATAAGAATTCTTCTGCAATAAGAAATTTTGTTGTGGTAAGTGGGGTTTATGAGGCAAATAAAGTTTTGATGGATCAATATAATGATCTTTCGAATAACCTTTCGAAAAATATAAATATTTCAAAATATACTGCAAAAATTTCTGTGCCTGAAATCAAACTTGATAAGGTGTCAGAGAAGACAGAAAAAGTTTCAAAGACCGCAGGATTCCTTTCAAAGGTTGGGGTAAAGGGTGCTGGTAAAATTGCTGATAAATCTGATGCTCTTCAGAAACAAGTTGATAAGGTAAATAAGGAAATTAAAGAAAAGACCGAAGGTATTGCAAAAACTTTGGAACGCGATTTGGATAAGGCATTAAAAGATGAACTTAAATCATTTGGTTCAAATCAGATGCAAAAACAACTTAACCTAACTGATGCAAATTATAAAAATTTGGTTAATGGAAATTATGGTATTATGACAGATGGTGCAAGAAAAATTTCTGCATCTATTTATGCCGAAATTTCTAAAACAAAAATTGGCGTTGTTCGTAATCTTATGAAGCAAATCAATACTTATTATGATTGGATTTCGTATGGTGTGATTGCATTGATGATTTTAGTAGGGTTTGTTCCAGTTGTTATTGCATTAAAGATTGCAAAAATGATTTCAGGAACATTTACAACTTGTCCATACTGTGGAAAGGTATTCCTTTCAAAAAAGGCAAAGTTTAAGTTATTATCATTCATTAAATTTTGGTAATATCTTTTATCTTTTACATAAAAATATCCTCGAATTTTTTGGGGATATTTTTTTTGTTAGTGTGAGTATGTGTGATTGTAAAAATAGGTTTTTGTTTTCGATATTTGTAATGAAACAAAAAACTCGGACCGAAGCCCGAGTATTGTTTGTGTATAAATTTAATTATTTTTAGGTGAAATAATTACTGTTCCAGGATTATCAATTCTGTAGCTAGATGGTACAATACAATATACACAATTTTTATCTGGATTCATTATCATCCATGGGGTATTAGAAGGACATCCTCTTTCTTTTGGAATATTTACTGATATACCTGGTGCATTTTTAGGTACGTCAGTACACCATTTTGTGTAGCATTGACCATTGGCTAATTGTATTTGATATACTGGATCACAATTAAATGGAACACATTTTCCATTGGTTTTTTTCGTATAACCACTTTCTAAACTATAATGTACTCTACAAGTTCCATCACCATTTATAGAATCAGAGGGGACAGAACAACCAGGGGTTGTTTCTCTATTGCATACAGCTATATGACTATTAACCATAGATGCAGAAGATTGTTCTATATCAACACTTTCTGTATTTTTTGGGGCCATATCAAATCCACAAGGGGATGCACTATCGAATTTCCACATACTGTTGTGAGTGTTTTCAGGGTCGCAAGTAAAACATCCCCACATTTTAGAATTGGCGTCATAACGCAAACCCCAATATTTACCATTGAATATCCCCTTTTTTATAGAAGTTCTTTGGTTTTCTGAACACGTCCTTATAAGGCAACCTTTTGTTCCTTTTGATGTTCTTTCCATACTAAGTTTTTCAAGAATATTCTTATTTTTTAAATCATTTTCCGTGTAGTCTTTACATTTCCATTTATTATTTATTTTATCAAATTCTACTCCCTGGCAAGGATTGCAGTTTTCCGAGGATTTCGCGTTGTTAGCATCTGCTGTAACACATACAGGACGATATACATTTGAATTTTTAAATTTTGCATAGCCTTGTTCTTTATTAAATGTTTTTCCAATAGATGTGGATGGAATTTTATTTATTTCAAAAGTTGAAGCATCAAGAACAGTGTTATTTTTTAATTCATCAATTTTTAAGAATGAAATACCGTTTTCACCATCTTCTTGTTTTGCTTTACATGTATCAACCCATGCTTGATATTTTAATTTACATTCAAACTTCTGCTTTTCCTTATTATATTGTGGTGTTGCAGCAGAATGTTCATTATCGGAACCGACGGTTAATTCTCCCTTTATCGTTGAATTTTCATCTATCCATATCATTTTAGATGTTCCTTTACAATAATCTTTTACATTTGAACATTTATAGTATCGATAGTCATCATCCCATGTTTTATCAAGACCTTCTGGACAGCAATTTGCAGGTCGTTTATTTGCATCATCTACCTTACATTTTGTATTGTAATTAGGATCAGAAATTCCGTAAAATTCATTTATTGCACAACAATATTTTCCATCTGATATTTTTGTACATTTGGTTTTATTTATTTTGTTATTTACTCCAGAATATGTATAATTTTTTCCATCTATATTTAGTGTAAATTTTCCATCTTTATCTTTTATTTCTTTTTCATAGTTTGTGCAAGGGCTGGCATCTGTGTTTTGGGCACATATCCATTCGTTATTTATAAGTGTAGGAGTGGTTCCTTCTGGACATTTGTTTTCTTTCATTTTTATTTGGGCAAAAACTTTTCGTTCATCAACACAAGAAACAATACCAATACCAATGGTTGTTTTTGAATCATCGTTTGAACTATCTGTGTTTGCAGTTGGATTTGTAAAGTATCCAACTTTATCCTTTAATTTGAAAAATCCGGCTGCTGGAGCGGTTCCTAATGCTGCTATTTGAATATTGGATTTTAAAATTTGGGACATAAGGTATTTATCATTTGTATCAAATGTTTTCCATTTTGTTGTAGATACACAATGGAATCCTGTTGCTGGGGTTGTTTGTTGTTGTGAAAAATCAATATCTTGTACTTCAGCGGTGTTACAATTTTTTTTGCTTCCGTCAGGGTTAATGCAATATTTTGATACGGCAAGAGTAGCATCATCAGAGCCGGTGCAAGTATAGTTTACTTTGTTTTCACCAGTTCCCTTTAATGACACAACTGTATCACCGGTTTGTGTAATATATTCATTCCTTGAGGTTGCAAATTCGTGATATTGTTTCATACAGGTAAGTTCAGCCTGTAACTTCAATTCATCCTTGTTCAAAACGACATCGGATGAGCGTTTAGTTGTAAAATATTGATAGGTGGCTAACATAACAGCCATAATAAGTATAACAAAGATATTCATTTTAAATTCCTCTCTTTTAGAAACCCTATGAAATTTTTATAATATAAAATGTTAAAAATCAACAGATTTTTTTTGATAAAATATGTTGAAAATACTTGCTATTTTATTTATTTAGTGATAAAATGACAAAAGAATTGGAAAGGAAATCAAAATGAATATATTAAAAAAGGGATTTGTTTTTGTTTTAGCGCTATCAATGTTGTTGGGCGATGTTTCTGTGTCGTTTGCAGCAAGAAAGACTAAAGTTAGAAAGAGTTCTACAGCTAAAAAGAGTTCTACTAGTAAAAAGGGATCTCATAGATCGGCTAGTTCGAAAAGTGTGAGGGCTTCTAGCACAAGGCGTGCTGCTGCTAATAAAAAGCGTGTTGCCGTTGGTGGAACAAACACTGCTTCAAATAGTTCTTCTACGGAGACATCAACTGCATCGACAAAGGCTACTGTATGTAGAACTGCATATTCCGAATGTATGGATATGCAAATTGCTGGGTTCCTTTCAAAATATGCTTATCTTGGGGAAGATCCTTCTGTTGAAGTTATTCAAGAAGGAAGCGAACCTCTTCGTTGTATTTATTATTATGATGTAAATAATTTGAATACAGAAACTGCAAAGACTACTACTGATAAAAACGTAAATAACCTTTATTATGGTTATAATTATTACTGTGAGCCAGAACTGGGAACTGGTAATGATGGTCAACCAATAAATAAATGTAAGTGGAATACAAATAATGGAACTTATGCAACTCGTGGTTCTTATGCATTTTATAAAGAAGCATACGATAGATTAAAATCTGATGAACTTACAATTTTGAATTTCACACAAACAAAACTTTATCAGAATAAATTTAAATCTGTGATGGGAGATAGTGTTGATCTTTCAACTTATTCTGTTTCAACAGATGATGTTTCTGATATGTTGAAATCATTAGGTTTGGATACAGGTGTTGTATCTTCCAAGGAAAATGTTACTTTGTTTTCTGTGAATGTAACTCCACCGGTTGGGGCTGGAACATTGGACCCAAAGGGTATATTTACAAAAGCACATGATATATGTATGGGAAATATGACTGTGCCAACTGCTACACAAAGTGGTTTGACTGATGCAAATATTACTGAACTCAAGAAATATATTAAAACTTTGGGTGGAAGTGCTTGTCAATCTTTGAATGATGAATATATTGCATATTATCAAAAAGGTGTATGGGAAGGTTGTCCAGCTGGATATAAGTATAATTCATCAGATTCAACATGTGTAAGCAAGTCGAATTCTGAGGAAACTGCTGAATTGACAGAGATTGATACTGGTTTCTTATCAGCAAAGAATTCATGTTCTTTGTATGAAAGTGCATTGATTTCTTCTCGTGATCAGATTTATGCGAAATTCCAGGATCAGATGACCAATTATTTAAATGATAATTTAGCTCAGCTTATTAAAAAGGAAGCTAAAAATCAATCTACTATCACTTCCGCTTTCAATACCCTTTATAAAGCTGATGCTCAAAATAAAATTTCTAAAACTCAAACTGAATCTGAAATCTCTAAATTAAAAGCTCAAGCCGAAGCCGATAAAGCTCAGATTGCTGCAGATTCCGCTGCTACTATCGCTAAAGCTAAAGCTCAACAATCTAAAGCCGAACTAGAACAGGCTCAAGCCGAGGCTAATGCTATCATCGAAAAAGCTAAAGCTGAACAGGCTAAAGTCGAAGCTACCGCTAAAGCAGAGAAATTTGAACAAGATAAAGCAGAAATTTCAAAGGTTGTAGCTGGTGGAGATATTAACTGGAATGATAAATCTAAGTACACAGAAGTATCTATTTCTGGTTCAGGAATTTTAGGTGTTGGACTTTATAAGGTTGTTGTCGCGGGTGCTGCTGGTGGAACATCTGCCGATTCTGGTATCGTTGCTGTTTGGTGTGGTGGAAATGCTGGTGGAAAAGGTGATGTTAAAGAAAAAATATTTAAAGTAACAAGTGGTGAAGTAAATTACACTATGACCACAGGAACTAAACCAAGTAAACCAGGACGCCCAGCTATATTGACAAAAGGAGCTAATGGTACCGATGGTCCAAAATCAACCTTTGTTATTAGTGGTTTGGTTGATATTACCGCAGAAGGTGGTAAGGGAGGAATTTCCCATGATGGAGGTTGGATTGGATGTCGAAATGGACGTGACGGTGCAAACGCTGGAAATGGTAAAAATTCCGGTAATGGTTATGTAAAACTTTACAAGGCTAAATTATAAAATAAATTCCCTCTTCGGAGGGGATTTTTTTACGATGAAATATAAAATCCTTATATGTAATAATTTTTATTACAATAGCTGGATTTTTGCTTTGGAACAATGCAAAAATGTGAGGGTTAGTATAAGACTTGCTTTTCTTTTTTTAGTTTTTTATTTAGTTGTGAATCAAAAATAAGTTTCACAGAATATTGTCTGGTTGGAACGCTTTCCTCTGTCATTTCAGTGACAAGAATTTCAGTGGCGGATCTTAAAACTTTTAATGCCTTTCGTGGAATGTCGGTTAATTTGATTATTTCATTTTTATCGCGGAAAAGTGCCATAGTCTTTTTCCTATCGAATACCAAAAATGGATTTTGTTGCATATCAGGACGCGACATTATTACCAACATTATTTTTTGGTCTTGGGTGATAAGTATGTCAAAAGCAGGTTCCAATATTGTTATCATTTTCCACCTCTTTTTCAATATAACATATAATTATTTTTTTTTAAATATTTTTATGCTTTATTTTATAAGAAAAATCTGTTATTATATAAGAAAATATATGAGGTAAAAATGGCAAATTATTCTGATAATCCTTCGATGGATGAAATTTTAAAGCGTATTAAAAAGGCTTTGGCTGATAGAGAAAAACGCGCCGAAGTGGAGATGACCATTGCTCCGGATGATAATGTGCAAAGTTTTCCATTGGAAATTTCTCCTATGGATAAGGTGGTTGAGGAACCTAAAAAATCACAGGATATTTTTATTAAACCTAATGTTAAATCTGAAAAATCTGGGGTTTTTGTGTTGACAAAGGATATGAAACTTAATTCTATGGCAAAAATTACAGATACTGATTTTCAACAACTTTGTTTTAATATTGCTGATGAAATGTCAAAGGATTTGGCAATGGCGTATATGGGGCCAAAGATGGAAACTTGGCTTTTGAATCATTTTTGGGAAGTAGTAGCAAAGTCAAAAAAGAATCTTTTTTAATTACTTTTGCGTTTCAATAAGTTCTGGAAAAAATGTTTCATAGTGACGATATTTTGCGATTTTTTCACAGAAAAAATCAATGCTTACAGAATCTTCGTAGTTGTCTATATCATCAAAAGAGCGGTATTTCTTTTTATATAATTTTAATTTATTTAATGCTAGTTTATAATCGCTTTTACACATTTTTATTTTAATATTTTTATTCATTTTTTGCTCCGTAAAAATTTAATTCTTCGTTTATTGTTGTTTCATTGCCGTGTCCAGGAAGAACGACGGTTTCCTTGGGTAGTGATAGGAGTAAATCAAGACTTTTAAAGATTTCTGTTTCATTGCCACTGGGAAGATCAGTTCTCCCATAACTGTGGTAAAACATTGTATCACCAGAAAATAAAGTGTCGTTTAAAAGAAAGCAAACACTACCACTTGTGTGTCCAGGGGTTGAGATAACTTTTATTTCATTATTGCCAATTTTGAATGAGATATCATTGTCAAAATAATTATCAATTACAGGAATTTTTGTATCAGGGGTGTAATTTGGAATACTGTTAAGAGTATTTTTTGTATTTTCAATATAATCGAGCATATGGTTGATTATATCTTTATCTTTTGCTGGTGCAAATACCGGTGCAGGACATTTATCCCTAAAATAATTAAGCCCCATTATATGGTCAAAGTGACCGTGGGTGATAAGAATGTATTTTAGGTTTGCTTTATTATCCTTTAAAAATTCGATTATGTCTGGTGATGGTGCACTGCAATCAATAAGGACGGCGTCGTGACTTGATTCGTCAATTATTAAATAGTTATTGTTGCCAAATGGAGGATTTATAAAAGTTTTTATTATCATATTTTATTCCTTTTCCTATATATTATAAGTAAAAATTTTTAAGTCAATATATTTAAATTTTTGTTGATAAATAAGAATTTTTATGTAATTCTTTTAGTATGGAAAGACTTTGTATTGAATATTGTTGTAAAAATAAAAAAGACCATTCTTGCGATTTTTCGTTTAGGGGGTTTTCTACATTTGTTGCTTCGGGAATTATGCCGAAAGATGCAGAAAGGATTGCATTATTCCTTTTGAATAGAAAAAATGATAAAAGGATAATGAAGGATTGGAATAAACTTCAAAAAGATGAAAAAAGTCTTGAAAAATATCAAGGTCTTTTAGATCAACTTGAAAAAGCAAGAGAAATTGCAGATGAAGTTGGTATTGAAAATATTTATGCGGCGGCACTTTTGGATATTGCTTATTATTGTCCGAAATGTCATAAGTTTCAGGTGCAGTTTGGATTTTTTATGACTTGGATTAATAAAAAGGGAAAACGGCAGATTTTTAGTTTTGAACATAGGTGTCGTTATTGTAAGGCTGAACTTTTGAGACTGACTGGAACTTCGAAACAGACATCAAAACTTAGATGCCCTAAATGTAATGGTGCGATAGAGGTTGATAATTCTTCGGTTATAAATGTTGTGACAAGGTATTGATTTTGGTTGAAATGTTGTTTGGCGAAAACAATATTTGATGATAAAGAATGTCTTTCTACAACTTTTATTTGTAAATTTTATATAAAGGCATATAATCCATATAAAATGGAGTAAGTTATGATTAACAATTTTGATGATTTAAAAAAGTTTCAACCTGATATAAATCCAGAAATCAAACAAGTGATTGAAAAGTATGGTGTGCATATTACTGAGTATTATGCAAATCTTGTTGATTGGAAAAATCCCAATGATGCGTTGTATAAAATTGTTGTTCCTTGTATGAAAGAGTTGGTAGATAAAAAAGATGAACTTGAGGATCCAATAGGGGATGATAGTCAAATATTCAAAACTTTGAAAACAAAAATGTTGATTCATCGCTATCCAGACAGGGTTTTGTTGCTTACCACAAATAAATGTGCAAGTCGTTGTAGATATTGTTTTAGAAAATGTAAAGTTTTTGGTAATAATGATATTTTTGATGAACAAGAGTTTAAAAAATCATTGGAATATATAAAAAATACTAAGTCAATATCAGAGGTAGTTCTTTCTGGAGGTGATCCTTTTTGTATGCCAAGAGAAAAATTCAAGCAAGTGTTTGAATTTATTATTAGTGAGTGTTTGCATATAAAAGGAATAAGAATCCATTCAAGGGCTTTTGTTTATAATCCTGATATTATAACTGATGATCTAGCAGATTTTTTAAATAGTATGAATAAAAAATTGCCTATTATACTTATGACCCATATTGTTCATGCAAGGGAGGTTACTGATAACCTTTGTAACTCACTTAAAAAACTTGATTTGATTAAGGTAAATCAAGCACCACTTCTTAAAGGTGTTAATGGAACGGTGGAGGATTTAATAAATCTTAGTTGGGCATTGGTAAAGGCAGGAGTGCTTCCTCATTATCTTCATTATTTGGATAAGGCAAAAGGAACATCTTATTTCAGAATGTCTATTGATGAAGCAAGGGAATTAGTTGCTGGTATGTGGGGACATATTGGAGGGCATTTGATTCCGAAACTTATTTTAGATTTACCTGATGGTCAGGGAAAAATTGCTTTGGATAAATCTTTTATTTTATCAGAAGATTATAGTGATGGGCATAGTTTGACTATTAAATCAACTTATTCTGATAAAGTTAGTGTATATAAAGAACAAAAATAAAATAAATTCTTTTGCATAAAGGATTATTTTGTGGTATTATATATTTGTATGTAAGAGAGGAGGCCACAATGAATCTTTTTAAAAATATTTTAAAAGTTTTTGCGTTGATTATTTTAGTATTATTTGTTTTTGTTATGTTGTGGTGTGCATATTTTTCAAGTGAAAAAGACAACAAGAGAAATACTGAAAATCTTGAGATAGAAAAGAAAATATCTTAAAATATCTTGTAAAATCAAAGTGATAAAATTCTAAAAATATAAGAATTATTTCTAAATATTTCATAAAATTGTTTTGCATAGGGGGCTGTTATGCAGTAAAATTATCTTATGTTTCAAACAAAATGAAAGGAATTTTTTATGTGTGGAATAGTTGGTTATATTGGAAACTCTGATGTAGTAGAAATACTTGTAAATGGTCTTAATACATTAAAGTATCGTGGATATGATTCCGCTGGGGTTGCTTTGTTTGATGAAAATAAAATAAAGGTATATAAGGCAGTTGGAAAGTTGGAAAATTTAAAAGATAAACTTTCTACTGTGAAATCAGAAATAAAAAATCCATTTATGGGAATTGGTCATATAAGGTGGGCAACGCATGGAAAGGCAAATGAAGTAAATGCTCATCCTCATACATCAACAACTTCGGATATTGTTATTGTTCATAATGGTATTATTGAAAACTTTAAAGAACTTAGAGAAGAACTTATTAAAAAGGGTTGTGTTTTTAAATCAGAAACAGATACAGAGGTTGTTGCTCATTTAATATCAGAGGAATATAAAAATACAAAAAATTTAAAAGAGGCTGTAAAAAATGCTTTGCCTCAATTAAAAGGAGCTTATGCCCTTTGTATTATGAGTATAAATGAGCCAGATAATATTGTGTGTGTTAGAAAGAATGCACCTCTTATTATTGGTGTAGGGGAAAATGAAAATATAATCGCAAGTGATATTCCTGCAATTATATCTTTGACCTCAAATATTATCTATCTTAATGATGACGAGATTGCAGTTGTTAAAAAGGACAGTGTAAGTATTGAAAATTTAGATGGAACTATAATTCCATGTAAAATTGTAAAAATGTTCGTGGAAACAGATGCTATTTCAAAAATGGGGTATAAGCATTATATGCTTAAAGAAATACACGAACAACCAAATATTGTTAGAAATCTTTTGAATGGAAGAATTATTGATGTTAATAGTTCAGTTGAGCTTCCTGAAATTAAAATATCAAAAGATACTCTTAAAAATCTTTCAAAGGTTCAAATTATTGCATGTGGAACTTCGCTTCATGCGGGGCAGATTGGAAAATATTTGATAGAAGATTTTGCCGGTGTAAGTGTGGAGGTAGAACCTGCTAGTGAATATATTTATAGAAAAAATACTACTGATGAAAATAGTTTGGTTATTGCAATTTCACAAAGTGGAGAAACTGCGGATACTATTACTGCTGTGAAACAGGCAAAGGGAAAAGGCGCATATATTGTTGTGATTACCAATAGACCAGATTCAAATATTACTAGGTATGCGGATAGTGTTTTAAATGTTAATGCAGGAATAGAAGTTAGTGTGGCTGCTACAAAATCTTATACAGCTCAACTTTTAACACTTTATTTATTTGCAATTTATCTTGCTGAGATAAAGGGTGAAAATTTAGATAAACTTTCTGATTTAAAAAGAGAACTTTTATCTATTCCAACAAAAATGGAAGAAATTTTAACAACAGAAGGTGATATTGAGAAAAAGTCAGAGCAACTTTCAAAATATAAAAACTTTGTTTATATAGGTCGTGGTGTGAATTTGCCAACTGCGATGGAAGGTGCTTTGAAACTTAAAGAAATAAGTTATATAAATGCAAATGCGTATCCCGCTGGGGAGTTAAAGCATGGGCCTATTGCTCTTCTTGATGAAAATATGCCGGTGGTGTCAGTTCTTATTCCAGGACATATTTCGTATGATAAAACCATTTCAAATTGTGAAGAGGCAAAGGCAAGAAATGCAAAACTTATTACAGTTACATCATCGAATGATGAAAAACTTTCAAAACTTTTTGATGTAATTATAAAAATTCCAGAAGTGTCAGATATATTATCTCCTCTTTTGTCAGTTATTCCGTTCCAACTTTTGGCTTATCATATAAGTAATTTCCTTGGAAAGGATGTAGATCAACCAAGAAATTTAGCGAAGTCTGTGACTGTGGAATAAGTGTTTTAAAAACCGCTCTGTGTGAGCGGTTTTTTAATATTGTTATCTTGAATATAATGGAATTTCTAAAAGAATACCTTTTTCTCGCATAAGGAGTAATTCTTTTAAAGTATAACGACCAATATATTCTCTTGCTAGGAATCCGGTTTTGGCTATAACTTCGTAGGTATCAACACCTATTTCATAAATATTACAAGGATATTGATTGCCTTTTTTATCTTTTAATTCATATTTTACACGCATTTTTTTCCTGATTTCAAATTTATTGATATTATTTATATAATAAAATGAAAATTTGTCAATAAATAGATTTTCTTTTTATTTTGCATGAGGATGTGCGGAGTTATAACTTTCTATAACTTTACCCATATCAACTTTTGTATAAAGTTGGGTTGTGGAGAGAGAACTGTGACCAAGTAATTCTTGGATAGTGCGTAAATCCGTTCCGTTTGCAAGAAGGTGTGTTGCAAAACTATGTCTTAGACTGTGGGGTGTTGTTGTTTGAGGTAGCCCAATATAATCTCGGGCATTTGCTATATCTCGTTCTGCAACTCGGGAGGTAAGACGCCCACCTTTTTCACCACGGAAAAGAGGGGTTTTTGCCTTGAAATCAAAAGGTGCAATTTTAAGATAGTCGTTTATTTTTTCCTTTATAACATCAAGTAGAGGAACAAGTCGAGTTTTGTTTCCCTTTCCGGTAATCCTTAACATATCATTTGAAGAAACATCAGAAACATTTAAATTTAATGCTTCGGAAATACGAAGTCCACATCCGTATATTAAAGTGAAAAGTGCAATGTCGCGTTTAGCAATCCATGGATATTTCGCAAGTTTATTAAAGCTATCAAATAATTTTATAATATCAACACTTGCAACGGATTTTGAAAGTTTTTTGGGAATTTTAGGAGAATGAAGAATTTGTATTGCTTGATTATTGGCAATTTCATTTTGTTCCATAAATTTGAAAAAATTTTTTATGCTGGAAACATTTCGTGCTATGGAAACATTGCTTTTGTTTTCACGGGTAAGAGATGCAAGAAAACTTCGAAATGTGGAAATAGAGATATTATTTAAAAATTTATTATCTATATTTTTTATATCTTCAAATTGTGTGAGATATTTTATGAAAAAATCAATATCACGACTGTATCCATCAACGGTGTTTTGTGATACTCGTCTTTCAGAGATAAGAAAATCTAACCATAATTCTTTTATTTTTGAAATGTGCATTTTTTCTTGTATATTCTCCTTTACTTTTTTATAATATCACAAGTTTTGTTAAAAGAAAAGGAGTTTAAAAATGCAGTGGGATGAATATTTTATTGGAATTGCTGAGCAGGTTGCCTTGAAATCAAAAGATCCATCAACGAAAACTGGGACTGTGATTGTTGATAAAAATTATAGACCTGTGTCATTTGGTTATAATGGCTTTATTAGTGGTTGTAATGAAAGTAAAATGACACAAGAACGACCAATGAAATATCATCTTGTTATTCATGCAGAAATGAATGCAATTTTGTTTGCTAAACGAGATTTGACTGATTGTATTTTATATACTTTGTATGCTCCGTGTGAAAATTGTTTAAAACATATTTTACAGGTTGGTATAAAACGAATTATTTATAAATATCCATTTGTTCAAAGTAAAATGAATAAGGATTGTAAAACTATGTCCACGGATGCGACAACCGAATCTTTGACACGACTTTTGCAATCACTTCCTGATGTGGAATGTAGAAATATAAATGGAAAAAGTTATTTAGAAGAAATTTGGGGGGATTGTGAAATACCTCAATTTTAGGTATTATTCCTCTTCTTCTTCATATTCATATTCTTCTTCATATTCTTCCTCGTATTCTTCCTCTTCATCGGAGTTTTTAGAAGATTTGTTGATCTTTCCTTCGTGTAAATCTTTCATAGAATAAACCGGAGGAGTTGTGTATTTTTCATCTTGGATTTTATAATTTATAGATGTCTTTTTTTGAGTTGTTTCTAACTCACGATAAACATCATCCATAGTATAAATTAGTTGGTATTTGTCTTGTGATTGAGAAGGAAGTTGATCTTCGTCTAAATAATAAGGAGGTTCCGGTTCTTCCTCAAGTTGAATTGGTCCTTCGTTAAATATTTCACTACCTTCATTAAGAATTACACGACCGTATTCATCTTTTCTATATGAAAAACCACCAAAGCGAGCAGGTGAGGCCAAAACTTCGGTATGAAAAAATAAAAATAGCAAAATCAATCCTAATTTTCTCATATTAAAAGTGTATCATATTCTTATTGATTTTTAAACTAAAAAAATATATTATCAATTTGTGGACAGTCGAGGGACTACTGTATGACTTGTTGTGCAGAGGAAAGTCCGGACACCGCAAGGGAAAGATAGTGGGTAATGCCCACCCGAAGAAATTCGAGGATAAGAGCCACAGAGACGAGCCCATTTAGTTGGGAGTGAAACGCGGCAATCTCTATCTGGTGCAAGACTAAATATGGGGGTGTTGATTACTCTTGGGAGCCCTCGGGTAAGTTGCAATGAAATATGCAGTAATGTATATTCAAGATGAATGGTCCCTGATTACAGAATCCGGCTTATAGATTGTCCACTTTTTTTAGAGGTGTTTTATGGTCGCAACAGTAAATAGAATAAAAGTTAGGGTTAAGACAGCTAAGTATAGAAAAAAATCTTCTACACAATGGCTTCAAAGACAATTAAATGATCCTTTTGTGAAAAAGGCCCATGAAATGGGATATAGATCTCGTGCAACTTTTAAGATTATGGAAATAGATGATAAATTTCATATTTTTAAAAAGGGTAAAAAAGTTGTCGATATAGGTTCGGCTCCGGGTGGTTGGAGTGATGTTGCTGTGAAACGCGTTGGAAAAGGAAATGTTGTTGCTATTGATATTTTGGATATGAAACCTATTGATGGAGTTCACTTTAAACAGATAGATTTCAATAAAGATGAAGCAAAGGAATTTTTGATTGATGCCTTGAATGGAAAGGCTGATGCTGTGATTTCGGATATTGCCCCTAATACAACTGGAAATGCGACACTTGACCATTTACAGATTATGGCTTTGGTTGAGCAGGGGTTTTATTTTGCAGTAGATGTTTTGCGTGAGGGTGGGGCTTTTGTTGCAAAAGTTCGTCAAGGTGGAACTGAGGTTGGGTTGCTTCAGGAAATGAAAAAACGATTTACGACAGTTAAACATTTTAAACCAGAATCTTCGCGAAAGGAAAGTGCCGAAACTTATGTTGTGGCACAAGGATTTAAGGGATAAAAAATACCTTGGAAAAACCAAGGCATTTTTTTTAATATGTTTTTGTGTTTATCTTTTCCAAAATTTTTTCTTTTTTTCTTTCTGGATAAAGTTCTTCTATTTGATGATAAATTTCGTAGTTAGTATCAGGATGTTGAATTTCATCTTTTGCTGCTTTTTCAAGAGCAATGCAATATTGGATATGTTTTTCAGCAGCAGTTTTATTCCTATCAATCGCACGAATCATTTCGTTTAATAAACGAACTCTTGCTTTTAAAATTGCATCACGCAATTTTGCATCTTGTTTTTGTTTATGTAGGAAATTTTCATCTACTGTAATGCGAGAAATTCCTTGTTTATTTATATCCTTTTCATTTTCAAAAAATTCAGTATTGCTGTCTGTTAATTGATGAGAAATTTTATATAAAAATTCAAAATTATACCATTCAAGTTTTTGGTATTCATTATTTTTTCCTTTTGGGCTATTGTGAATAGTCCAATCAACATTATCGAAAATATTTGAATGGAGTAAAAAAGATACCTTCTCAATATCGGATAAAATATTTCTTATATCAGAATATGTATAATTGTGTTTGTTCATTTTTATATCCTTGTTTTTTTATATAATATCATTTTGTATGGTATCATATTTTTAAGGGAAAGTAAAATAAAAAACGCCCCCAAAAGGAGCGTCCTTTTAATAAAACGATGATTTTTTTATGCAACTTGTGCTTCACAGCAATCGCATGAAAGTGCTTGCATGGAGGAAATTGCTTTTTCTTCTGTAAAATATTTTCTTTCATAGAATTCAGATTTTTTTCCCTTATTGAAATTTGATACTGGACGGCAATATCCCATAGCACGAGTCCAAACTTCACATTTAGTTCTTTGTGAATTATCAAGTGTTGTTTCGAATGTTTTCATTTTCATTTCCTCCTTTTTGTTATTATATCTTTTTTTCTCTTTTTATTCAATCAAAAACTAAAATTTTTTTTCAGATTTTGATATTATTTCTTCATCGCATATTGGACAATACTCGTGTTCACCTGCAATATATCCATGTTTTGGACAGATTGAGAATGTTGGAGTGATTGTTATATATGGGACGCGATAGTTTTCAAATACACGTTTGATTATGTTCTTACAATTATTTATATCAGAAATTCTTTCTGCCATATACAAGTGAAGAACTGTTCCACCAGTGTATTTTGTTTGCAAATCATCTTGCATATCAAGAACTTCGAATGGGTCATCAGTATAGCTAACTGGAATTTGAGTCGAGTTAGTATAGTAAGGAGCATCCTTTGTTCCTGCTTGAATAATGTCTGCAAAATATTTTGCATCTTCTTTAGCAAATCTATATGTTGTTCCTTCGGCAGGTGTTGCCTCAAGATTATAAAGATTGCCAGTTTCCTCTTGGAATTCGACCATTTTACTTCTGATGTGTTCAAGAAGGTCAGCAGCCATCTTGTGTCCGCGTGGATCAGTAATGTCGTATTCATCATTAGAGAAATTTCTTATCATTTCGTTTACACCATTTACACCGATTGTTGCAAAGTGGTTACGAAGTGAGCCAAGATATCTTTTTGTGAATGGGTAAAGTCCACCATCCATAAGTTTTTGAATTGTTTTTCTTTTGATTTCAAGACTTGTTTTAGCAAGTTCCATAAGATGATCAAGTTGGTAATATAATCCTTCGATATTGCCTTTGTAATTATAACCCAATCTTGCACAGTTTATTGTTACAACCCCAATAGAACCAGTTTGTTCAGCAGAACCAAAAAGTCCATTACCGCGTTTCAAAAGTTCACGAACATCAAGACGAAGACGGCAACACATTGAACGAACATCGGTTGGTTTTAAATCTGAATTCATAAAGTTTTGGAAGTATGGAAGACCATATTTTGCAGTCATTTCAAAAAGCAAATCTGCATTTTCGCCTTCCCAAATAAAATCATTTGTAATGTTGTATGTTGGAATAGGGAATGTAAATGGACGACCCTTTGCATCACCAGCAGTCATAACTTCGATATATGCTTTGTTAATCATATCCATTTCTTTTTGTAAATCACCATAGGTGAAGTCAACTTCTTTACCACCAATTTTTGGATGTTGCGGTGCTAAATCCTTTGGACATACCCAATCGAATGTGAAGTTTGTAAATGGAGTTTGTGTTCCCCAACGACTTGGAACATTAAGGTTATAGATAAGTTCTTGAATCTTTTGTTTTACTTGATCATATGTCATATTATCAAGTCTTATGAATGGAGCAAGGTATGTATCAACAGAAGAGAATGCCTGTGCACCAGCCCATTCATTTTGAAGTGTGCCCATAAAGTTTACCATTTGACCAACAGCAGATGATAAATGTTTCGGTGCAACAGATTCAATGTGTCCAGGAACACCGTTGAAACCTTCTTCTAATAATGCACGAAGTGACCAACCTGCACAGTATCCAGAAAGCATACTTAAATCATGAATGTGGAAATCACCGTTTCTGTGTGCTTCGCCAATTTCTTTTGGATAAATGTATGAAAGCCAATAATTTGCAACAACTTTACCAGAAATATTAAGAATCATTCCACCCAAAGAATATCCCTGGTTTGCATTTTCATTTACACGCCAATCAAGTTGTTTTAAATATTCAGTAATTGATTTTTCAACATCAATTTTAATCTTTTCAGCTTCACGATTTTGTGCACGTTTTTCTCTATATAATATATAAGCCTTTGCTGTTTCATAATAGTTGGAATCAATTAAAGCCTGTTCTATAACATCTTGAACCTTTTCGATGAATACAGCTTGTTCGGCACTATATTTGTGGTTTAGGAATTTTGCAACAGTGTTTGTTAATCTTAAAAGTTCTTCTTCTGAAAATGGGGTAGTAGCTTCACCAGCTTGTTTTATAGCATTAGAAATTTTTTCAATATCAAAGTCAACGACTTCGCCATCTCTTTTTACTATTTTTGTTATATTGAGTTTATTTACTGGTGTCATGGATACAATGTTTGTATCTTTTGTATTATCAGCCACTTTTGCCTCCTTTTCTCTTTTTCTTCTTGTGAAAAGAATCCAGAGATTCTTTCATAAGTGTTTGTTTTTTAATCCTTCTTTTCCTGTATTTACAATATATAGTGTTTTTGAAATGAATGCAAACTATATTTTGTGTTTTTTTGAAAATAAAATGCTTGACTAAGGAAAAGTATAGAAAAATCTATAATTTAAGATTTTTTTGTGATATAATACTTTAAGATTTTAATTAAAAATGGGAGAAAACAGGGATGTCTGTGCTTTATTATATTATTGGTTTTATTTGTTTTTTATGTATTTTTTGGGGATTTTGGGGAAGTCATTATTTCCTTTCAAGCTACGGTTTTGGGGGAGTCGCGGAAGTTTTGCCAAGTGATATGTCGTATGTATTATTTGCTGTTGGTCTTCCTATTCTTATATTGCTTATGATTGCACTTGTTATTTATGTAATAGCGTCTATGAACCAAACAAAAATGATAATTGCGAATCTTTTACAGATTTCAAAGTCAGAAATGTCCGGTATTCAAACAGTAGGTAAGTCATTGATTGAAGTAAGAAAACTTGGTTTTACAAATCAGTTTTTTGTAAATATGCCTATGATTTTGAATGATATGAGCCAATTTATTGCGGATATTATTGCAAAGGCGGGAATCGCATCGGATGTTGTTATTTATGATGCACTTTCAAAGACAGGAGATAACAGACTTTATGCTGTTTGTAGAATTATTTTAGATAAAAGAGAATCGACTCCTCATTTTGATGAAAGTTTGAGAAGACTTCTTAAAAGGGACGAATCTCTTGCTGGGGTTATTTCTATATTTTCAGATAAATATGATAAACTTTTAAGAATTGTTTCAAAATATGATTTGGATGGTTTTGTTTCTTCTATTTTGGAGGAGGGGGAACTTGGAAAAGTTAGAAATGTTCTTCTTAACGCTCTTAATATGAAAGATGAAGCTACTGGTCGTCATGCAAATGTATTCGATTCTATTGAGGATGAATCGTTTATGCAGGAAAATTTGGAAATTTCACCAATAGAAAAATAGTTTTATTCTTGAAAAACTTTTTTTTGTGTATTACTTTAACTATATTACAAAGTAATATAGGATTGATAATATGGCAAGTGAAGACAGAATCAAAGATATAGCAAAAAATGGTGTGGAGTATAAGGCAGGATTTGATCCAAAAATTGATTTAGATGTGATTGAAAAAAAAGGTGTATCCGAAGAAGTTATTAGATACATTAGTAAAAAAAATAACGAATCCGAAGATATTTTGAATTTTCGTTTAGATGCTTATTCAAAGTGGCTTAAAATGAAAGAACCTCATTGGGCTGCATTTGAATATGATCCTATAAATTATAATGATATTTACTTTTTTGCAAAGCCTAAGCAAAACAAAAGCGTTGATGATAAAATTGAGGCTACATATAAAAGGTTGGGTGTTCCTTTGGAGGAGCAAAAAATTCTTAAAGGTCAGGCCGTTGATGCTGTTGTCGATAGTAGTTCTGTAAGAACGACATATGGAAAGCAACTTTTGGAAATGGGAATTATTTTCTGTCCTATTTCTATGGCATTACAAAAGTATCCGGATTTGGTTAAGAAATTTTTGGCACATGTTGTGCCTCCGGAGGATAATTTCTTTGCTGCACTTAATGCTGCGGTGTTTTCGGATGGAACATTTGTTTATATTCCGAAAAATGTAAAATGTCCGATTGAACTTAGTTCTTATTTCCGTCTTCAAACTGAAAAATTGGGACAATTTGAACGAACATTGATTGTTGCTGATGAAGGGAGTGAAGTTTCTTATTTGGAGGGGTGTTCTGCTCCGATAAGGGATTCAAATCAGCTACATTCTGGGGTGGTTGAACTTGTTGCTTGTAAAGGGGCAAAGATAAAATATTCTACTGTGCAAAATTGGTATGCAGGCGATGAAAATGGAAAGGGTGGTGTTTATAATTTCGTAACAAAACGAGGTGTGTGTTTCGAAGATGCTACTATTTCATGGACACAGTTAGAAGTTGGTTCTATAAAAACTTGGAAATATCCATCGTGTATTTTAAAGGGTGATAGAAGTAAAGGGGAGTTTTTCTCGGTTGCACTGACAAATAATATGCAGATGACAGATACAGGAACGAAAATGATTCACCTTGGGCGTGATACAACAAGTACTATTATAACAAAGGGAATCGCTCTTGGAAAATCAGTTAATGGTTATAGGGGAATGGTGAAGTTTGCTCCAACAGCTGAGAATGCGAGAAATTTTACAAAGTGTGATACTTTGGTTGTTGGTGATAATTCAAAGGCTTTGGCTTTGCCTGATATTATTGGTGCAAATATGTCAACGGTGGTTGAACATGAGGCTTCTGTTTCATCAGTTAGTGAGGAACAATTATTCTTTATGATGCAAAGGGGGCTTGATGAAGATAAAGCATTGGGTCTTATTGTGAATGGATTTTGTTCGGATATTATTAAAAAACTTCCTGCGGAATTTGCTATGGAAGCAAAGGAATTGATAAATATTAGTATAGAGGGTTAAAATGTTAGATATAAAAGATTTAAAAGTTAGTGTAGAAGGAAAACAAATTTTAAATGGTGTCAATTTGCATATTGGACCATCGGAAACTCATGTCATTATGGGAAAAAATGGAAGTGGTAAAAGTTCGCTTTTAAATACTATTGTTAAGAATCCAAAATATGAAATTATTGGTGGAGATATTTCTTTTTTGGGTGAAAGTATTCTTGAAAAGTCCGTTTGTGATGTTGCAAGGGCTGGGATATTTTTAAGTTTTCAAAGTGCACCTGCAATTTCAGGACTTTCGGTATCGAATCTTCTTAAAAATGCAGTGAATAGTGTTAGAAAGGCGAGGGGAGAAAAACCTTTGACTGCACCTGAATATTTTAAGTTGGCAAAGGAATATTGTGAACTTTTGGAAATTCCAAATGAATGGCTTAAACGACAAGTGAATTTAGGATTTAGTGGTGGTGAAAAGAAAAAATTAAGTATGCTTGAAATGTTGTTTTTGAAACCCAAACTTGCTTTGCTTGATGAACCTGATAGTGGTGTGGATGTGGATGCAGTGAATATTATTGCAAGGGCTATTGATTATTTGAAACAGTTTGGAGTTTCTTTTATTATAGTATCACATTATGAAAAACTTATATCTTTATCAAAACCTAATTTTGTTCATGTTATGCAAGATGGTGTTGTGGTACAAAATGGAGATATAACATTGGCTGAGAAAGTTATAAAACAAGGATTTTGTGATGATGAAAAGTAATTTTTCTATGATTGAAAATGATGAACATATTCCTTTTGCAAAGGAGTATAGTTTGTTGGCTTCTTCGTCATTTCCAGAGTGGTTTTTGAAATTTAAACGCCAAGGGTTCGAATCGTATTTGAAAAATTATGAAACGATAAATCCGTTTATTTCAAATTTTATTTCTGGTGATGATTTTAAACATCCTTTGTGTGATGTGGCTCCGTCTTTTGATATAATGTTAAAGTATCCAATGCTTGATGTGGAGGCATATACAATAGTTCTTGTTAATGGAAGGTATAGTTCTGAACTTTCATCAGAGGAAGAACTTCCATTTTCGATTTTTTCGGATGGAATTTTGTGTTCATTGAATGATGATGCGGATTTTTTAGATGACAAATTGCGTTGTGATGATAATGCTTTGGTTGCTCTTAATTCTGCATATTTATCAAATGGAATTGTTGTTGATGTTGCAGATAATACAAAACTTGAAAAACCAATACACATTATTTCTATTGTTTGTTCTGATACACAAAAACTTTTTGTTAATCCAAGAATTGTTGTAAAGGTTGGTAAAAATTCTTTTGTTGATATTATAGAATCTAATTTTTCATTGGATGAAAAATATTTTGAGAACAAGGTTTGTCAGTTTGATATTGGTGAAAACTCTTTTGTAAATCATTATAGATATTATAATGTTTCGCAAAATTCGTGTATGGCTGAAAATAATTTCTTTACTATTTCTGATTATGCAAAGTTTAATCAGGCTGTATTTATTAAGCAAATGGGAATTTTTAGAAGTTTTTATCAATTTGATGCTGAAAAAGAAATTAAGTTTGATAGTGTTTTATCTGTTGATGCAAAGAATAAGGAAAATTCTGATATTAGTTTCCTTATAAAACACAATAAGGATGATGCCGTAAGTAATGTTTCTTTGTTTGCGACAGTGAATGATGAGGCTGATGTGAACTTTATGACTTCGGTTCAGTGTGCAAATGGCACAAGTGGTGTTGATACTGCACAAATTTCGCGAATTCTTCTTAATTCTCCGAATGCAAAAGGTAGAATAAAACCGTTGCAGGATATCTGGTCAGAGAAAGTGAAGGCTTATCATGGTGCGGTTATAAGTGGTGTTGATAAAAAAGATTTATTCTTTTTGGAAAGTCGTGGAATTGATACCGAAAGTGCAAAAATTTTGGTGTTAAAGTCTTGTTTGGCTAATATTTTACAAAATATTCATAATGAAAAAATTTCTGATGCTTTTTATAATTTAATTTGGTTATAATTTATTTGAATTTAAAATGGAGGTTTAAAATGAAAAAATTTGTATCGTTTTTATTTTTGTTTTTAGGATTGTCTGTTTCTGTATTTGCGTCGGATGCTGATGATGTTAAGAAATATACGCAAAATCTTATTGATGATGCTATTGTTAAAATTTTTAAAACTGGGGTTGCTTCGAATGAAAGAGTGATTCCGTTTAGAAAAGTTTTAAATGACAATTTCGATTTTGATATTATTGCAAAAAATGTTTTGGGTGTATATGGAAAGGGAATTAGCGAATCGCAACTTTCTAATTTTGTGAAACAATTTTCCGAACTTAATGTTTATAGTTATGTTAAAAAATTCGAATCATACACTGATTCAAAAATTGATGTGATTGATGTTAAAAATGGAAAAAAAGAAGGGCAATATTTTGTTTCAAGTAAAGTGCGTGCAATGACAAGTGGTGATAAAGACTATAGCGTTGATTGGCGTATTGTAAAAGTTGGTGATAAATACAAGGTTATTGATGTTATTATTGAAGGCGTTTCTATGGTTTTAAGTTATAGAAATGAATATGCTCCGATTTTGAAATCTGCTGCTGATGAAGGAAAAAATCCTGTTGATGTTTTAACAGAAAAAATCGAAGATAAAGTTATAAAGTTAAAATTGGCAAAATAAATTTTACGAATAATAAATAAAATCCTTGGAGTATGTCCGAGGATTTTTTTTATTGTTTATTTAGTTGTGTAAAATATTTAATCCTGATGTTACAAAAGTGTTTAGAACATATACTTTAATTTGATACCGTATTGTCTAAAATTCATATCACCAGATTGAACACGGCGTTGTGTTGATGATTGAATTCCTTCATCAGTTATTACATCAGCAACACAGACAAGGTAAGTGCCATCATCTGAAGCAATAGTAAAACCATCAGCACACTCAGACTCTTCTGATGATATATAGAATTCAGTCGTATCGATATCATATATTGATAAAGAATTACCAGAAGTTTTTACCTTTCCAAAATTATTCATTTTATAGAAAATGTCGATTGAAAGGTTTCCTTCTAGTTCAACAGAGAAACCAACTTCTGCACCAATGGCGAATGAACGAGTTGTATCTCCGATAAAGTTTATTTCACCATTATAATAAGATTCTTCAAAATAAGATGTCCCATCTGGACTTAAATCGCCAATAGGGTCTTCTTCGTCCTCAGAATTCAAATCTGGTATAAAATCTCCATCATAATAACCTTCTTCATCACTAACAGTAAAGTCATCGATTGAATTTTCAGCGAGACCAAGTTGTAAACCAAAGTACGGCTTTAGTCTTCCAGCAATAGAGCCGAAAAGATTTTCCAAATTATATTTGAAACCAAGCCCAATAAACCTTGAAGTAATACCACCACCACTTACAACTTCGTATGTAGTGTCATCAACAAATGGAACTTCTTCTACTTCTCCAGTATCTTCTCCGTTTTCATCAAAGATAGGTTCTTCTGTGATAGAATTAATCTTTACCCAATCACCGTATTTCATTTTACTGTAATTTGAATACATAAATTCAACACTTAATGAATTAGACATTACACGACCAACACCAAGTGTTAATCCGGTTGCAGTTCCCATATCATCGTTTGCATCAGCTTCACCATTTGAAATTTCACCATGTTCAAGATTGATACCATCTTCAGTCTTTCCAGTTGAAAAAGCAGCGAACATATAAAGTCCAGAACCAGAAAATGAACCTTCATCCTTTTTTGGTTGTCCGTAAAAATATACGTTTTTGTTTTTGCCATAAAGTGGAATTTCACTTACACGATTCATTGGTCGTGCGTATATGGAATTTATTTGTGGTGCGACATATTTTGTTTGTGTATTTGGATTTACAATAGTTGTATTTTGCCCAGTATATTGTTGTGATCCTACATAACGCATACCAACAGGATTTGCATTTTGTGCAAATACAGGAGATGATGACAATTCGAAGATTGCAATCGCAGATAATAATATGTTTTTTAAATCTTTTTTCATCTTTTTCTCCTTAGAATATCAATCTAAGTTTTACTCCTATTTCTGTTGTTTCAATTTTGCCCTTTTCCGAGCCGTCGCTTATATATCCTTCTTCAGAGTAAGGTTCACTTTCACACCACTCTGTATCAGGGTTATATAGAAATCCATAATCCAAAGCCTCTTGTGTACAATAGTCGGTGATAGAACCATCAGTGCTTGTATTTGTTTCATCAGTTGGATCAACGATATCAACAACATCGTAAACATAGTAAACATAATCTTTTGATTTAATGGAACCATAGTTTGCAGTTCTATAGTAAACATCAAGCATTGTTTTTTTATCAAGGTTTACAGTAAATCCAGCCTCAATCGCCCAAGCGACACTATTAGTCATTGCACCAAAGTGAGTAATTGCACCATTATATTGATAGTAACCAGTAAGATCATCGGCATAACCACTTGCGTCAGGAACTGTTGTTGGGAAACCTAAATTACCATCATCATCAGGCAATGGAATTTCAGCATCACCGTATTCATCATATACGGTATAATCACTTATACTATTGAAAGCGATACCAATACCACCACCAATGTATGGTGTTAGTATTCCATCAAGTATTGGCCCACCAAATAAATCGTTAAGTGGAACCTGAACATTTAACATCAAAGCATTAGATTTTATTGAACCGCCAGATACAGCAGATTCATCAACGCAATCATACATAAAATCGCCACTAGAACTAAACTCGATTGGACCACACCATTGTTCTTCGGTATAGGCAGTAGAATCATATTTAAGTCCGGATATATTTGTATAACTTACATCAATCCTTGTATCACGATCCTGCATAACACCAAAACCAATATGAAGAAGTTTTGGATCACCCAATCCATTAGAAATATTATTCATTGGAGGAATTATCTGACTGTTTGTTAAACCCTCACCTTCGAATGACCCCATTCCATAGCCGAGGGTTAAGTAATATTCAGTTCCAAATTCTTCGGATAATTTTTGATTTTGAGCCATAGCCTGTGTCCGAGCCTGAACCGATGGACTTCGTAAAACATATCTGTTTGGAGTTTGGTATCCGTTTGTATTTTCGTAAAGTTGCTGACTCATTGTTGGATATTTTGAATAATCGACAACAGTTTTTTGTTTCATAGATGGATTAACAGTGTATGGGTTTGCATATACTCGTTTACCAGTATTTCTTTGATATATGCCAACTTGTTGTGGCAACTGCATTTGAGAAGCATTTGAGGAATTTGCAGAATAAACACCAACCTGTTGAGGTAGTTGCATATTGGAGGTTTGAGAATATGCAGTATCACATAGCATAAAGCTAGTTATCAATAAAAGATAATTTTTTATTTTATACACTTCTCTTTCCTCTCTCTAAGAAATACAGTGTCATTTTATCATAACAGTATTAAGAAGTCTAGTATTTTTTTATAATTTAGATAGAATTTTATCAAATTTTTTTGAAATTATATTTTCAAAGTTTTCTGAAATTGTATTTATTGATTTTTGAATTTTTTCATATTCGTCAGTGGTAAACTTGCCTAAAACATAACTTGCGACATCAATTTGAGGTGTGTGATTTCGTGGGTGATCAATACCAATACGAATCCTGTGATAATTAGGACCTATGGTCTTATCAATACTTTTAAGCCCATTATGCCCACCATTTCCGCCACCTTGTTTTATTTTAATTTTTCCGGTGTCCAAATCCAAATCATCGTGAATTATGATAAAGTCATCTGGTTTTATTTTATACATAGAGGATAGGGCAAGGACAGCATCGCCAGAAAGGTTCATATATGTTGTTGGTTTTGCAAGAATTACATCACCAAGTTTTGAAAATAAGTATTTATTTTTTTCTTTGAAATCAGGAAAATTGTATTCTTCTTTTATTTTATTAACTGTCATAAAACCTATGTTATGACGGGTATTTTCGTATTCTGGACCAATATTTCCCAAACCAACAATTACAATCATTTTATTCCTTTTCTGCATTAAATAGTGCGATTACTTGTTTTGTTGCAATATCTTTTATGTATTCATCGTTTATGGCGACCATTTCTTCCATAAATTCAGGTCTTATTTTTTCTTTTATCGTTTTTATTATTTCATCAGTATTTTGGTAATTTTCGAATATTCCATCATTAAATTTAGCGACGGTTTTTTGTAATGAAAGTCGAGGATCCTTATCATCATAATTTTTACCGACAAGAAAACCCTGTTGAGTGTAATTTTCAAGTGAAGGTGTCATATTATTTAGACATTCAAATGCAGAATTTGGTGTCCAATAGTCATACTCTGTTGCAACATAGGACTTACATATAGCATCAAGTTCAGCAATAGTGTAGATAATAGAACTTTCAATAGGGGTCATTTGTTTTGCATCTTTAAAAATTCCATTTTTATCTTGCAACATATGAGTTGTTTCATGGGCAATGGCACGTTTAAGGCGAAGCAATGCCATTTTATCATCTGTTTCAAAAATTTTTGTAAGGTTATTTTTAGGGATTAAAATTTTATCTTCCCCTATCATATAAGAACCAGCATATAAATCACTTTCCTTACAAACTTCGAAAACAATGTTGTTTTGTTCTAAAGATTTAACAAGTTTTTTTGTGATTTCATTATCATTTTCAAAATCGATTAGGACTTTTTTTAATTTTTTTGCTAAGTATTCGTCCGAATCATCGCATGTAATATTTATTCCTATATCAGGGATGATGTTTTCAATAGGAGTGTTGTGTGGTTCTTCGGCGACAAGGTCACAATTAAGTTTTCCACGGGATAAAAGGACGCCTGATAAAACAAGAATTTTTAAAAGTCTTGATTTTTTTAATTTAAAAGTGGCATTTTTAAATTTATCTTTTGTTTTTGAATTTATGCTCATATTCTTCCTTTTACATTATATTATAATGATAACATATTTTTAAAATAATTGCTATTATTATTTTTTTATACAAATTTTGTGAAAAAAATGTTGCCTATGTCCAAAAAATATGATATTATATGTGTAAATAACTTAGGAAAGGATTTTATTATGAGAAAAGTTATATTAGGTCTTGCCTTGATTCTTGGTGCATCGAGTGCGAATGCTGCAGGTCTTTATGTAAGTGCAGGATATGGTCGATCAAACCCAGATTTAAAATCTTCAGCAATAACAGAATTTGGTTCTGCTGATAAGTGTATAGATGCTAATGGGGAAGAAGTTTTTTGTTATGAGGATGCATTAGATTTGCCTGGTTTTCCAAATGGTAATGTTCTTGCAAATTATAATGGTAGTGTTGGTTATCAGGCTGCTGATTGGAGAGCTGGGGCTTTGGAAGGATATGATTATGAAACAAAAAGTGGTAATACAATGGCTCTTGCTATTGGTTGGGATATTTCTCAAAATCCATTTAGACTTGAATTTGAATACCAAAAAACAAAGTTTAAATCACCTGGATATGTATGGACAGTTTATGGAAATGAAGAAGTTAATGGTTATTTAGCAGGTCAATATGGTGATGAGCCAACTACATGGAGTTGTCCGGCAGACGATCCAGACTGTCCTACTCCTTGGACGCCAACTGGAACAAACGCAACACTTGGCGATGTTTGGGTTAATACTAATATAGAAGATGGTGGTATAGAGTCAAATTCTTATGTATTTGATGTAAGTTTTTATGATGATATGAGTGCAACAGTTGATTCATATATGTTAAATGCTTACTTTGAAATACCTGGATTTGGTGCCGTTGATCCATATATTGGATTTGGTTATGGTAAGGCAAAGGTAAATTATGACTTTGCAAATGAAGATGGATCAGTCGCTTCTGGTGGTTCAGATGGTTATGTTAATGCTCAACAACTTATTGCTGGTGTTGAATATAGATTTAATGAATCTCCAATAATTGCGGGTGTTGAATATCGTCAATTTAAGGTTGATTTCGATGAACGCGATGATAAAGTCCCTTATGAACTTGAGCATAAATATGTTATGTTTAAGTTAAGATATGACTTTATTTCAGAAGATTACTAATCTTTTCTGGTAGTTATTAGATTTTTCCCCGATTTTTGACAGGTCGGGGACTTTTTTTACTTTAAATATTTCTTGAGTTTTCTTTTACTTTCAGATATCATTTAATAAAAATAATGTAAGAGGTTTGATATGAAATTTTTAGATCAGGCAAAAATTTATCTTGAGGCAGGTGATGGCGGTAATGGTTGTATGTCATTTCGCCGTGAAAAATATATTGAATTTGGTGGTCCAAATGGTGGTGATGGTGGAAATGGTGGTAATATTATTTTCAAGGCTGTTCGAAACCTTAATACTCTTATTGATTTTAGATATCAACAGCATTTTCGTGCTGAAAAGGGGCGTCCGGGTGAAGGGTCGGAACGAACTGGGCGAAGTGGTAAGGATTTGATTATTAAGGTGCCGGTTGGAACTGAAATTTTAGCAGAAGATAAGAAAACTGTGATTGCTGATATGATTATTGATGGCGAAGAAGTTTTGGTTGCCAAGGGTGGCCGTGGCGGTTGGGGTAATGTGCATTTTAAATCTTCGACTAATCAGGCACCGGAGCGTGCAGATCCTGGTAAACCTGGGGAACAGATGGCTGTTTGGTTAAGATTGAAACTTATTGCTGATATTGGATTGGTTGGATTTCCGAATGCTGGAAAATCGACACTTCTTTCGGTATTGACTGCGGCACGACCAAAGATTGCAAATTATCCATTTACTACACTTCATCCAAATCTTGGGGTGTTTTATGTTTTTGACAAGGAATATGTGATTGCGGATTTGCCAGGACTTATTGAAGGGGCAAGTGAAGGTGTTGGTTTAGGTGATAGATTCCTTGGTCATGCAGAAAGATGTAAGATAATTTTACACCTTATTGATGGAACGCAAGAAGATGTGGTTGGTGCATATAAATCTATTGAAAAAGAACTTAAAAATTATGGCGAAATTTTGGAAAAAAAGCCTGAAATTGTTGTTCTTAATAAAATAGATTCTATTTCCGAAGATGAGGTTAAGGAAAAGGTAAAAGCTCTTAAAAAAGCATCAAAGAAAGATGTTATCGCGATTTCAGGTGTGGCGATGTTGGGGCTTGATGATTTAAAAAAGAAGATATTTGAGGTGCTTAATAAATGATTTATACTAGAAAGGCTTTAAGATTTGTTCTTAGGGCCTTTTCTAGTTTGATATGTGATTTTATTCCTAGTAAAAAATTACGGCATAAATTTCGAAATTTTGTTAGATTTGAAAGTCCAAGAAATCTTGGGCGTTATTTTTCGGAACGCTATGTTGATAAGTGTAAGGTATTTTCTAATAATTTGAATTGTTTTGATGGTGGATATATTTTTCAATGTTGGTGGCAAGGGGTGAAAAATGCTCCTCCTGTTGTTAGAAAATGTATTCAAAGTGTTGAAAAATTTAAGGGGGGTAGAAAACATATAATTATTACAAAAGATAATTTCGAATCTTTTGTAAAACTTCCGGATTATATTTTGGAAAAATATAAAAAAGGAATTATTTCTGTTACTCATTTATCAGATATTTTAAGGGTTTGTTTACTTGAAAAATATGGTGGATTTTGGGTTGATGCGACTTGTTTATTTTCAAAACCGTTACCAAAATGGATTGAAAAAAATTCATTTTTTATGTTTCAATCTGATGGACCTTTTTTATGGACACGAATCCAAAATTGTTTTATCTATTCAAAGGCAAATTATCCATTGATAGCAGAGTGGAAACTTTTGCTTTTTAAGTTTTGGAAGTATGAAAATTGTGCGTATAATTATTTTTTTGCACATATATTGTTTTGTGCATTGGTGGATAAAAATAAAAGTGCAGCAAATTTGTATAAACGGATGCCAAAGGTTGTTCAGACACCGACTCATATATTGCTTTGTCATCTTTTTGAAAAATTTGATAAAAAGATGTTTGAAAAAATAATGAATGGGGCATTTATGCATAAATTAACTTATAAATTTAAAAAGAAAGAGCTTAAAAAATTTTCAAGTTCTTATTTAGAATTTATTTTAAATAATGATTTAGATTACATTTTGAAATCTTCGCCAAGATAAACCTTTCTTGCGTCAGGGTTTGCAACGATTTCTTCTGGTGTTCCTTCACATAAAACAACACCGTTATGAAGAACATATGCACGGTCAGTGATTTCCAATGTTTCACGAACATTGTGGTCAGTAATTAAAACACCATATCCCTTGTCTTTTAAATGAGAAACAAGATTTCGTATGTCATTAACAGCGATAGGGTCAACACCAGCAAATGGCTCATCAAGTAAGATAAAATCAGGGTTTGCTGCCAATGCACGAGCAATTTCAAGACGGCGTCTTTCACCACCGGAAAGGGCGATAGATGGACTTTCACGAAGATGAGTTATTGAAAATTCAGCAAGAAGTTCCTCTAGCTTTTGCATACGATTATCCTTGTATTTTTCAACAACTTCTAAGACTGCCATAATATTTTGTTCTACGGTTAAGGAACGGAAAATAGAAGCCTCTTGTGGAAGATAGCCAATACCTTTTTGGGCACGGCGATAAAATGGAAGTTTCGTAATATTTTCACCGGCAAGAGTAATAGTTCCAAAATCAGGTGTAATCAATCCAGTTATACAATAAAAACATGTTGTTTTACCGGCACCGTTTGGACCCAAAAGCCCAACAGCTTCACCTTGCTTTATATTGATAGAAACATTTTTTAAAACAGGGCGTTTTGCATAAGTTTTTGCAATATTTTTAACAATTATTTCTTTTGGATTTTCCATTTTAAACCTTTATTTTTTTGATGTAGTTTGTGTCGAAAATACACCACTTACTTTACTATCTTTGTCCTTTGGTAATATTTTTGCGATACCAGTATTCATATTATAAACAATTTTTCCACCGGAAAGATTTGCTTCGGTTCCCTTTTTAAAGTGAACATTTCCATCGATTGTAGCGAATCCGTTTTGTGGATTGTATTCGGCACGGTCACCGTAAAGTTCTTCGGTTCCATCAATAAGTTTTATGTTTCCATCGGCATGGATATATTTTACCTGATTTTTACCGTTTTTATTTTCAAATGTTATTCTTATATAATCGGAAAAAATTTGACGGCCGGAGTGGGTTATTTCTGCATTATCAGCAGTTGCATAATTTTTATCTTTAAAATAAATGATTTTATCCTTTGTTGTAATCTTGCTATCACTACTTTTCATAACAGTAGGGTTTGTGTTTGAAAGCAAATCAATTCTTTCTGCATCAATATCATATATCATTTTATCGGTGAAAATATTTTCGGTTGCAGATTTGATTTTGACATTATCATTGGCATAAATTTTGTAAATTTTTTTGTTATTACCTTTGTATAATGCCTCAATATTATCGGCCTTAAGTTCATAAGAAGGAGTTTTTGCAGTCGCATTTTTGTGCATAATAATTTTATTATCCTTTTGATTCCATTCCAATCCATCATCGGCAAAAAGTTCGATGTTTTCCGCATAAGATGGAATGCTTCCTATGAATAAAAACGCAATTAAAAAAAGTTTTAACATATAATATCCTTTATTTGTGTTTTTGTATTATAAGGTATATAAGTTTTAAAAACAATCATTATTTTTTTGTTGTTAGGGAGGCAAATTCATCTTCGGAAATAACTGGAATTCCAAATTTTTTTGCATTTTCAAGTTTTGATCCTGCATTAGCACCAACCACAACTATGTCTGTTTTTTTACTTACACTTGAAGATGGGTGAGCTCCAAATTTTCGGGCTAAATCCTCGGCATCTTTTCGTGAAAATTTTACAAGACTTCCTGTGAATACGATTGTTTTTTCGAATAATGGATTTGTGTTATCTATTTCGATTTTTTCAGGATTTTCTATTTCAATATAATTTAAAAGTTCTGTAATCATATTGATTTTTGTTTCGTCACGGAAATAATTTATTATATCCATTGCCATTTTATCCCCAATGCCATAGATATTTGTTAATCTATCAAATGTGGCAGATTTTAACGAATCAATAGACCCAAATTCATTTGCAAGTATTATTGCAGTTGCTTCACCAACACCAAAAATTCCAAGTGAATAAATAAATTTATCTAATTTTATATGTTTTGATTTTTCAATACTTTCCATAAGGTTTTGTATGGATTTTGGACCAAATCCTTCGAGCTTTTTTATGTCATTTATATGGTTTGGAATAAGTGTGAAAATATCAATAGGATTTTTTATCCAACCTTTTTCAAAAAATAATTCGATACCAGAAGCACCTAGTCCATCAATATTGAAACCTTCACGAGAAATGAAATATTTTAAATATTCTTTTATTTGGGCAGGGCAGAGCGAGTTAGTGCAACGAAATGCAACTTCGTCTTTTTTTTGTTCAAGGATACTTCCGCAAATAGGACAAGTATTTGGCATTTCAAATGGAGTTGTGTTTTGTGGTCGCTCGGACATTACTACAGAAACAACTTGTGGAATTACATCGCCTGCGCGTTGGATTATTACGGTATCACCAATGCGAATATCTTTTTCTTTTACATAGTCGTTATTGTGTAGTGTTGCACGCGATACTATGACCCCACCAACATTTATTGGGTCAAGTTCAGCAACAGGTGTTACGACACCAGTTCTTCCAACCTGTAATGTTATACCATTTATTGTAGTTAATGCTTGTTCAGGTGGAAATTTGTGTGCGATTGACCATTTTGGTGCACGAGCAATAAAACCTAATTTTTTTTGAAAATCAAGTCTGTTTACTTTGTAAACTATACCATCGATATCAAATGGAATTGCGTGGCGTTTTGTGGCCACTTTATTATAAAATGTTTGTAATTCTTCGTATGTTGTGCAAGTTTCAAAGAATGGTTGTATTGGGAAGCCCCAAGATTTTATTTTTTGATAAAATTCAGTTTGTGTTTTCCATGGAAGAGCAGGTTGAACCTCGCCCCAAGCATACGAAATTATAGAAAGATTTCTTTTTTTTGTAATGTTTGGGTCAAGCTGTCTTAATGAGCCGGCAGCAGCATTTCTTGGATTTGCAAAAAGTTTTTCGCCGTTTTTTTCTTGGGTTTCATTAAGTTTGAAAAAGTCCTCTTTTGACATATAAACTTCACCACGAATTTCTAAAATTTCAGGAGCATTTTCTATTTTTAAAGGTAAAGTTTTTATTGTTTTAAGATTTTCGGTTATGTCTTCACCAACCGTGCCATCACCACGGGTTGCACCAGATACAAAAATACCATTTTCATATCTTGCATTGAAAGAAAGTCCATCAATTTTTGGTTCGGCAACTATTTCTACTGTTTCATTAGACATCAAACCTAAATCACGACGAATCCTTGTGTAAAATTCTTTTAAATCGTCATCTGTATAAAGGTTTTCAAGTGAAAGCATTGGGATTGGATGGGTTATTTTTTTGAATCCAGCCTTTGCCTTGCTTCCAACTTTTTTACTTACAATCAAATCGGTGAATAAGTCATCTTGGGATAACTCTTTTTCAAGGTTTAATGCTTCGGTTTTAAGTTTATCATATTCGGCATCAGATACCGAAGGGGCATCATTTTGATAATATTCATCATCATATTGAGATAATAATTTTTGTAATTCTTTTAATCTGATTTTTTTTTCTGATAATGTCATTGATGCCATAATATTCTCCTTTAATCAATACCTATATTATAAAGTGATATTATAGAAATTCCAGCAGTTTCTGCACGCAAAATAAGTTTTCCTAAAGTTATACCAATAGCTGGTGTTTTGGAAAGGATTTCAAATTCATTTTCATCAAATCCACCCTCGGGGCCAATAAGAAATGATATAGGCTTTCCCTTGTATTTTCTTAAAATATCAACGGTGTTTTGATTATTATTTTGTCTTTCGTCAAGGTATATAAGAATTCTGTTATTGAAATCAAATTTTGCAATTTTTTCATTGAATGAAGTAAGGGGAGTTATGTTTGGAATACTTAATCTTCTTGATTGCTCGGTAGCTTCTTTTGCAATAGTGTTTGCACGTTCAATATTTATATCTTTTATAGAAGTGTTTTTTGTAAGTATAGGTGAGAGTGTTTTTATTCCAAGTTCAGTTGCTTTTTCAATTAAAAAATCCTGTCTTTGGTGACGAATTGGGGTAAAAATAAGTTCTGTATCATTGAGGTTTTCAGAAGATGGGGTGCGAAGTTGAGTTTCAATTTGGACCTTTAAATCTTTTTTATTAAGTTCAATTATGTTGCAATCAAATTCTCCATCTGTTGCATTGAAAAGGATGAAGTGTTCATCTTTTTTTAATCGCATTACATTTTTTATGTAGTGAAAATCATCGTCTTCTATGCGAAGAAGGCTTGAAATTCTTAAATTTTTATTTGAATAAACCCTTATTTTACCCATAATTTGTCCTTTTGTTGTTTTTTTTGTGTATTATATAATAATTTTAATTTAAAAAAAGAAAAAAATTTGCTATAATACCATTGCAATTAGGAATAAGGAAAAATGCAGAAGTTTTTTTTGAAGGTTAGATTTTTTTGTTTGACATTTTTTGCTTTTATGTCAGTAGTCTTGATGATTTTGCTTTTCAGGCAAAAACTTGTTTCTGATGATGCTTTTAAAATGACATATCCAGAAGTGGTTTTTGAAAATAAAATTTTATTTGATAGAGATTTGGCTATTTCTTCACTTAGGGATTTAATAGTTCCATTTTTGGAGCAAGATAAACTTTTGGATTTGGATATTGTTGCTTTATCAAATGAAATTATGGTTCTTCCTTGGGTGGAAAATGTTTCTGTTATTCGAGATTTTCCGAATGTTTTAAAAATTATTATCAAGCCAAAGGAAGTTATTGCATACAAGGCAAATGAAAATGGATATTATCCTATAGATAAAAATGGTAAAGTTTTAAATATGTCTGTTGAATATCAAAATGGTCTTTTGGTTTTTGGCGAGGAGGCGGAAGAAAACCTTTTGACATTGTTGGAATATTTAAAAAATTATCCGAATATTATGAAGAATGTTGTTGGTGTCCAATTTGTGAATAAGTTAAGGTGGAATTTGCTTTTTTTTAATATGGATGAAAGTGGTATTTTGGTAAAGTTGGATAATGATTTTGAAGAAGGTTTATCAAAATTGGCTGAACTTGAATTTTTACAGGGAATTTTAAGTAAAAACATTTCAGAAATTGATTTACGAGATTTGGATAAAATTCTTGTAAAACAGAGGGGTAATTATGGGATTTGATAGAAGAAAAACTATTGGTTTTATTGATGTCGCATCAGGCAAGGTGTGTGTTATGCTTATGTCTATTGATAAGGATTCAAATTTTTCTTTGATTGGTAGTGGAGAAGTGGAATCTTTTGGATATAAGGGGGGTAAAATTTTAGATTTTACTGCTTTTTCTAAATCAATAAACCAAGCCTTAGAAATGGCAGAAAAAGAAGCAAAAGAAAATATTTCTGATGTTGTGATTTCTCTTTCCGATTTTAAATATAAATCTTATTTTTTACCATCTAAAATAGGTTTTTCTTTTGAACGAAAGATAACTGCAAAAGATATAAAAAATGTGACATCACTTATTCCTTTACAGCAAAATATTGATGTGGATAAAGAGGCTTTGGTTCATATTATTCCTATGGAGTTTATTATTGATAATGATAAAATTGTTGATAATCCAGAAGGTGAAATTGCAAAAAATTTGACTGTGCATTATCATGTGATTACTGTTGATGCAAGGATGTATTCTGATTTAATTTCTGTTTTCAAAAGTTTGAATTTGAATGTTAAACGAGTTGTTGCTGGTGGTTATGCTTCGGCTTTGGCAGTGTTGATTGAAGATGATAAAAAAGTAGGAAGTTTGGTTTTGGATATTGGAAAGTCAACTATGTCGGCTGCGATATTTATGGATGATAAACTTGTTTATAATTATTCGCTTCCTTTGGGTGGAGATGCAATTACAAATTCGCTTTCAAAACAAATAAATGTAAGGGTGGCTGAGGCAGAGCGTTTGAAAATAAAATATGGTGCAAAGGCTCCTGTTTCATTAGATTTTTCTGATTATATAAATTTATTTATGATTGGGGAAAATGGCGAAAATGATGAGCAAGAAGTTTTGAAATCTGATTTTTTGACTGTTTCAAACAATATTACAAAGGGATTTTTTTCGATTTTGAAAAAATGTTTGGATGATAGACGAGTTTTATCTTGTGTTCATCGTGTTGTTATTACTGGTGGTGGTTCAAAACTTTTGGGACTTAAGGATATAGTAAAGGATATTTTTAATTGTCCAGTGAGAATTGCAAAACCAATAATACAATCTGAACTTTCTGAAAAGTTTAATGAACCTGAATATTCAACTTTGCTTGGGCTTTTTGCTTTTTATAAAACAAAGGTTTCAGGGGATTATGTTTTTGAAACATCGGATGATGGGGATGGAAAAAATTTTTGGAATAAATTTATGAAATTTTGGATGGAAAATTTTGGATAGAAAGGATTTAATATGGCAAATATAAAAAATCAAATTGCAAATGTGTATTATGATAAATCAAGGTATGATATTGCTTCGATTATTGCTCCGTTTAAAAAGGAAATAAAAAAGGTATTTTTACTTTCATTTTTTATTAATCTTTTGACGGTGATGATACCTCTTTTTGTTATGTTTTTGTTTGATGAAAAATTTAAGTTGTCACTTCAAGGGGATGGCCTTTTGAATTTGATAGTCCTTATTTCTGTTGTTTGTTTTAATTTTTTGTTTAGGTATGAAAGGGCGTCAGTTATTAACTTTATTTTGCGTTCTATTGATACTAATATTTGTAATGGAATTTTGGAAAAAGTTTTTAAAATTCCAGCAAAAAAAATGGAAAAGAAAAATGATGCGTTTTGGCATTCTGTATTTTCTGATATTGATGTAATAAGGAATGGGCTTTCTGGTTCTTATATTATCAATTTATTTGATATTCCATTTGTTCTTTTGTTTATGAGTTTTATTGGAATATTGCTTGGAAAATATTTCTTTGTTATGTTGTTTATTGCGTTATTTTATATAGTTGTTATTGTTTCAACAGGATACACTTTGGGTATAGTTGATGATAAGGAAAAATTGGCGATAAAGGAACGTGATGAACTTGTTTCAAATACAATTCGTGATTTATCATCCCTTAAAAGCCTTTCTCTTTCTGATAAGGTTATGTATATGTGGAAAGATTATCAACGAGGAATTATTGATAATACATACAAGCGTAATTACACATTGGATATGTTTTTGGTGATTGCATTTGTTATTTATTGTGTCGGGCTTGTAATTTTTTCACTTATTGGGGAACATTCTTATAATCTTGGGTTTATGAGTTTAGGGGCTTTGGTTGCGATACTTTTGCTTTTTTCACATAGTTTCTATCTTATAAATAATTTTATAAAATATTTTCCACAATATTTTAAGTTTTCTAATTCAACAGAGCGTCTTGCACAGGTTATGGCAGAACAGGTTGATGCAATAAAAACAGAAGTTATTGAAGATATTACTTTGGGTAATATTGAACTTAAAAACTTTACATTGGAAGATAATAGAAATAATGTAATTTTAAAAGATGTTAATTTTACATTTAAAGATGGGCTTTTGTATGTGGTAAGGGCAAAAAATACATTTGAGGGTTCTTTGTTCTTGCGTTCACTTTTTGGTGGATACGAAGCATCATCTGGTGAAATATTATTTGATAGATATGATGTGTCAAATCTTAAGACTGATAGTTTAAAAGATTATATACATTATGCAAGTGAAACAGCTTTTGTTATGGAAGGGACAATCAAGGAAAATTTGACTTGTCTTGTTTCAAAAAATTCGGCTGATAACAATTTTGCAGGTTTTATGGATTACAAAGAGGTTTCTAAACTTTTGGGATTTGATGAGATTGTTAAAGGTTTGCCAAATGGTTATAATACTTTGATTGCACCAAAAACAGATTTGCTTTCTTTGGAAGAACTTAAACTTTTAAGTATTGTTCGTGTATTCGTAGGTAATCCACGAGTAATTCTTCTTGATCAGCCATTTTTGGGCTTAAGAAAGAAGTATAAAGAAAATATTATCAAGTTATTGCAAAGTATTGCAAAAGATAAAATTATTATTATTTCAACACAAGAAAAGGAACTTTCAAAGCGTTTGGTTTTGAATATAGAAGATGAAAAAATTTCGACTTTGACTGTGGAAGCGTTTGAAGATGCGTCAAAGGATTTGCAAAATAAAATTTATGGGGATGATATGGATCCATCGGAAACACATGCTTTGTTTAGAAGAATTTTTAGGAAAAAGTAAAATGAGAAATAAAAAAGTTTTAGTTGGTGCAAGTATTTTATCAGAAGATTTTTTTGATATTCAAAAGACTATTAAAAAATTGAATTCTTCGGATGTGGATTTTATACATTTAGATGTTATGGATGGAGTGTTTGTGCCGAATATTTCTTTTGGTCCGGCGTTTATTAAAAATATTCGCCCATATACAAAAAAGTTTTTTGATGTGCATTTAATGGTAAAAAATCCGTTGCCATATATTGAACGATTTGTGGAGGCTGGGGCTGATGCAATTTCTGTGCATATAGAGGCAAAAAATGCTATGAAATCGATAAAACTTATTAAATCATTTGGAAAAAAATGTTGTATTGTTGTCAATCCTAAAACTGATGCAAAAAAGGTTAAAAAGTTTTTGGATTTTGTTGATGCTGTTATGGTTATGACTGTTGAACCGGGTTTTGGTGGGCAAAAATTTATGGAAAATCAGCTTGTGAAAATTTCAAAAATTTCTAATTTAATTAAAAAGAGTGGTAGAAAAATTTCATTAGAAGTTGATGGAGGAATAAATTTTGAAACAGGAAAACTTGCAGTGCAAAATGGGGTGAATATTTTGGTCGTTGGAAGTTTTTTGTTTAAGCAAAAAAAATTTAATGAGACAATATTGAAATTAAAATCTTATTAAGTTTCAAACTTGATTTTTATGTGTTTTATATATTACTATTTTTAAAGAAAGGAGCCATAGATGATTTCTGTTATTATACCTGCGTTTAATGTGGAAAAATATGTTGAAAAGTGTTTGCAATCTGTGGTTTGGCAGACATATAAAGATTTGGAAATTATTTGTATAAATGATGGATCAAATGATGAAACACAGCGTATTTTGGAAAAATATGCAAGGCTTGATTCAAGAGTTAAAATATTGATTCAAAAAAATAAAAGTGTTTCTAGTGCACGAAATTTAGGTCTAAAAAATGCTAAGGCTGAGTATATAGCTTTTGTTGATTCTGATGATATTATTGGAAAAAACTATATGCAAAATCTTTGGGATAATAGGGAAAAGGCTGATTGTATTCAAGTTAATATGAAAAGATTTAGTGATGAAATTGCTTTGGATAAAAGTGAACTTGAATGGTATAAAAGATTTAATATGGAAAGTTCAACAGGACTTTATGAAATAACTCCAAGATATATTGTTAAAGTATTTATGTCTTGTTGGGGAAAACTTTTTAAAAAATCTATTATAGATAAGTATAATTTAAAATTTTATGAGGGGGTTATTCACGAGGATAATGCTTGGACTTATGAATATTTGATTCATTGTAAAAATTTGTATTATATACATGATGAAATTTATCATTATAGGAAAAGACCGGGATCCCTTACTTATAATATAATGGCAAGCCAAAATAAAAAGATTAGAAAAATTGCAAAACAATCTGTTTATGATATTTTAAAAGTTTATATTCATATTGCAAAACATTTTAAAAAATATGGTGCCCTTAGAAAATATAGACGAGCTTTACTTCTTATGATTATGAATAATGAAAATAGACTTCAAACTGCTTTTAATGCTGGGATAATGGGGCATATTTATATAAGGAAATTTGTTAATCTTTTAAATATTTCATATAAAAAATTTATAAATCTTTTTATAGATAATAATTTGATAAAAATATATATTCAAAATGTAAAAAATTCAAAAAAAATTGATGTTGTTTCCTTTTCAAGAAGTCCTGTTATTGAAAAAGATAGGTTTATGCAAAAGATGGAAAAATTTGGCTTAGTTTCTTTTGTTAGAAATTCAGACTTTAAATTAAAATTAAAATCATCGTATAATGGAGAGGTCTATGTTTGGTTTCATCCGGTAAGTAAAACAGCTAAATTTAAGGTATTATCAGTAAAGGTAAATGGTGGAATGTTGGATAATGCGGTTAAAAAATTTGATAGTGAAAATCATTATGAACTTTATCTTTTTTGCAAAAAAAATGAAGTTGTCGATGTGGAAATTGTTACAAAACAATTAAGAAAATAATACCTTGAAAAAATATTCTGCTTCTTTTATAATGCAAATAACATTTATTAAAAGGAGATAAAAATGAACAGACATCACGAAGTTGTTATAATTGGTTCTGGCCCTGCTGGATATTCTGCTGGAATTTATGCTGCAAGAAATGGAAATAAACCTCTTATTATTACAGGTATGGAATTTGGTGGACAGATTACAAAATCTTTTGATTTAGAAAATTATCCTGGATTTACAGAAAAAATTGATGGTTTGTATCTTACTGAACAGATGAGAAAACAGGCTGAAATTTTTGGTGCTGAAATCCTTGCTGATACAGTGGTTGAAGCCGATTTGAAAAATCGTCCATTTACTCTTAAGACAGAAAATGGAGATGTTGTGACTGCTGATGCTGTGATTATTGCGACAGGTGCATCATGTAGGACTCTTGGGCTCTCAAATGAAAAGGCATTGACTGGGCATGGTGTTTCATACTGTGCAACTTGTGATGGTTTCTTTTTCCGTGATAAGGAAGTTTTTGTTGTTGGTGGTGGAAATACTGCTGTGTATGAAGCATTACATCTTTCAACCGTTTGTAAAAAAGTTACTGTTATTCATAGAAGGGATCATTTTACTGCTGAAAACATAAATCAAAAACATTTCTTTGATATGTCAAATTGTTCAGTTATTTGGAATTCTACTTTGGAAGAAATTGTTGAAAAAGATGGTAAAGTTTCTGCTGTGAAGGTTAAAAATGTGCAAACCGGTGATGTAACAGAATATGCAACAGAAGGAGTGTTTATTGCTATTGGTAATAAACCAAATACTGATATTTTTGCTGGGCAAATAAAACTTGATGATGCAGGGTATATTCAAACAAAACCAAATCTTTGTGCAACAGAGGTTGAAGGTGTGTTTGCTGCTGGTGATGTGAAAAATCCTCATTTTAAACAAGTAGTAATTGCTGCGGCAAGTGGTGCACAGGCTGCGATGGAAGCAACAGAGTATTTACTTTCTAATAAATAGGAACATCTACTTGTGGAAATATTGAAGTATTTGTGTCATCATATTTTTATGATAGACATTTGTAAGGCACATAGTTTGGAAGAAACTTTGAAAACTGGTAAATCTTTTTTGAAAGAAGCTGGGGTTGAAAGTTTTGATTTAGATGCAAAAGTTTTGCTTTCGTATGTTTTGGGTATGGAAAGTTATGAGTTGGTTGCAAATCCAAATATTGAAATCCCATTAAAATTTTGCCATCAGTATATGAAACTTTTAAAAAGAAGAGGGGCTTTTGAACCTATTGCACAAATTACTAAATCAAAGGAATTTTGGGCTTTACCTTTTAAAATTTCAAAAAAAACTCTTATTCCTAGGCCTGATAGTGAAACTATGATTGAGGCGGTAAAGTCGGAGTTTAAGGATAAAAATTTTTCATATAAAATTTTGGATATGGGAACCGGAAGTGGATGTTTGCTTTTAAGTTTGATGTCGGAATTTAAACAGGCGTTTGGAATTGGTATTGATATTCAATCTGGTGCTGTAAAGGTGGCAAAGGAAAATGCAAAGATTTTATCGCTTGATAACAGGGCTGTGATTTTGAAACAAAATTGGCATAAAAAAAAGCCAAGTAAAAAAATTACTAAACATAAATTTCATATAATAATTTCTAATCCTCCGTATATAACTTCACAAGATATGAAATCTTTGGCAAAAGATGTAAAAAACTATGAACCAAAGAAGGCTTTGTGGGGTGGTCGTGATGGACTTGATGAATATAGATCTTTGTCACAGGCTATTTATGATTGGGAAATTTTAGAAGATGGAGGCAGAATTTTTCTTGAACTTGGAAGGGGGCAAGAAAATGATGTTAAGCAAATTTTTGAGGCATTTGGTTTTAACTTTGAAAAATATTTTAAGGATTTAAGTGGTATAATTAGGGTTATTGAATTTTCAAAGAAAAAGTAAAATTATTGTTTTGACTTGTTTTGTAGTTTTTGCTATCCTATATTTATATTCTTAGGAGGTTTTCTATGGTTAATATTTGGGATATAGTTACAGATAGTTTTTTTGATACATTAAATCTTGTTCCGTTTTTATTTATTGCATATTTGATTTTAGAGTTTATTGAGCATACTTCACAAAAAAATATGGTGAACATTATTAAAAAATCAAACAAGTATGGACCTTTGTTTGGTGCAATTTGTGGACTTTTCCCTCATTGTGGGTTTAGTGCTGTTGCATCAAGTTTTTATTCGACAAGGGTTATTACGATTGGAACTTTGTTTGCGGTGTTCATTGCTACATCGGATGAAATGGTTCCGATATTTTTATCAAAAGGTATTTCATTAGAGTTTATTTTCGAGTTGCTTAGTATAAAATTTATTTGTGCACTTGTTGTTGGTTTTGTGCTTGATTTTATTTTTAAAAAGAAAAAGCAAAATATTAAGATTAAAGAATTTTGTGATTGTTCACATTGTCATTGTGGGGAAAATATTTTGTATTCTGCATTTGAACATACGGTAAAAATAATATTTTTAATTTTTATAGTAAGTTTTATTTTTGGAAGTTTGGTTGAAGGTATTGGTGAAGAAAAAATCAGTATGCTTCTTTCCGATCATTTTATATTTTCAAAATTTATTGTGACAGGAATTGGACTTATTCCGAATTGTGCCGCATCAGTGATTTTATCGAAACTTTATCTTAATGGAGCGATAAGTGTTTCATCACTTTTATCCGGACTTTTGGTCGGTGCAGGTGTTGGTTTGGTTGTCCTTTTCAAGATGAATAAAGATATGAAAGAAAATCTTAAAATCCTTGGTATGCTTTATGCAATAGGTGTGATTTTAGGATTTATTTTAGAGTTGATTTTACATTCTTAAAACAAGTCGCCCTGCAAATTTTGTGGGGCTTCTTTTTTATTCTTTTTATGTTTTTGTTGAGGTTGGGAGGTTGTGAAAATATCAACCTTGCCGTTTGCAAATTCAATAGTTGCAGTAGAAAGTTTTTGTAAATCATCCTTGCTACTTATTGTTTCATTACCATTCCAAACAATAGAATATCCTCGTTTAAGGACATTTTTAAAAGAATAACTTTCAAGCATTTTTGATGCAAAATTAACCTTGTCAGACAAAGAATTTAATTTTGAAGATATAAGCAAATCAAGTTTCGAACTTTTATCGTCAAGTCGTTGTATTGCATCACCAATATATTGGGTTGGGTTCTTTATTGCAGAGGCAAGACTTTTGATTTTAAGTCCAAATGTTTCAAACATACGGAAAATCGTGTTGGTTAAAAAGTTTTCTTTTTCCTTAATATTCCTTATTAAATCAGAACGAACAGGCACAGCCTTTTCTGCGGCACCAGTTGGTGTTGGGGCGCGTAAATCAGAAACATAATCAATCAATGTTGTATCAGTTTCATGTCCGACTGCGGATATAACAGGAATAGTTGATGCAAAAACGGCACGGACGACATTTTCTTCGTTGAATGGCATAAGGTCTTGGACACTTCCACCACCGCGTGCAACAATTATTACATCAGGTCGGTTTTGACCTTGGATTTTGTTAAAATTATTTATAGCTTCGGTTATTTGAATATCAGCACCTTCTCCCTGAACAGCCACAGGATAAACAATAATTCGTGTTGGGCAACGGTCGGTTATTCGATGGATAATATCTTGGATAACAGCACCGGTTGGAGATGTCACAACACCGATTGTGCGAGGGAAAAGTGGAATAGGCTTTTTGTATTTTTCATCAAATAAACCTTCGGCAGCAAGTTTTTGTTTTCTTTCCTCGATAAGTTTTAAAAGTGCCCCAATACCGGCGACTTCGACACTTTCGACGGTAATTTGATATGATGAACGACCAGTGTAGGCAGTTATTTTTCCACCTATTACGACCTCTAAACCTTCTTCTAATTTTACATCAATTTTGGTCCATTTCCAAAGGACGCAATTTAAAATATAATCTTTGCCACCATAGTTTTCCTTTAAATCAAAATAGTATGTGCCGGAGGAATGGCGTTTTAAACCTTGGATTTCACCTTTTATTTTTATTTTTTTAAAAGCACCTTCTAAAATTTCCTTTAGCACCATAGAAAATTCAGCAACGCTGAAAACTTTTTCAACTTGTGGTGTTTGTGGTATTTCAGAGGGGCCCAAAGTGTTTGTTTTTGGAGCTTCGGAAACTTCGGAAATTATGTCATCAAAAAAATCACTCATTCTTTAATTCCTCCAATGGCCAACGAGGGCGAGGCATTACTGAAAAACTAGAAGTTTTACCTTTTAAATAATTTTGTTCGCCAGCAAATGCAATCATAACACCATTATCCGAGCAATATTTTGGTTCGGCAACAATAAGTTTCATTCCATTTGATGTTGCAATTTTATCAAGGACATTTCTGATTGCTGAATTACGGGCAACACCACCACTTGTGACAATATGTTTTATACCAAGATTTTTTATTTTTTTTACGGCAAGTTTCATTTTCTTTTCAATTATATCACAAATTGCACTTTGAAAACTTGCACAAATATCAGCCTTTGTTTCATCATCGATATTTTCGCCAAATTTTTCGATTGTTGTTCGAACAGCAGTTTTAAGTCCTGAAAATGAAAAATTTAAATCTTTTGAATAAATCATTGGACGAGGAAAATCAAATGCTTTTGGATTTCCGTGTTTTGCAAATTCCTCAATATCCTTTCCTCCCATATATTCCCAACCAAGCATTTTTGCAGTTTTATCGAAGCATTCTCCACAGGCATCATCAATCGTGGAACCAAGAAGTTCATAATTACCAACATCCTTTACAATTAAAATTTGAGTATGTCCACCACTGGCAAGTAAAAGTAAATATGGAAATTTTAATTCTGGATTAAAAAACATTGGCATAAGAGAGTGTGCCTCCAGATGATTAACACCCACGAATGGTTTATTAAGTGCAAATGCTAATGATTTTGCCATATTTGCACCAACAATTAAACCTCCAATCAATCCAGGTCCGATACCAGCAGAAAATACATCAATGTCGCTTGCTTTGATTTTTGCATCGACTAATGCTTGTTTTAAAAGAACATCCATATATTCAAGATGAGCCCGAGATGCAATTTCTGGAACAACACCACCGTAAATACTATGCTCCTTATATTGAGTAATAAGTTGGTGGGCAAGTATTTCGTGCTTGTCATTTATTATTGCGATTGCTGTTTCATCACAGCTACTTTCTATACCAAGTGTTATCATCTTTTTTATTTGCTTTTTACTAAATTGCTTTTATACTGTTATTATAGAAAGTTTTTTAAATTTTTAAAGGAGAAAGTGAAAAATGAAAAATATATCTTTACTATTTGTTTTAATTGCACTTGCTTCTTGTTCTTCGAAATCGGAAGAATATGCGAAACCAGTTGTTAATTATGCGTCTGCGAATAGAAGTTCTTTGACTGGGAAAAGTAAGATTGTTCAAAAACCAACGCTTATTAAACTTGGAATAAAACCTCTTACTTTGACAGAGGCAAGAGGGTATATGTATAATTTGTTTGATGCACTTATTCCTGATTTGGAAAAAACAAATATTACATATCAGATGGCGGGGAATGATATAATTCTTACTATTCAGTCGCATATTATTTTGGATGATGATATGAATATTATAAGTTCGATAAGACCTCAACTTGATAATATTATAAAATTGTTGGCTGTGAATGATAGGAATTTTATTGAAATTATTGGTCATACATCTAGTGTTGGTCCAAGTTATACAAATCTTGTAAAATCAAAAAATATGGCGATAAGTGTTGCAAAATATTTTATGGATAGAAATATTATTCCAGAGCGAATCTTTATGAATGGAGTAGGTGAATCGCAATGGATTGCCGATAATTCGACAAGGGAAGGGCGACTTCTTAACCACAGAATTGAAATAAGAATTTCTCCACTTATTTAAAAAAATTCCCCATCTTTTGGTGGGGAAAATTTTTTGAAAAATAAAAATTCAAACAAGTGCTTTAATTTTTATACAATCACAGCAAGGTTGTCAGGGGTTCCCTTTGATGCCTTGATGTTTACGGTTATTATTATTAAAAGTTCGTAATCGTGATTTCGTTTTTGAACAGCATCTTTGTATAACAAGTGGCTTGTGTTGATTGTCATTTTTGTGACTAAATGATCATCATCAAGCAATGTATAACAAACATCTTTTTTATTCATATGTTCCGAAATTTCGTGCGAACTTTGAGGTCTTTTTAATGCGTCCAACAATGTTTTCATTCTGTTATCAATATCAGCCCTTGGGGTTTCAAGAAGTTCAGGATGAAGAATTTGTATATCAAGTTCAGCAAGTAAATTTAAGTCTGGGGTAATAAGTGGAAAAAATTTTACACCGCCAACAGTTTTGATTGCTTTCCCCTTTTTTTCCAATCTTGATTTTATTTCATTATAAGGAGAAATTTCAGATAATCTTTTTAATTGAGGGGATAAAATATCGCGAATATCTTGTAGGTGTTGACTGCGTTTTTTAGGATTGATTTTTACTTCACCAACATAAACTAACTTAAATTTCATACTAGCCTCCTTATGCCTTTACAATAAATTATATCATAAGATTGGATATATTTCTATATTTATTTTGTTTGTGTAAGGAAATCTTTTATTATTTTTATGTTTTGATTGTAAATATTTTTTTCTGTTTTGGTTAATGAAAAATAGACTGTATCCATATTTATAATACAAGTAACAGCATTTTCGTATTCTTCTTCGGATATAGTTTTTGTTTGTATGATTTCCAGTTCTGATTTTATATGTTTCGTTGGGGTATAAAAAAACTCTTTGTTATTACAAAGAGTTGAATTTTTAATTGGTAAAATAAAAGGGAAATCCGAAGATTTTTTTTGTGGTAGTGTGTTGACTTTTTTCATATTCTCTCTCTCCTGATTCTTATTTTAATACTTTTGAAAAAAGAAAGTCAATTAAAATAAAAAAAATCCAGCAACTTTTTTATTGCTGGATTAAAACATATTGTTTTTACATTATTTTTTTAGTGGTGGAATAGCAGGAAGTTCTTTTCCTTCTAGCCATTCAAGGAATGCTCCACCAGCAGTTGAAATATATGAAAAGTCAGATTCTACACCAGCGTTGTTTAATGCAGAAACTGTATCACCACCACCAGCAACGGAAATAAGTTGACCTTCACGAGTTAATTTTGCAACGGTTTTTGCAAGTTCGTTTGTGCCACGATCAAATGGAACAAGTTCAAATACTCCGAGAGGTCCATTCCAAAGAACTGTTTTTGCATTTGCGAATTTTTCATCAAGCATTTTTGAAGTTTCTGGGCCAATATCAAAGATTTTCCAATCGCCATCAACATCATTGATACCTACAAATTTGTTTTCAGCATTTGCCTTAAATTCTTTTGCAACACAAACATCGATTGGAAGAATGATTTCACAGCCGTTTTTCTTTGCTTCATCAATAATTTTAAGTGCAGTATCTGTCATATCAGGTTCAGCCATTGATGCTCCGATGTTGTGACCTTGGGCAAGCAAAAATGTGTTTGCCATTGCGCCACCAATAACCAAAGCATCAACTTTTTTAGTTATATTTTCAAGAACAGCAAGTTTTGTTGATACCTTTGATCCACCAACTATTGCGATTGCAGGGTGTGCAGGATTTTCCAATGCTTTTGTTAAGGCGTTGATTTCTTCTTCCATCAAAAGTCCAGCATAAGATGGGAGGAATTTTGTGATACCTTCGGTTGAAGCGTGTGCACGGTGGGATGTTGAAAATGCATCATTTACATATACATCACCAAGAGATGCGAGCTTTTTTGAAAATTCAGAATCGTTAGCTTCTTCTTCGGCATAGAAACGAACATTTTCAAGAAGAATAATATCACCATTATTCATAGAAGAAATTGCGTTTTCAACTTTTTCACCAACTGTATCATCAATAAATTTAACTGGTTTACCGATTGCATTAGCAAGACTTTCAACCATAAATTCGACAGAAAATTCAGGAGATTTTTTACCCTTTGGACGACCAAAGTGAGTGATAATTATAACTTTTGCCCCTTTATCTGATAAAAGTTTTGCAGTAGGTGCAAATCTTTCAATACGACTATTGTCTGTGATAGTTGTTCCTTCGGTTGGAACATTTAAATCAGCACGAACAACAACCTTTTTACCTTGGATATTTTCTATGTCATTGATTGTCTTTAATGTAGACATTTTATTTTCCTTTCATATTTGTTAAATTACGGATATTTTATATCAAAAAATTTTTTCTTACAATAGGTTTTTATTTTATCACAACACGACGATTTTCAGCGTTTCTTTCACCAACTTTTGTTTTTACTTTTGGTTCACTGCTTCCAACACCTTGGAGAATAATTTTATCACGAGGAACACCATAAGACATAATTATTTTACCAACATTTTCAGCGCGTTTTTTTGATAGTTTTTGGTTGTATGCTGGTGTGCCACTTGCATCAGTATGTCCCTTTATAACAATTATTTCACCAGAATCAAGTGCACTTTCAGCAATTTCTTTTAATTCATCAGTTAGTTCAGGATTGACAGTTGCATCGTTCCAATTAAAAAATATTTCGTATGGAAGTAGGTTTGATGAGGCATCATTTACTTCTATTTCAAGATATTCTTCTTCGTCAACAATTTCGAATTCTGGTTCTTCATCTTCGGAAGAATCTTCTTCGAAATATTCTTCAGTATCTTCTTCACCTTCTTCTGGTTCGTTATTTTCTTCGGAAGAATCTTCTTCTATGACTTCTTCCTCAATAATAACTTCGTCCACCATTTCATCATCAGATGATTCAGGGGTAGGGGTTTCTTCTTTTACTTCTTGAGAGCAAGAAACATTTGATAATTTTTCTTCTAATTCGGAAAGTTTAGCCTTTAGTCCATCAAAATCACCCTGTGGAGTATTTTCGATTAAATTTTTTAATCCAGAAATTTCATTTTTCAAATTATCAATATCAGTTTTTGCACCATTTGATTTTATATTAAATTCGTTTTGGTTAGATGCAATTTTTGCGTTTATATCACTTATTGATTGTTCAATTCTTGCAATAGCCTCGGTAATTTGTTTGCTTACAGTTAATTCCTTTACAACAGTTTGTTTTATAACTGGAATAGGAGGATTGTTTGTTATAACAGGAAGATTTGGCCACTTTGGAATAGGAAGAATCTTTCCATCATATTTTTTTAATGTCTTTTTTGTTATGGTTTTTGATGTTTTCTTTTTTCTACAATTACAATCGTTTAATTTTGCGAAAAGATGATTTCTTGCTTTCATAAAACGACTTTGGCAAGCCGAAGATTGTTTCTTGCTTAATCCATTAGATTCACTATCTACCCAACAATCAAATTTTGCCTGAGCTTCGGCCATAAGTTGTGGATATTTGAATACCAAATCCGAATCAAGCAAGTGTTTTAAATCTTCGTAATAATTGCTTATTTCAATGATAGAATCGGATGATAAATTTCTATTGTAAATATTTTCTGGTCTAACATTTTCACCATGGTATGCGTTTAATGCCTTTGTCGCAAAATAGTTTGCCATTTCATAGTCTGGTGTATAATTTGCCTTGAACAAAGCATACGATTTATATTCATTTGCAAGGGATGCAAGGAAATTATTATCTATTCTATTTGAATAAAAATCAATCGCACGAATAGTTTCAATATAATCCTGTGGAGGAAGAGTTATTTTTGCAAATGTTGGTGTAGAAAATACCATAAGGGAAAAACAAACTCCCTTTAGTATTGTGTTTATACATTTTCTTTTTGACATTTTTAACTCTCTCTCCTATGGAATATATTATACACTATTTAGGTGTATAGAATCAATAGAAAAATTAAGAAACTTCTTCTAATACTTTGTCAAATACAACAGGAATTTGTTTTTGAAATTCATGTGCAAGTGGAATCATTAGTTCACGCATACTTGGGTGTGCAGCAGGGGATGTCCTTAGACTTAAAATATGTTTCCATTCGCGGATGTTTGTAGTGATAACTATTTCTGTTTTGATATCTATTGGAAGGACACCGCGAGCATTTTCTGGTTTTGAACCGTTTGCCATCATTTCCATATATGATTTTTCAGCATTTTCCATTGCGTTAACCCAGATATCATATTCTTTTGTGCCTTCGTTAATTTCGGCTGGTTTTATGACTGTAATTTCATTACCAAACTTGTCTTTTGTATAATTGCAATATCTTGTTGATTCTTGAGAAAAAGAAGCAAGTCTGTGGCGAACAAGTTCGTGAGTAAAACCTCGGTTGCAAATAAAACGAACTGTTATATTGAAGTGTTCAAGAACTGATTCATGTCCTCGTTTTGCAATTTTTTCAACGAAATTTTTTGCCGAATCTTCGGTGATTAAATCATTAGATTTATAGCAAGTTCTTCCGGCTATTTCTATCAATTTAAGTATTTCATTGCCATTGATTGGGGTTAAAATTTCAAATGAAGGTTTTATTATTTTTACCATACTTTCTCTCCTTTTTTATTTAAAACTGTGGTGGAATTTTATATTCCTGTTTTTTATATAACTTTAAAGCTTGTCTTTTTCTTTTATTATTTTCTAATTTTTTTAGAAGCAAGGCAAACAATTTTTTTATCAAAATTATTATCAAATAAATAAATATAATGATTATTGCAATATGTATGTATTCTATTGCATACAGAAATGCGTTTTGTATTCTGGATTTAACAAAAGCAAAAGTAGAGTTATATCCTCTTTCAACAGTTATTGTAACATGTCTTTTATTTTTAAGAGATGTAAGATATTTGATATCATTTTCTATTATGTTTATTTTTTTATTTAGTTTTTCAGCATATTCTTGCATTTCTTTTATGCGTTCGAAATTATAAACTTCGTTTTTTGAAAGCATTTCATTTATTTTTACAAGAGAGGAACGAAGCGGAATTAGAGAATCATAAAATAATGCTAAGTCTTTTTCTATATATTCATCTTTTTTATAGGAGTTTTTTACAATATTTCCGTATTTGCCAATGGAGTTGATAAAGTTTGGGGCGTTGGATGTGCTTATATCTAATTCAATTCTTCCAACGATATTTTCTGGAAAAATAAGATTTTTTGTAATTTCTTTTTCTAGGACATTACATTCAAATGTTTGACATTCATTTAAAATACTTTGGAAACCAGATATTTGTGTATTTCTTGAGGTTTCAAGATTTATGATTTGATTTTCGCTGTATCTTGATTTGTTTGCGATGTTAAATGCGGTTTTGATATTATACCACGCATCAGAAAATTTGTATTCTGAAATTTCATGGATGATAGAGTTTGTTTGGGATTCCGTTTCTTTTGCAAAGTCGCGAAATGAATTATCTTTACATCCAAAAAGTAGGATGAAACTTAAAAATATTGATATTTTTTTTCCTAAATTCATCATATTTATGATTATTAGCATATAGTTTTATAAAATAAAAGATAATTTTTTTGAAAAAAAACTTGACAAAGAAAAAATTTTTATTTAAATTATTCCTACAAATTCGAAAGATTTTTTAAATTGTGCTAGACAAGAACGAAATCTTGTGGTATATTTAAGAAAAACTAAGAAAGAGGTTTATTATGGCAAATAAGAATGAAATGTTTGAAGGTGGCGTTGTAAAACTTGATTTTTTAGCTAAAGAAGAATCTGATTTTAATAAAGCTATGGCTAAAATTAATGAAAAGGCAACTGCTGAAAAAAATGCACAAGATATGGCTAATGTTGTTGCAGGTCAAAAACGCGGTTCTTCAAAGTAATTTTTATTTAGATTTTTAGTTACAAAATTGGATACCTTCCTTTGTTGGAGGGTATTTTTTTGTAAATTATATTTTGTATTATGCTATAAAGTCTTTGATTTATCAATAATTTTTCTCAAATAAGAATGCAAATTAAATGGTGGTTTAAAATTAAGTATAATTAAAAGGAATATTTTTGCAAGAAAATTCCTAAAAATAGCCAATTTTATTTTTTAAAAGATATTGAAAATTAAACCACCCTTTTTTCTTTAATATAAAGGGTAAAATATAAACAAAAGAAAGGAATTGATTATGAATAAAAAAATTAGTTTAACTGTATTGCTTTTAACACTTACTGCTTGTGGTGGTGGAAATTCCCCTGTTTCTACATTGCCTGAAATTGTACCAACAAATGCTGATTTTTCTAAAATATCATCAATGAAAACAAGAGTTGATAATAAAGCAGAAATTGTTGCCTATGTTGAAAGTTTAGGAATCAATTTAACAACAGATATATCTTCTTCTGGAGATGAAAACAGATCTGCAAGTTCAAGAAGAAGAACAGCATCAAATTCTGGGACACTTGCAACGATAGAATCAAAATATGCTGTTGCCGTGAAAAAATATGCGGATGCAAAAAAACTTTTGGATAAGGGAATAGAAAATATTCGTAACGCATCGGAAAATGCTATTGCTGAATTACTAAAATTCTTTGGTAAGTGGCAAGATGGAAGAACTGGAAAAGATATTGTTGAAAGTATGGATCAATCTGAACTTGAAAATATTGATAAAAGTAGTATTGCTAATAAAATGACATTAAAGACTATTGAACTTGATCAAGTAAAATTCCGCACAGTTGATGTTTACAGTGAAACACATGAAGAAAGTCTTAATTTTGAAAAAGATGAAAATGGAAATTACAGTAAGTTGAAGTGGATAACAGATGATGGACATTCTCATATTGGAAATGTTAATGAAGATGGTTCATATAAATTTAGTAAAAAGCAATATACTTATGATTTCCGTTCTACTTATGGTCAGTTGACTGCAACTTTTGAAGAAGGGGTTGTTCCTTCACTTCAGGAGGTTAAGGATAAGTTGATTGAAAATATTTATAATAATCCAAATATTCATTTTTATTCTGATGAAGAAAGAGTTGCTACAGTTAAAGCAGAAATAGATGCTTTGACTGAAGGAGACTTAGAAAATGGTAATGATAGACTTGAAGTTGATGTTTTTGAACCACTTGATCTTACCTATGTATTGTTAGGAAAGAATTTGAATTTGTCTTACTCCGATTATGGATATATAACGATAAAAGATGGCCTTGATGGTGATAGAGGTTTTGCTTATGGTGGATACGATGATAAACATATTTCTGATGAAGTTATTAAAAACATAAATGAAGAAATGGTTTTTAAAGGAAATGCCATTGGTGAAGTATTGTATGAAGAAAAAGATGGAAATTCTGAATTTTTGCCGTTGGACGGAGATGCAACACTTAATTTGAATAAAGGGTTATCAACATTAGATGTAAAATTTGATAATTGGTATAATGTTAAGGTGGTTGATTCTGTTGCTGATGCAAATGGTACTCATACAATGGAATTTACAAATGGTGACCGTATTACTAATGAAAAATTTAAGTTTAGTGCTAATGACTTTAATGTAGATAGAAGTGGTTCTGAGTATAAAGAAAGTGGACTTTATAAAAGAACAGAAAATCCAAGTGTTGCTGTAATATCTGATATTCAATATTATGGTGATGCAAATGATCCGGTTGAAGCCATTGGTCAAATTGGATATTCCGAAGGAAATACTCATAGTAACGACGATATTGAAAAACGTTTTGAAATGGTCTTTGGTGTGAAAAAACAATAAAGAATAAAGTCGTAAATAAAATCCCCTCTAATTAGAGGGGATGATTTTTTTTCCAAGTTCAAGAAAATTAGATTTTGTTTTCAACAAAAATTTCGTGCTTTCTTGTTTTTTTATCATACTTTCTGAAAGAAAGTTTTTCAGTAGTATTTGGTGATTTTGGATTTCTGTAAGTTGTATAGAATGTTCCAGTTTCTGGATTTCTTAACTTAACTAATATTTTTACGCCTTTTTTAGCCATTTTTTACTCTCTTTCACAAAATTATTTTTTAGCAGCCTTTTTTGCTTGGCATTTTTGAATTCTTGCTTTAATAGCTTTTGCTTCTGGTGTTAACTTTGAATTACCAGTGTTAAGAAGGTAAGAATCGATTCCTCCGTTTGCTTCAACTGTTTTAATTCCACGACTTGTTACATACAATTTAACCTTTGTTCCAAGTATTTCTGATAAGAAAGAAACGATTTGAAGATTAGGTAAAAATCTTCTTTTAGTCTTTATTTCAGAATGAGAAACATTATGACCAGACATAGGTTTTTTCTTTGTAATTTCACATACTCTTGACATTTTTTTATCCTTTAATTTCGTAATTAGATTGCTGAATTGTATCGTATATTATTTTATATGTCAAGGGAAAAATAGGGAATTTGTATCTATAAATCTTAAAAAATATTAAAACCCTATTGACAATATAAAATATTTTGGATATAAGATTTGAAATTATTAAAAAGAGGTGTGTAAAAATGGATAATATTATTGATAAAGAACCAATTTATTCAAACAGAGATATGGTCAAATTGGCAAATTCTTTTGGAATAGGACTTGATGATTTAGTAATAAGGCATTATGCAGAAATTGCAAAAATTGACGATGCAATTAATTTATTTGATATATATAATGAGGAAAGAAAAGAATTAGAGGCTTTTCTTATTGATGGGGTGGCTCCGAAATTCGTTTCTGCAGAGTTTATTTTGTTGTGTTTGAAATTTAATCCTCAATTCTATAGTTTCGCTCAGATGGTAATTGAAGATGGTAAAAAGAAAAAATTAAAAAGAAATATATCTGGGGTAAAAGATATTATTTCTAAAATATTTAAGCAAAAAACTAAATAATTGCTTTTCTTGAAATTTACTTTATAATCCTCTTTATAGCGAAGAGGATTTTTTATGTCTGAATTATTTGATGCAAAAATTGGAACACCACTTGCCGAAAGATTAAGGGCAGATAGTCTTGCTGATGTTGTAGGGCAAGAACATATCCTTGGTGATGATGGAATTATTACGACTCAACTTAAAACTGGAAATATAAAATCTATGATTTTGTGGGGGCCTCCGGGATGTGGAAAAACAACTATTGCAAAGTTGGTGGCAAAATATGCCGATGCTGAATTTGTTATGTTATCAGCAGTATTTTCTGGTGTTTCGGATTTAAAAAAGGTTTTTCAGGATGCGTCAAATCTTCGTCAGGTTGGAAGAAGGACAATACTTTTTGTTGATGAAATTCATAGATTTAATAAGGCACAACAAGATAGTTTTCTTCCTTATGTCGAAGATGGAACAATAACATTGATTGGTGCAACGACAGAAAACCCTTCGTTTGAACTTAATTCTGCTTTGCTTTCAAGATGTCAGGTTTTGATACTAAAAAGACTTGATGATAATGCTTTGAATCATTTGATACAGAGGGCAGAGGAAGAATTAGAAAAAAATTTACCACTTACTGATGGGGCAAGGAAAAATCTTATTAAAATAGCAGATGGTGATGGTAGATATTTGCTTAATATGATAGAAATGATTTTCGATTTTTATCAAGGGAAGATTATTGATGAAGATGAACTTACAAAAATGCTTCAAAGTAGGTTGCCAAATTATGATAAAAGTGGTGAAGTTCATTATAATTTAATTTCCGCACTTCATAAATCGCTTCGTGGGTCAGATCCGGATGCTGCTCTTTATTGGTGTGCAAGGATGATTGCCGGTGGGGAGGATCCAAAGTATATACTTCGTAGGCTTACAAGGTTTGCAGTGGAAGATGTTGGATTGGCTGATCCTCATGCCTTACCTTATGCAATAAATGCTTGGCAGGCATATGAAAGATTGGGAAGTCCAGAGGGGGATTTGGCGATTGCATCACTTGTGATTTATTTAGGGACTGCACCGAAATCAAATGCTTCGGAGGTAGCATGGAACAATGCTTATGCAACGGCAAAATCTACGGGTTCACTTCCTCCTCCTATGCACATAATAAATGCTCCGACAAAGTTGATGGAAAAACAGGGGTTTGGTGCTGGTTATGTTTATGATCCTGATACAAAAGATGGATTTTCAGGGCAAAATTATTGGCCTGATGATATGAGAAGACAAAAATTTTATACTCCGGTAGAAAGAGGTTTTGAGCGAGATATTAAAAAACGTCTTGAATATTGGGAAAATTTACGAATTAAATTAAATAAAGGGGAAAAATAGTATGAAAAAATCATATTTGTTTGTGTTATTGCTTGGAGCATGTAATTTTACACCAAATGTTGATATAAGTTTAAAAGAACTTAAATATAACGAAGTTATGGGATATAAATATTCTGATTTCGCAGGAAGACTTTTTTCTATTTCGTGTAAAAGTTGGGCAAATGAAAATTTTGTTGATGAAAAATGTTTGGAAAAAGCTTCGGAAATTTCTTTTAAAAAAGGATATCAATATTTTACTATAAAAACTCAAAATAAAGGATATAAAGAAACACAAAAAACTGTTTCTTCAACAAATACTGTTGTTGTGAATGGAGTGACAAGTTTTATTCCTGAAACAGAAACATATACAGAAACATCATATCATAATAATTTTGATTTTATTTTGATTGATGAAGATGAAATTTCAAAATATGACAACTATTACATAGTGGATGATTATTTTCCACCAAAGACAGCAAGAATTGAAAACAAATAGTATATTTTTGTAATTCTTCTTGAAAATTTAAACTATTAGTTGTATATTTTTTGATAACTTAAAATTTAAAAAGGAGTATTTTTAATGAAACGAGTTGTTATTACCGGTATGGGAATTGTTAGTCCATTTGGTCGTGGAATTAAGTATAATTGGGAAGAAGGTCTTTTGAAATCAAGATCTTGCATAAAAAGAATTTCTTTGTTTGATACAGAAAAATATTTAACAAAGATTGCTGGTGAGGTTCCATTTGGTGATGGAGAAGGTCAATTCAATCCTGAAACAGTTATTCCATTCAAAGATATAAAGAAAATGGATAAATTTATTCAATTTGCAATGGCTGCTGCTACTGATGCTATTGAAGATGCAGGTTGGAAGCCAGAAAGTGATGAAGATAAGTGCAGAACTGGTGTTATGATTGGTTCTGGTATTGGTGGACTTGGCACAATTTATGAAACTGCAAAATCTATGATTGAAAAGGATACAGCAAAGGTTTCTCCTTTCTTTATTCCTGCATGTCTTATAAATTTGGCATCAGGTCATGTTTCTATTAAATATGGTTTTAAAGGTCCAAATCATGCTGTTGTTACTGCATGTGCTACTGGAACACACGCTATTGGTGATGCTACTGGTATTATTGCAAGGGGTGAAGCTGATGTTATGATTGCTGGTGGTGCAGAAGCTGCGGTGAACCCTATGGGTGTTGCAGGTTTTAGTGCAACGAAAGCTCTTTCTCAAAGAAATGATGAGCCAGAGAAGGCAAGTCGTCCTTGGGATAAGGATAGAGATGGTTTTGTTATGAGTGAAGGTTCTGGTGTGGTTGTATTGGAAGAATATGAACATGCTAAGGCTCGTGGTGCTCATATTTATGCAGAAGTTATTGGTTATGGTATGAGTGGAGATGCTTATCATATGACTGCACCTGCATCTGATGGAAATGGTGCAAAGCGTGCAATGATGGCTGCGTTGAAATCTGCAAATATTAAACCAGAAGATGTTGATTATATCAATGCTCATGGAACATCAACTATGGGTGATATGCTTGAATTTAATGCAGTGAAAGAAGTTTTTGCATCTGCACTTGACAAGATTTGTATGTCTTCGACAAAGTCAGCAACTGGACATTTGTTGGGTGCTGCGGGTGCTGTTGAAGCAATTTTCTGTACACTTGCAATTCGTGATCAAATTGTTCCTCCTACACTTAATTTGGATAATCCAGAAGAAGGAACAGAATGTATTGATTTGGTTCCATTTACTCCAAAGAAAAGAAATGTTAATATAGTTCTTTCTAATTCATTTGGTTTTGGTGGAACAAATGCTTGTGTTATTTTGAAAAAAATATAGGCGGATTGCTTTGAAATGAAATTATCCGCTTCGATTGAGGCGGATTTTTTTTATAAAACTTGATTTTGTATTAGTGTTATTTTAAAATGTATGTAATATAAATTAGGAGATGAAAATGAGTGACAAGATGAAATCAAAAATTATTTATGGAATTATACTTTGTTTCGGATTTATGTGTGCTGGATTTTTTCCTGGGTATTACTATTTTAAAACCTATAAAACAAACAATTCTGTTGTTGTAAAGGGATTGGCTGAAAAAAATGTAAGGGCAGATTTAGCGATATGGAATATCAAATTTTCTGTGACAGGAAATGATTTGTTGGTTTCTCAGAAAAAAATATTGAAACAACTTGATGATGTAAAAAAATATCTTTTGGATTTTGGTTTTAGTGATACTGAAATTACAGTTCCTAGTTTGAATGTCTTTGATAAATTGGCTGAGCGTTATGGGGATAATAATCCTATGTATAGATATCTTTTAACACAAAAAGTTGAGGTAAAATCTAATAATGTCGATTTGGTAGAGAAGGTATCAAGTGATATATCTAAACTTATTTCAAAAGGTATTTTATTTGATGGAAATGAATATTCGAATCCGGTTAGTTATTTATTTACAAAACTTAATGATATAAAACCGGAAATGCTGGAACAAGCAACAAAAAATGCGAAGGAATCTGCGGAGGAATTTGCAAAGGCAAGTGGTTCAACTGTTGGAAAAATAAGAAAAGCATCTCAAGGTGTATTTAGTATATTATCTCAGGATGATATGGGTTCAGAACGAGAATCTATTTCTAAAAAAATTCGTGTTGTATCAACTATTGAGTTTTGGCTTGATTAAATATTGTTTATGAAAGGTAGGTCGTTATGGAAATAAAACTTTTTAATACTATGTCAAGAAGTGTCGAAGTGTTTAAACCACTTGAGGAAGGTAAGGTTTCTATATATACATGCGGACCTACGGTTTATCATTTTGCACATATTGGAAATTTAAGGACTTATGTTTCACAAGATATTATGAAAAGAATGTTTAAGGCAAATGGTTATGATGTTAAGCATATTATGAATATTACTGATGTTGGACATTTGACTTCGGACGGTGATACTGGTGAAGATAAGATGGAAAAAGGAAGTCGAAGAGAGGGCAAATCTGTTTGGGAAATTGCAAAATATTATACTGATATTTTTATGAGTGATATTAAAAAACTTAATATTTTACCGGCGACAAAATATACTCCTGCAACACAATATATTCAGGAACAAATTGATCTTGTAAAAAAATTGGAAGATTTGGGATATACTTATAAAATTGAAGGAGATGGTATTTATTATGATACATCAAAGTTTGCAGATTATTGGAAACTTGGGGGGCAAAAACTTGATGATTTAAAGGCTGGTGCAAGAATTGAATTTAGTGATGGAAAAAGGAATCCAAGTGATTTTGCTTTGTGGAAATTTTCACCAAAGGATGTAAAAAGACAGATGGAGTGGGATAGTCCTTGGGGTGTTGGATTTCCAGGTTGGCATATTGAATGTTCAGCGATGAGTTTGGCTGAGATTGGGGAGCGTATGGATATACACTCTGGTGGTGTTGATCATATAAAAGTTCATCATACAAACGAGATTGCACAGGTTGAACCTGTTGTTGGTCATAGGTGGGTGAACTATTGGGTGCATATGGAATTTTTGAATGATTTAAGTGGAAAAATGAGTAAATCAAAGGGCGATTTTTTGACTTTATCATTGCTTGAATCAAAAGGATATTCTGCGATTGTTTATAGGTATTTTTTGCTTCTTGCAAGTTATAGAAAGCAACTTAATTTTTCATACGAACTTTTGGATGGTGCAAAAAATAGTTATGAAAATTTGGTTAAAAGGGTTGGTGTAATTTTAAAAGATGCAGATGCTAATTTTGATAAATCTGCTGTTGAAAAATGGAAGAATCGAATCCTTGAAACACTTAATAATGATTTGAATACTGCGGGTGTAATTGTTATTTTACAGGAACTTTTGAAATCGGATGAAAGTACATCTACAAAAGTTGAACTTTTGAAATTCTTTGATGATATTTTAGGTTTGAAACTTTTGGAAAATGCAAAGGCTTTATCTGATAATTCGAATAATATTATTCCTGTTGAAATTACAAAAATGGCAGAGGAAAGATTGACTGCGAAAAAGGCAAAAAATTATGCTTTGGCAGATGAACTTCGTAATAAAATTTCTGATGCTGGTTTTGTTGTGGAAGATACCGCAACTGGATTTAATATAAAGATAAAATAATTTACTTTAGTAAATTTCTTCGTAAGTATGGCATAGTTTTATTTTTTTCTTGATAAATATGTTTATCAAAAAAGTAAGATAGAACTTTTAATGCTTCGGTAATTTTTTCGATTGATAGTTCATCGATAGATGGTTTTTTAATCCATATTTCAGGCATAGGAATAAGTTTGGAACGATATGGTTCACCAGCTTCTTTACAAATTGCGTGTCCAGTTTTAGGGGATATGTATGCAAGATTTTCGGTTGTGCCGGTTGCATTGCATTTATCAAGGGATAATGCGAATCCTATTTCAGAGAGTAAATTTTTTTCCCAAAGCATATAGTTATATAAAAGTATATTTTTATTTGGTTCTGTTTCTATATTGTGAATCATAAACATTGTATTATCGAAAAGTTTTTTGTTTGGGTGATTTTCCGCCATACAATCATACAATAAATTGCAACAACAACTTAAAATTGTTAATTTCATTTCTGTTTCATAAAGTGTTGCACCATATATTTTTATTGGATCAAATGAGAAAAATCCAAGTTGTTCTTCTAATCTTGATTTCCATGTTATTTGGAAAATATTCCCAATTTGAAGATATGGTTTTTGTTTTTTTGAAATGCCACCCTTTATTAAACCACGCGACAAACCGTGGAATTCTGTAATAAATGTAGCAAGTTGGTCTGTTTCACCGAACTTGGATATTGCAACTAAAATTCCTTTGTCTGTCCATTGCATATATGAAATTATCCTTTGATTTTTATTTTTTTATATTATAAACTCTTTTATTGATTAAATAAAGGAGAATTATTTTTATTTTGATTGGTGTCAAAATACAAAATATTTTGTAAAGGGTGTAATAATGTCTGAAGTTCAACAAGAAAGAAAAGATATCGTAAAAGTTCAACAATTATCTGAGGCAATAAGTGAAAGATATTTGGCTTATGCTATGTCAACTATTGTGTCGCGTTCTCTTCCTGATGTGCGTGATGGTTTGAAACCTGTTCACAGACGAATCCTTTATGGAATGCGCCAACTTAAACTTGATCCAAAAAGTGGGTATAAAAAATGTGCAAGGGTTGTTGGTGATGTTATGGGTAAATATCATCCTCATGGTGATGCTTCTATTTATGATGCTATGGTTCGTTTAGCACAAAGTTTTTCTGTGCGTTATCCTTTGGTTATGGGACAGGGAAATTTTGGAAATATCGATGGTGATAGTGCTGCGGCTATGCGTTATACAGAGGCAAAGCTTTCTGATGCGGCGTTGGCTATTATGGAAGGACTTGATGAGGATAGTGTGGATTTTATGGATACATATTCCGGTGAAGAAAAAGAACCTGCTGTTATGCCAGCAATTTTCCCAAATTTACTTTTGAATGGTGCAAATGGTATTGCGGTTGGTATGGCAACGAATATTCCTCCTCATAATGTATTGGAGGTTTGTGATGCAATAGTTGCGTTGATAAAGAAACCGGATATGACAGTTGCTGAACTGGTTGAATATGTTAAAGCTCCGGATTTCCCTACTGGTGGTATTATTAACCAAGATAAGCAAACAACTATAGAAGTGTATGAAACTGGTCGGGGAACATTTAAGGTTAGGGCAAAATGGGAACGCGAAGATTTGTCCTATGGAAATTATCAGATAGTTATATCAGAAATTCCATACCAAGTTGTGAAATCTAAATTGATTGAACGAATTGCTGATTTGATGGAACAAGGAAAACTTCCAACTATTGGTGATATTCGTGATGAATCGACTGAGGATATAAGAATCGTGATAGAACCAAAATCACGCACTATTGATCCAAAAATTATTATGGCTCAACTTTTTTCACTTACTGAATTAGAAAGTAAGTTTGCTCTTAATATGAATGTTCTTGATAAAAATTGTGTTCCAAGAGTTATGAGTTTGAAAGAAGTTTTAACTGCTTATATAGATCATCAGGTTGAAGTCTTGACAAGAAGAACTGATTTTAGACTTAAAAATATTGCTCATAGATTGGAAATATTAGAGGGATATTTAACAGCATATCTTAACCTTGATAGGGTTATTCATATTATTCGTGAATATGATGATGCGAAAGAAAAATTGATGGAAGAATTTAAACTTACTGAACTTCAAGCGGATTCAATCCTTAATATGAAACTTCGTTCTTTAAGAAAACTTGAAGAAATGGAAATTAGAGGAGAAGCAGATAGTTTGAGAAAGGAACAATCCGAACTTCAACTTTTGAATAGTGATACTGGAAATAAACTTAAAAAAATTACTGAGCAAGTTAAAAATATGAGAGCAGTGTTTGCAAAGGATAAAAAATTATCTGCAAGACTTACACAAATTGATGAAGTGGTTGAAAATATTGTTGTTCCAGTAGATGCCTTTATACCAAAGGAACCTATTACAATTATTTTATCTGCAAAAGGTTGGATTAAATCTGTTAAAAATCATGTAGATTTGAATTCTGATTTTTCATTCAAAGATGGGGATAGTTTGGATATGGCTATTCACGCATATACAAATGATAAAGTTTTGTTTGCAATGTCCAATGGTCAATTCTTTACTTTGGATGCAAATAAGATTCCAAGTGGTCGTGGGTATGGTGATCCGGTAAGGTTGATGATAGATTTACCTATTGATGCAGAGTTGGTTCGTATGTTTGTTGCACCACTTGAAACAGAAATACTTGTTGCTACAAAAAATGGATATGGATTTAAAACAAAAATTTCAGACTGTATTGCACAAACAAAAACAGGTCGTCAGGTTGTAAATGTATCTGATGATGATAAGTTAGTAAAAATTCACTCAATAGTCAAAGAAGATGATAGTGTTGCTGTTGTCGGAGATAACAGAAAACTTCTTGTATTCGATTTGGCAGAACTTCCTTCGTTTAGTCGTGGTAAAGGTGTTATACTTCAAAAGTATAAAGAACCAAAAACTTATTTGGCTGATATAAAAACTTTTGTAAAAGCTGATGGTTTGAGATGGCAGAATGGGGCAAGAAACTTTAAAGTCGATGATGTATCTATGTGGGGCGGAAAACGTGCCAGTGTGGGGCATATGCCACCTGATGGTTTTCCAAAATCAAATAGATTTAGTAAGGAATAATTATGAAAGACTTAGAAGTTTATCTTATAAACTTGGACAGAAGTCCACAGCGATTTAAAGTTATGGAAAAAAGACTTTTGAAATTGGGGTTAAAATTTACTCGAATTTCAGCAGTTGATGGAAAAAATACAATTTTTGATGATACTCAGATAGATGAAAATAAGTATGAGTTTTGTCATGGAAAGTATATTACGCCGACAGAAGTTGCTTGTTATATTTCTCATTATAATACAATGGAAACTTTTTTGAAATCAGAGAAAAAATATGCCTTGATTTTAGAAGATGATATCATTTTTAATGATAATTTTATGAATGTATTAAATGTGTTGATGAAACAGCCTGATGATTGGGATTTGGTTAAATTTAATGGAGCACATGGTGGTGGAAAAATAAAATATAAAACTATATTGCCAAATGTTAGTTTGGTTTTTAATTTATTTCATCAGTCGAAATGCGGGGCGTATTTGATAAATAAAAAAGCTGCAAATTCGTATGTTTCAAAATTGCTTCCAATGTTTGTTCCAATAGATCATGAATATATTAAATTTTGGAAATATGGTATAAAAGGTTTTTCTGTTTTTCCATTCCCAACGATGGAGGAAGGGGTTGAATCAACTATTGATTACAAAATGATGAGAAAAAATAGAAAGCCATGGTATAAAAAATTTTCCGTGCTTTTATACAAAACTTATGTGGCTTTTTGTCGTATGGTTTGGGTTTTTACTGAAGTATTAAAAAACAGATTTACATTTGTTAAAAAATAAATTATGATTTTATTCATATAAAAATAAAAGGAGTTAAAAGTATGACTAAAAAAACAAATGAACCAAAAAATGAACCAAAAATAGATTTAAGTATTAGAAGTTTTTTACTTCCAAAAATTAGTGCAGAAGGCGTTGTAATTGTTGCAGTATTTTTTGCAATTTCATTTTTCTTACTTCTTCTTTCTAATGTGATTGGAATGTTTGCGATTGCAATTTCGCTTTTTGCATTTTACTTTTTCCGTGATCCAGAAAGATATACACCAGTTGGTGAAGGATTGGTGATTTCTCCTGCTGATGGAAGATTGTTGCCAATAAAAGAAACAACACTTCCTGAAGAACTTAATATGGGCGATGAAAAGTATATAAAATTTTCAATTTTTATGTCTGTTTTCAATGTTCATGTGAATAGAAATCCTGTTTCTGGAATTGTTCTTAAAACCCTTTATATCGCAGGAAAGTTTTTTAATGCTGATTTGGACAAGGCAAGCAAGGATAATGAAAGAAATCTTGTTGTTGTTGAATCAACAAATGGGGATAAAATTTGTTATGTTCAAATTGCTGGACTTATTGCTCGTCGTATAGTTTCAAGAATACAAAAGGGTGATGAAGTTGAACAAGGAAAAAGATTTGGACTTATTAAGTTTGGTTCACGACTTGATATTTATCTTCCAAAGGATAAATATGAAGTTAAAGTTTTACCTGGTCAAGTTATGGTAAGTGGTGAAACTGTCCTTGCTGTTCGTAAAAAATAATGGAGGAGAAAATGAGAAAAACTTCAAGAAAAAATTTAAAAGCTAAGATTAAAACTCAAGTAAGCAAAATTATGCCAGATACAAAGTTTTTACCACTTACAAAGGTTCTTCCTTCTATGATAACTTTGTCATCGATTGTGGCTGGTATGACTGCTATTTTGCTTGCATCAAGAGGCGAGTTTGAAAAGGCTGTTATCGCAATTATTTTAGCGGCTGTTTTTGATGGTTTTGATGGTAGAGTTGCAAGAATGTTTAATGCGTCATCTCAATTTGGTGTGGAACTAGACTCTCTTGCTGATAGTATAAGTTTTGGAGTTTCTCCTGCATTTGTGATGTTTTTTTATGCGACACAAAATGTAAAAAGTTTTGGTTGGATAGTTTCAGTGCTTTTTGCAATTTCGTGTGTTCTTAGACTTGCAAGGTTTAATGTTATGACAGGTGATGAAGAAGTGCCTGAGTATTGGCATTATTTCTTTACCGGTGTTCCGGCACCTGCTGGTGCATTGATGGCACTTACACCAATTATGCTTTATACAGCGACGGATGAAAAAATCTTTACTTGCCCTTATATTTGTATGGGATGGATGATTTTGGTTGCGTTGTTGATGATAAGTAGAATCCCAACATTGTCATTGAAAAAAATGACAGTAGCAAAAAACAATGTTCCTGTATTTTTGCTTTGTTTCGTTCTTTTCTTGGGAATGATGTATTTTCATTTTTGGGTAACAGCATCATTTATTTGGACATTTTATATTTTGACTGTTCCATATGCTTGTATTAAATTTTTGAGAATGAAGAAAAGTTTTGAGGCAAAATAATGAAACATCAATATACTGGAATCAAAAGAATTATTTCTGCATTTAAAAATTCATTTGATGGTTTTTTGTATGCTGTGCGAGAAGAGGAGGCATTTAGGCAAGATTTGCTTTTGTGTGCCGTTCTTTTTGTCGTAGTTTATTTTTTACCTGTATTGAAGGTGGAAAAAATAATTCTTTGTTCAGGTATGTTTTTTGTGCTTTTTGCTGAACTTACCAATTCTGGTATAGAGGCATGTATTGACAGGATTTCTCCGGAATGGCACAGTTTATCAAAGGCCGCGAAGGATATAGGAAGTTTACTTGTCCTTTTGTCTTTTATTTACCTGATTTTTGTTTGGGTAATGATTTGCTGGAAATTTATTTAAAATGAAAACCTCTTTGGAGGTTTTTGTTTTATCTTAAAAATCAAACAAGCGTTTGAATTTTGTTTTTTTTAGTTTATTTTAATGGAATTTTTTCTTTTTTTTGTTATTGACAATTTATTTTTTTTTGTTTAATATAATGAGCAAGCGATTCGAAAATGGGTCGTATAATAAGTAAAAATATGGGGGTTAAAAATGAGAAAAAAGACATTTGTTGAAGAATTACATGAACCACATATTGATTTTTCTGATATAAGTGATTTTTTTATTAATACTATTCCTGGTAGTATTATATTGGTGTTGGGTATGTTTGCAGCTGGAGTATTTGGAATATATAAATTGGCTGATAAAGGCTTTGAAAAGTTTGAGAGTAATACTACTTATGGTATAAGCGAAGCTACTATTTTAGCAAAACTTTCACAACAAGATGTTTCTGGAAATGGATATACTGTTTTTACTAAACCTATTGAAACAAAATGTGATTATGAATTTGTTTTGGATATTGATAATGATGGCGTTTATGATAAAAATAAAGATATTATTATAGAAGGTGAAAAAATACCTTTTGTAATTGCAAAAGAAAATAACAAAGCTGTTTTATTTGAACAAAAGGATAAATTAGGTGAAGTAAAAGTTAGAAAACTTATTGGGATTGTTGATAAAAATAATAAGTGTAATGTTGTTGGAGATATTCCTAGTGATAAGTATCGTGAAAAAAATGAATCTTATCAAAAAGCAAAACAACTTTTCGAAGATAACTATTTGAACCAAAGATAATTTCTTTACTTTAAATAAAACCCCGTCATTTGATGGGGTTATTTTTTTACTGCGAAATTTTTACCTTCCTTTGGTAAAAGTATATAATATGAACCTTGGGCGTGTTGACGGCCAGCCTTTGAAAATGCACGTTTTCCTTTGCCCCAGAATAGGTCGGCACGAATTGCACCTTTGATTGCAGCCCCAATATCTTGGGCAACTACGGTGCGTTCGATTTTTTCACCATCGGCATCCTTTGTCGTTAAGAATAAAGGAAGTCCCAATGGAATAAATTCAGGATCAACAGCAATGCTTCGTTCAGGTGTAAGTGGAACACCCATTGCCCCAATTGGCCCTTCACCTTCTATATCTCGGAAGAATATATATCTGTCATTTTCAAGGATAAGTTTTTTTGTTTGGGTTGGATGAGAGTCGAGCCAAGCCTTTACCGAAGTCATAGAATACCCGCCTTCGGGTTTTATATTATGCCTCATTAAAATAGAACCAATTCCTTTGAATGAATAGCCGTTATTTCCAGCATATCCAATGCGGTAATATTTTCCATTCGGAGTTTTTACGACGCCGGACCCTTGGATATGAAGGAGTATTACATCAGACTGATTTTTCGCCCAGAAAAGGACAGGTGCCTTATTTCTTAACTTTCCATTTTCAATTTCACGACGGGAAAGATATTTACCACCATTTGCCGGTAAATCCGAAGGTTTTCCATAAATTGGGTTAAGGTATGAACAAGATGGTTTTATGTCACCTTCTAATTCAGTTTCATAGTAACCAGTAATAGTTCCAGTCGTAGAATTATCCATAGTTTGAACCTTGTATGGTGCGAACCAATATTCAAAATAAGTTTTTGCCAACTCCTTTGTAATAGGGGTTTCTGGAATTGCATTACATGCGTTTTTCATAAAATCTGCAGAAATAACAATTTGTGATGAGGCAACGAAATCACCTTCGGACATAATTTTTATACATGATTTTTTAAATGCTTCCAAAGCCTTACTTGGGTCGTCGGTTTGCCAACCAGAAAGATCCGAAAACTTGAGTTCGGTAAGTTTCATCTTTTTTTCAGATTTTTTGAATGAAATTCGATTATCAATGCGAGATGAACGGCAGGAGCTTAGCCCTAAACAGACTATACTCACAAATTTTAAAAGATTTATTTTCTCTCCTGCCATTTGTTCCCTCATTTCGACTTTTTTATAATATCATATTTTTGAGGTCCTTGCAACAGGGTATTTTATTTTTTTTTGATTTTTATAAAAAATTTTCTTTTGTAAGTTCGCCGGATATGATTTTTTTTGTTTCATTTCCGGTGTCAAGTATAAGTGCACCGGTCTTGTCCAAGCCACAAAACTTTCCTGTAAGTGTTTGATTTTGAGATGAAATATGTATTTCTTCACCAAATTTATACATATATGGAGTTATAAAAGAAATAATTTTTTCAAAATTTTCGTTATTCCTTATATTTATATTATTTATGAATTTTTCAAGTATAATTTTTGCTAAATCTGTGGGTAAAATGTTTATTTTATTTTTGGAAAGTGCAGTTGTTGGGTAGCGTGTAAGTTCAGCTGCAGGAGAGGAATTTATATTTAATCCAATTCCTATAATTACAGAATTTTCCTCCTTTTCAATTAAAATACCACAAAGTTTTTGTTTATTAAGTAAAATATCATTTGGCCATTTTATTTTAATACTATTTTTGTTTGTATCAATTTGTTCAATGCTTTGAGCAATGGCAAGTGCAGATAAAAAGGCATATTCAGGAAGTTTTTTTTCATCATCTAGTTTTGTTAATATGGTAAAATAAAGGTTGCCTTTGGGACTTATCCATCCTTGTTTTTTTGTTGTGCGACCAGCAGTTTGAGTATCAGCGATTATGACCTTGTTTGTTAGTCCAAGTTTACATAATGTTTTGGCATAGTTGTTTGTGCTGTCTATTGTTTCAAAGTGGATAAATTCAAATTCGTTTTTTGTTATTGTCATAATCTTGCCTTTGTTTGTTGTGTATTATGGCATATAATGGATGTTAAATCAATTATTAACTTGAATTTTTGTATTTTCATAATTATCTTTTAATTATGTTAGTAAAGTTTTTAATTGTAATTATTAGAGGATACCAAATTTTTATTTCCCCACTTTTTGGTGGTAGATATAGATGCCGATTTTTCCCAAGATGTTCGGATTATTCTATTGAAGTTTTGAAAAATTTTGGTATAGTTAAGGGCAGTTATTTAACAATAAAAAGAATTTTACGCTGTAATCCATTTTGTGAAGGGGGATATGACCCTGTACCACAAAGGAATAATGAAAGGAAATAAATTATGGAAAAAAATGTGACTCCAAATATGCAAAGACCAAGTTTTTTTAAAACATTTTTGTATGTATTTTGTGTTTTTATGCTTCTTAATATGATATTTGGAAAAAAGAAAGAGGAACTTCCTACTATAAATCCAATGACTTTAACAAAAAAGGTCGAAGTTAAAAGAAATTTAATTCCTTTTGAAACAGAATCATTAAAGGGTAATTTTAATTCTGTTGGTTTAAGAGTTGATGATATAATCCTTAAAAAATATAAGGAAACTTTGGCAAAAGATTCACCAAATGTTGAACTTTTAAAATATGTTAAAGATGAAAAAGATGATAAAGAAAAATCTTCGTATGTGGAATTTGGTTTACTTCCTGTGAGTGAAAATCAAAACTTTTTTCCAACAAATATGACTGAATGGAAAATTGTTTCTAAATCAGATAATAAGGTTGTTTTGGAATGGACTAATTCTAAAAAAATTAAGTTTACAAGAGAACTTTCTTTTGATGAAAATTATATGCTTACTGTTAAAGATACTGTGAAAAATAATTCGAATAAGGATGTGGAATTTTATCCTTATGCTAGGGTTGTGAAATCTCAGGATATGTATGCACCCGTATCATCTTCTCATACAGGATTTGTCGCATATTTGAATGGAACATTAGAAGAATATAGATATGGAAAAATTGCAGATAAAAAACTTTATGAGTTTAATTCAAAGGATGGTTGGCTTGGTTTTGGTTCTGATTATTTTATGTCAATTTTGGTTCCTGATGAAAATAATCAAAGTTTTACGGCTAGGGTTTTGGAACTTTCTGATGTTTCAATGCCAAAGACATCACAGATACGATATAAGCAATATCAAGCTGATTATGTTAGGGATGTTATAAGCGTTGCGCCGAATAAAAGTGAAACTGTTGTGTCGAGGGTATATATCGGTGCAAAAGAGTCATCAGTGATTGCAAAATATGAAAAGGAATTTTCAATTCCAAAGTTTGATTTAGTTATTGATTATGGATACTTTTACATACTATCAAAACCATTTACAAAAATTTTAAAGTGGTTTTATGACTTTACTGGAAATTTTGGAGTAGCAATCATTTTGTTCACTATTTTGATTAGGGCATTACTTTTCCCTATTGCTCAAAAATCATTTAAAAGTATGGAAAAAATGAAAAAGATGCAACCGGAGATGAAGCGTATTCAGGCTATGTATGCAGGAAATAAACAAATGATGAATATGCAACTTGCAATGCTTTACAAAAAACATGGGATAAATCCGCTTTCAGGCTGTTTGCCAATGCTTGTTCAGATACCAGTATTTTTTGCTCTTTATAAATCATTAGTAATTTCTATTGAAATGAGGCAGGCACCGTTTATTTGGTGGATAAAAGATTTATCGGCACCGGATCCAACAAGTGTGTTTAATCTTTTTGGACTTTTGCCATTTACACCATATTCATGGCTTCCACATCTTGGAGTATTGCCACTTCTTATGGGTTTAACTATGTATATTCAACAAAAGATGCAACCAATGGTTTCAACCGATGCAACACAGGCAAAAATGATGAAATTTTTACCATTTATCTTTATCCTTATGTTCGGTGGACTTCCTAGTGGTTTGGTTCTTTATTGGACTGTTAATAATATTTTGAGTATTATACAACAAAAATATATAAAATAGGTGAAATATGAAGTTAAAAGATTTTTATAAAAATAAACCTGTTTTTGTTGGAAGTTTTCCAAGTGTTATGCAAATTCCTTTTTCAAATTTAAGGGAGATTGCATTTATTGGTAGATCAAATGTTGGAAAATCATCTCTTATAAATGCTGTGTTTAATACTCCGGGGTTGGCTAAGACTTCGGCAACACCAGGAAGAACACAACAACTTAATTTTTTTAATATGCAAGATTGTCTTATGATTGTCGATTTGCCGGGGTATGGTTTTGCAAAGGCTCCGAAAGATGTTGTGAAAAATTGGAATGATAATGTTAATACTTATTTAAAGGGTAGAGCACAACTTCGTCGTGTATTTTTACTTATTGATTGTAGGCAAGGGCTTAAACAAGTAGATTTAGATATGATGAAAATGCTTGATAATTCGGCTGTGAATTATCAGGTGGTTCTTACTAAACTGGATAAGGTTTCTATGAAAGAAGCAGAAAAGGTTAGGGAGGATATTTCTAATATTTATAAAGAGCATGCGGCGATGCATCCAGTGGTTCTTTTGAGTAGTAGTGAAAAAGCTATTGGATTAGACGAAATTCGCGGGGAAATTTTTGATTTGATAAAATAATTGATGTATTATCTTGTTGTAATTATCGGATTTTTTCTTTGCTAAACTTTTATATACAAAATACTTGACAAAACTAAAAATTTGTTGTAATTTATGTCTAAATTGAAATTTAAACAGGAGAATTACAATGAAAAATGCTGTTAAAAGTTTGGTTTTAATTTGGTTAGCAACTATTGCTTCACCTGTATTTGCCGAGGATTTATTTGCAAATCGTGATGGTTTGGAGAAAATGTATATTTCCAAAAATAAGGATAGGGCGTATGATAAAAATCCTGTGGAATATAGATATATTTATGTGAAGGAAAACTATACTGAAACAGATAATGAAAAAAATAGTTTTGCTGATGATGTGGAAAAAACAAAAGAGCAAGTAGAAGAAAAGCAAGTAGAAAAAGAGGATTTGCCAAGACTTAAAAGAATTTATATTGCTGCATATGGTGGATATTTTTACACAAAAGATGATATGGTTTTTGAAGATGTGAAGAAGTGTTCAGGTGCATATAACCAATTCTTTTGTGCAGATGAAGAATCAAATCCAATAAATGTTGAATACAAAGATGATTATTTCCTTTCTGCTGCGTTTGGTATAAATTCTGCAGATATGCTTCGTTTGGAACTTTCATATTTTCGTTTAGGCAAAGAAATTGATATGGAAGGTTTGAACGAAGTTAATGGTGTTACTCAGAAATATATTAGTGGTATTGATTTAAGAGGTGGTTCAATCAACCTTTATTTGGATTTAGTTGGTGATAGAAGACAGCCATATTTTGCTTTTGTTCCTTATCTTATGGCAGGTATTGGTGCATCACAAATTGATCTTGATGATATTGTGTTTACAGAAGCATCTTCTTCTTATACAATTACAGGAAAAGAGCAAAGAAATAAGACTGTGATTTTGGGTGCGGGATTTACTGCTGGACTTAATAATTATATTTCTCTTGATATAGGTTATAGATTTTATAATTTTGGAAAAATTAGAACAGATGTTGGTATGAGTGATGGCGTGAATACTTATGATGTTCAATTAGAATCTGATTTGAAAGCACATATTGCGACAATAGGTTTAAAACTACAAATATAGTTTTCATTTTTTTGTTATTAAAAAGCCCTCAAATTTCGAGGGCTTTTATTTATCTTGATCTTGAATTTAATTCAACAAGTTGAATATCTCGCTTTATTCTTGTTCCATCTTTTGTTATTTCAATTAGATAACCATCGTTATCATAGTAATAATTACGATATTCAATTACGCATATTCTGTTGTCATAGTGAGGGACCCAATGTTGTTCAATGGCTCTTTTTTCTTTTGGGTTTTGTTCCTGTTTTTCAATAGCTTTGTTTTTTAAACGAATATCTTCAAGAGTTCTTAATTTATCAGAAGAAACAGAATCTTTTAATGCAATATTGGTTGCTTCTTTTAATCTTATTGCGTTGTAAGTTAATTCTTGGAAAAGTTCATCATTTGGTTGAACTTCCCAAACTTCGCGTCTTGCAATAATGAAATCAAGAGTTTCGGAAATATTTTGAATATTGTTCCATTGTTTATCAAGATTTTTATCATATCTTACGGTATTCAAATATCTTTTTGCATCAACAAGAATTTCTTCTAAATCGCGTTTTGTTATTTTAAAATCTGCCATTATCATTATAATATCCTTATTTTTTTAATATTCCAAGATCATAAAGAGGTTTTAAAACTTTTTCTTTATCTCGTTTTTTAATAGGTTTTATTGGTGTGCCAGCATACACAGTCCATTCTTCGAATGGATAATTTTCAGGAACAAAACTTAATGCTCCTATTGTAACACCTTCGGGAATATGATTGTTTGGCATAACGACAGAATTTGCACCAATACCAGTGTATTTTTCCATCACAACATCACCCATTATTTCACGGACAGTAGGAACAGCATGTGTGACAAGTTCATTTACATAGTCGTTGCTTGAAAGCCAAATTTTTACACCAGATGAAAGTGATGAAAATCCCTTCATAGTAAAAGAATGTTTTCCGCCACCACCTGCAATGGAAGTATATGGTGCAATTTCAACATAATCACCAATATTTGCTTCACAAGAAATACGACAATAATCGGCAATACGACAATGGTCGCCAACGGTTAAAAGGTGAGGCTTTTTTAAAAGAGTGTATTCACCAAGTTCAAATTCTTTACCATAACTTTTTATTTTGCTTAAAATTTCTTCTTTATCCATATTATTCTTTCAATTATTTGTGTTTAATAGTTTTATGCTAGCTTTTTTTTAAGAGTATTGCAAATCAATTTTTTGTAATAAATAGAAATAATTCTTATTTTTGTTTTATCAAAAAACTGAAATGTTGAAAGTTTAAAGTGTTGGGATAATTATACTTTGAATAAACTAAAATATCACAATCATCTTGACCTTTTTTCATTTTATTTGTTTTGGATTTGATTATATAATTTAATATATTGTTAAGATAAGCCATTTCCCAATAATCCTTTTGGGGATAACAAATTGATTTATTGGAATTATATATTTGAGTAAGTTGACCAAGGGATTTTTCGGTATTTGTATTATAATCATTAAATTTTTTTAAATTTGCATTTTTATTCTTTATTGAGAAAAGTATTAAAATAAATAGTATTGCATATACTATCTTTTTGTATTTGATTTTATTTAAGACTATATAGATCGATGGAAGACTTACTATTAAACACAATTTATAGTAATGGTGTCCCCATTCTATACATAATATGAAAAATGAAATCATCCAAACAAAACCACATAGAGATAATGTATGTATTAAAAAATATTTATCCTTTTTTATAAGTTTCCAAAAATCATATATCCAAAGTGGAAAAAGGAAATATAAAAATTTGTTATTATAAAAAATAAAGGATAGATAGTTAAGATATTTTTGGATTGATTTTGGTTTATCAACTTCCATATATATCCATTCTTCATTAAAATCTTTTACTACAAGTATGTAATATAAAAGTAAGAAAATTGCACAATTTGCAAAAATTCCATAGATAAAATATTTATCCAGTTTTGTTAGTTTTTTTCTGTTGAAAACTAGTTGTGCTATTGCAATAGTTATGAATATCCCTATGACTGTTTCTTTACAATAAGTTGTATAGAACATAATAATTCCAGAAATAATGTAATATAAAGGTTTTTGTTCTTTTTGTGCCTTTATATAAGTCATTGTAAATATGATTAGTAATGTTGAAATTATCATTTCTGCATAAACAGGTTCGTAAAAAATTTCAAATGTATAATCCGAAAATAAAAACATTATTGAAAAAACGATAAATTTATCAAATTTTACTTTTGCAAGTTGAGAAATGTATTTGGTTAAGAAATATATGCTGATAAGCAAAATTAAAAATTTTATGTTTAAAAATTGATATGTAAGAGCAAGTTTGTTCACTGAATCTGGAAAAATTAATAAAATATTGTAGTCCAGCATTTGAAATGGTAAAAATCTTAATGCTCGACCCACATTATATTTAAATGGAAGAAATTTATCCATAAATATTGTGTTAGAAAAAAATTCGGCGGTATCTCCACTGACTGGAAAAAAATTAATGGAATTTAGGGCAAAAATGAAATAGTAAGAAAGTAAAAACATAAGAAAAATAATTCCATAATTTATTGTTTTTTCGATGTTTTTATTCTTTTTAATTAGTTTTTGTAGTTTTTTAATTTTCATTTCTTTCCTCGTGTCCTTTGTGATTTTAATCTATATAAATTATAAAGTAAATAATTTTTGTAATATTTAGAAATAATTCTTGTATTGAGGTTTTGTGTTATAAAGGATAGAATCTAAGAAAAAATAAGGGTTTATTATGAATATGGAAAAATTTGTTAATGTCGAAATTCATCCAACATCATTTGTTGATGAGAATGCTGAAATTGGTGAAGGAACAAAGATTGGTCCTTGGTGCATTATTGGGCCGAATGTTAAAATTGGTAAAAATAATGTTTTGAAATCAAATGTTATTATTGAGGGTAAAACTACTATTGGTGATGATAATCTTATTCATCAATTTGTTATTATTGGGAATAAGTCACATGATTTAAAATTTACTGCGGAACAGGCAACTACTGTTACTATTGGAAATCATTGTGATATTAGGGAATTTACAAATATTCATGCAGGAACTCCGAATGGACCAAAGGGAACATGGATTGGCAATAATGTATTTTTGATGTCCCACACTCATATTGGTCATGATTGTCAGGTTCGTGATGGTGCTTTGCTTTCACAGGCTACTACTTTGGGTGGTGAAGTTATTATTCAGGAAAAGGCAATTATTGGTGGTTGTTCTGCAATACATCAATTCTGTACTGTTGGAAAATATGCAATAGTTGGTGGTTGTTCAAAAATTACACAAGATGTTATCCCATTTTCAATGAGTGATGGAAATCCACAAAGTCTTGATGGGCTTAATTTAGTTGGACTTAAAAGAAATAAATTTTCATTGGAAGATATTAGGACTATTAAAGAAGTTTATAAGGCTTTATTCATTTCAACAGAAGGTTTGTGGAGCGAGCGTTTGGAAATGGCAAAATCTGTTTATTCAGGAAAGCCAGTTGCTGATGAAATATTTAATTTCATTGAGCATGATTCAAGGCGTATAATTTGCAAACCTAGAAATAAAAATTCTTCTAGTGAAGAAAGTGCAAATTAAAGGGGTGGTTTATGCCTTTTGAATTTTCGCATATTGGACTTGTTGCCGGAGATAAAAAATTACCTTGTTTGATTGCAAAATTTGCAAAAAAGAATAAGATTCCTTTGACTGTTGCAGGGATAAATGGTTGTGTAAATCCAGAATTATTGAAATTATGTAAAAAGGAAAATTTTAAAAAAATTTTTATTTCCGAACTTTCAAAAACTATTTCATTTTTTAAAATCAATGGTGTGGATACTGTTGTTATAGTTGGTGGAGTTAATACTGCAAAATTCAAGTTTACATTTGATTTGTTGCGTATGGCTTTTAAACTTTTGTTTATCAAAAATAAATATGATGGAATTTTGCGTCTTGTGATTTCTGAGTTTGAAAAGGCTGGTTTTAAAGTTGTTGGTATTCAGGATTTGATGCCGGAACTTTTGGTTCAAAAGGGGGTTATGACTGATGTTTTACCATCATTAAAAAATATGGATGATGTGAAATTTGGTATTCCAGAAGCATTAAAGTTTGCATCGACTGATAAGGGACAATCTATTATTGTGAAAGATAAAAAAGTTATTGCAACGGAAAAGTTTAGTGGAACTGATGAACTTATTTCAAGGGCGTCAAAAATTAAAAATTCAAAAGGGGCAATTTTGGTTAAGGTTGTAAAACCGCAACAGGAAGTTCGGGCTGATATTCCTGTTTTGGGTGTGAATACGATAAAATCTTTGGCAAAGGCTTGTTTTGATGGTGTCGTGGTTCAGGCAAACAAAACGATAATAGAGAACAAGGATGAAGTTATTGCCGAAGCAAACAAACATAATATCTTTGTTTTGGGTGTTTAAATTATTTTTATTAAAGATTAAAAAAATTCCCCTCAATCGAGGGGATTTTTTATTTTATTTCAGCTATTATTTTTTCAACGATTTTTTCAGGAGTAAATCCAAACTTTTCCTGTAAATCTTTTGCTGGGGCAGATGCACCGAATGTATCAATTCCAATATTTATTTCAGCATATTTTGACCAACCGAATGTTGAACCAGCTTCGATTGAAACGGTAATTGTTTCATCATCAATTATACTTTGTTTGTATTCATCAGATTGATTTTCAAACAAGTTCATTGATGGCATAGATACCACGCGAGCATTTATATTGTGTTTTTGCAATAGGATTTTTTGAACTTCTATGGCTGTTGCAACTTCGGTTCCGGTTGCGATTATTGTCATAAGTTTTTCTTTTCCCTTTGCAAAATCACTTATTACATAAGCACCAAGAGCAGTTTTATTCTCGTTCGTTGCATCTGTCCTTAATAATGGTGCAGATTGACGAGAAAATAAAAGAACAGTTGGTTTTGAGTTTTCATTTATTGCAATTTGCCATGCTTCGGTTGCTTCTATTGCATCGGCAGGGCGAATCACATTTACATTTGGAGTTGCACGAAGGCTTGCTAAATGTTCTATTGGTTGATGAGTTGGGCCGTCTTCTCCGATAAAGAAACTGTCGTGAGTGAATACATATACGACACCTTGTTTCATCAATGCAGAAAGTCTTAATGCAGGTTTTAAATAATCAAAAAATGTAAAGAATGTCGAGCCAAAAGCCTTTATTCCAGAAAGTGACAAACCATTCATTGCACATGCCATTTCGTGTTCACGAATACCATAATGAATAAAGTTTCCTTCGAAATTATCTTTTGTTATATCCTTTGTATTTTTATTTTTTACAACGGTTGGACCGGATAAATCTGCGGTTCCACCAATAAGATTTTGTATATGAGGAACTATTTCTTCTAAAATAATGCCGTTTGCATTACGAGTTGCTTTTGAAAAATTATCTTTTACAAATTTTTCCTTTAAAGATAAAATTATATTATCAATATTGGATGTAGTTATTTTTGAGATAAGTTTTAAAAATTCTTTTTTATCAGAAGATAGTTGTTCAACTTTTTCATTCCAAATTTTTGCATCATTATCAAATTTATGACCTATTTCATTCCAAGAAGATAAAATTTCTGATGGAATTTCAAATGGTGTTGTTGGATAGTTTACCATTGTTTTTGCTTCGTAAACTTGGTCTTCGGAAAGTGGTGAACCGTGAACAGAAGCAGAATTTTCAACAGGTTTATATCCATGACCAATTACAGTGTGAACATCAATGAATACAGGCTTATCAGATGATTTTGCCATTTCAAGAACAGAATCAATTTCTTCGATATTATAGCCATCTTTTATTTCAAAAATATTCCAATTATTAGCCTTGAATCTTTCCTTCATATTAACAGAATTTGCGATATTTGCATTTCCATCAATGGTTATATTGTTATCATCCCAAAGGACAATAAGGTTGTTTAAATTTAATGTTCCAGCAAGAGAAATTGCTTCTTCGGATACGCCTTCCATAAGACAACCATCACCTGCCAAAACATAAATTTTATTATCAATAATATTTGAGCCAAGTTTTGTTTGTTTGAATTTTTCTGCGATTGCTATACCAACAGATGTTGCAATTCCTTGACCAAGAGGACCTGTTGTCGTTTCGATACCATCCAAAAAACCATATTCAGGATGACCAGCAGTTTTTGAATTTAGTTGTCTGAAGTTTTTTATATCTTCAATAGAAATATCCTTGTATCCACTTAAAAATAAAAGTGAATAAAGCAATGCAGAACCGTGTCCGGCTGATAAAATAAATCTATCTCTTGCTTCCCATTTGGGATAATTTACAGAAAATTTTAAATGTTTTGCAAATAGTGTTGTTGCAAGTTCGGCACATCCCATTGGAAGTCCAGGATGCCCAGATTTTGCCTTTGTAATCATATCGATTGATAGGAAACGAACGGCGTTTGCCATATTATTTAATTTTTCAATTTCTTTTTGTTGCATTTTTAACTCCTTTACTCTAATATTTCTATATAACAATATTTTGGAGAAAAAAGCAAGAAAATGAATGATAAAATTATAATTTACACTGATGGTGCATGCAGTGGAAATCCTGGTGCAGGTGGTTGGGGAGCATTAGTTATTGAACCTACAGGAGAAACAGAACTTTATGATGGGGAGCGTTTGACCACTAATAATAAAATGGAGTTGACTGCTGTTATAAAAGCATTGGAATTTATTGGTGATACAAAGTTGCCAGTTGAACTTTGGACTGATAGTCAGTATGTGAAAAATGGTATTACAGATTGGATTAAAGGATGGAAGAAAAACGGTTGGCGAAATTCACAGAAACAACCTGTTAAAAATAAGGAATTATGGGAAAAACTTGATGAACTTTCGTCAAAGTTTGATATCTCGTGGAATTGGGTAAAAGGTCATAATGGACACCCAGAAAATGAACGCGTTGATGAACTTGCAAGAAGGGGAATTTCAGAGTTAGTTTAAATGAAGGCTTATGAATATTCTTTTGTTATAAAACGACCAGATGGAACAAGTGATGTTATTCCAGTAGAGTTTGAACGCTCAATCCGTTCTAAATCTATTAGAATAACACCGCAACTTGCAAAAAAGGTTATTAAGGTTACATACCCTGTTTATGTATTACATTCTAGGGCTGTGGATTTTTTGGAAAAACAAAAGAATTGGGTCGCAAAACAACTTGAAAAAGTGCCTGAAAAAATTACTATTGCAGATGGTTCGAAAATAACTTTTTTGGAGCATGAATATAAAATTTCACATATACCAAATGCAAGGCGTGGCGTGTGGATTGAGGATGATTATATTTTCGTTTCTGGGGATATAGAGTTTTTAAATCGTAGGGTTAAGGATTTTTTGAAGTCTGAAATGAAAAAATATTTTACTGCTAAAACTCATTTTTACGCAAAAAAAATTGGAAAAAAATTTGGAAATATTACGGTAAAAGATACTACTTCAAGATGGGGAAGTTGTGCAAGTAATGGTAATATCGCATATTCGTGGAGGCTTGGGTTTGCTCCGATTTTTGTAATAGATTATATTGTTGCTCATGAAGTTTCTCATTTAGAAGAACTTAATCATTCATATAAATTTTGGCGTATTGTAAAGGATATTTATGAAGGGGATGCAAATGAGGCTCAAAAGTGGCTTTCAAGACATGGACTTTCGTTGTATTCTATTGATTGATTTTTATCTTGCAAGCTGGCATTTTTAAGTCTAGAATACTCCAAGATTAACTTTTTAATTAGGAAAGTGAAAATGCAATTTATGGAAAATACAAGTAATGTTAAAAATGATAATGTTGTAAATGATGTTAAGAAATTGCCTGTGGAAAAAAAGAAAAAAAGTAAATTAGAAATACTTTTTATGTCGTTGTTTTTCCTTTCACTTTTCTTTTTATTTACATTTATTTTTGTATTTATGAGATATGGTGTAAATCTTCCTGATTATAACCAACTTTCGGAATATAAACCACCAGTAACAAGTAGATTTTATGCTGGGGATGGAAGTTTGCTTACTGAGTATGCGACGGAACAACGAATCTTTGTCCCTCTTAAAGATATTCCTCCTAATTTAATAAATGCGTTTATTTCTGCAGAAGATAAAAATTTCTGGACCCATTCAGGTATTGATTTGGTTGGTATTGCAAGGGCAGCCATTATCAATGTAAAAAATAAACTTTTGGGCGGTGGTCGAAGGATGGTTGGTGCATCTACTATTACCCAGCAAGTTGCAAAGAATTTCTTTTTATCTTCGGAGCAATCACTTACACGAAAAATAAAGGAAATTATTTTGGCGTTGAAGATGGAAAGGGCATTTTCAAAGCGTCATATTTTAACACTTTATTTTAATCAAATATTCCTTGGGTTTAGGTCGTATGGTGTGGCTGCGGCAGCTCTTAATTATTTCAATAAATCTCTTGATGAACTTACATTATCGGAATGTGCATTTTTGGCAGCTCTTCCAAAGGCTCCGAATAACTATAATCCTATTACAAACAAAGATAGAGCGATTGTTCGTAGAAATTGGGTTTTGGATAGAATGTTTGAGGATGGATATATTTCAGAAGAAGAAGCATTGACTGCAAAGAATGATGATATAGAAGTGAGTGAAAGTTTTATCTCTAAAAATCAAAGATATTCACTTTATTTTTCAGAGGAAGTAAGAAAGTTTTTATCTGGTATTTATGGAGAAGAACAACTTTATAGTGGTGGTTTGGCCGTAAGAACTACGGTTAATCCAGAGTATCAACGAATTGCTACAAAAGTTTTAAGAAATGCTCTTTTGAATTATGATAAGCAAAAGGGTTGGAGGGGTGCAGAAAAGAATGTTGACCTTGATAGTGAAGAATGGCTTAACGATGAAACTATTGTTAAACAGATGGAAAAATCAGATAAAGAATTGTGGCAGATATTACTTTCTAGGGATACTTTGTCTTCTGGGTTAGAAGATGAAGGTTGGAGAAAAGCAATAGTAATTGATATTAAAAATGATGTTGCGGATATTGGACTTTCAAAGGGTGAATATGGCTTTATTTCAATGGAAAGTTTAGGTTGGTCAAAAATTTTTGTTGAAAATGGAGATGCTTTAACAATAAAACATATCTCTGATGTCTTAAAGAAAGGTGATATAATTTTTGTTAAGAAAGTAGATGGTTCTTCATCATCTTATTCATTGCAACAAATTCCTGAACTTAATGGTTCGATGGTGGTTCTTGATCCTCATACAGGAAGAATTTTTGCTATGGTTGGTGGTTTTTCATATAGTAGAAGTAAATTTAACCGTGCAACTCAGGCATATAGACAACCAGGTTCAACAATTAAACCATTTGTTTATTTGACTGCGATTGAGAATGGATATACACCATCTTCGGTTATACTTGATGCTCCGGTTGTTTTGGAAAAAGCAGATGGCGAGTTGTGGCGTCCTGAAAATTATGATAATGCTTTTGCTGGTGAAATTACTTTGCGTAGGGCTTTGGAAAAGTCAAAAAATAATCCTACAATTCGTATTGCAAAGGATATTGGTGTAAAAACTTTCCTTAAAAACGCATTAAAATTTGGGGTATATAAAAAAGTTGATGAACCAAATCTTTCTATGGCGTTGGGAAGTGGTGATACAACACTTTTGGGATTAACTTCGGCATTCGCAAAAATTATAAATGGCGGTAAGGATATTGACACTTATATAGTGGATAGAGTGCAAGATAGAAATGGAAAAACTGTTTATAAAAATGATAATCGTGAATGTGAAAATTGTAGCAATATTGAATGGGTTGAAAATTCTTTGCCTCCGGAAGTAAAGGATGATAAAACTCAACTTTCTGATCCGGTTTCTCTTTATCAAATTGTAAATATTTTACAAGGTGTTGTGGAAAGAGGTAGTGGTTGGAAAGCAAGGATTCCAGGTAAAACTATTGGTGGAAAAACAGGAACATCAAATGATCAAAAGGATGTTTGGTTTATTGGTGGAACACCTGATTTGGTTGCAGGAGTTTTCCTTGGCTATGATCAACCAAAAAGTTTAGGAAATTATGCTGCGGGTGGATCGTTGGCTGCACCTGTGTTTAAGGATTTTATGGAACAAGTTTTAAAGGATAAAAAGGATATTGCGTTCCGTGTTCCAGAAGGTGTGAGTTTAGTTCGCGTAAATCGTGAAACTGGAAAACCTGCAACAGTGAATGATTCAAATTTCAATGTAGTATTAGAAGCATTTAAAGAAGGAACTGAACCATTTAATGTTGATACAGAAAAGCCTGAATCTTTTAATGAAGTTATGGAAAATGAACCTGTTAAAGAAGAAACTGAAACAAATTTTGATGGAATTTACTAAATATTATTAGGAGTTATTATGGATTATTTTAAAATAAGAGGTGGAAAACCTTTGAATGGTGTTGTTAAAGTAAGAGGGGCAAAAAATTCAATTTTAGAGTTGATGCCAGCATCTATTTTAACATCAGAACCTGTGATTTTGCACAATGTTCCTTGTCTTTCTGATATTGAAACATTGAAATCATTGTTGGAAAATTTTGGTTCTAAGATTGAATGGGATAAGGAAAATCATACTCTTATACTCCATACACCAAAAATTACAAATATAAAAGCTCCGTATGATATCGTTAAGAAAATGCGTGCTTCTATTTATGTGTTGGGTGCATTGATGGGTCGATGTGGTGAGGCAAAGGTTTCTGCACCTGGTGGATGTATTATTGGTCAAAGACCGGTAAATATTCATTTGGAGGCATTAGAGGCTTTGGGTGCAAATATTGAAATTCATCATGGATATATTGTTGGAAATGCTCCGATGGAAGATGGTAGAAAACGACTTAAAGGTGGAAAAATAAACGGTCGTGTTCGTGTTCAAAATGGGGTTAATATTACAACTCATGGTGGAACTGTGAATGCAATAGAAGCTGCTGTTCTTGCAAAGGGTGAAACGATTATTGAATATGCTTCTTTGGAACCAGAAGTTGATGATTTGATAAATATGCTTAATTCTATGGGGGCAAAAATTACTCGTGAAAAAGATGGTGAAATTGATATCATCAGAATTCAGGGAGTTGATGAACTTCATGGAACAGAATATTCTGTTATGCCGGATAGATTGGAGGCTGGAACTTATGCAATAGCTGGTATTATTACAGGTGGAAAAGTAGAAGTGCAAGATACTGATGTTTCAACTATGACTTGTGTTATTGATAAATTTAAATCAGCAGGGGCTAAAATTATTCCGACTGAAAATGGATTTATTGCTGATGGGGAAAACATTGATTTAAAAGCTGTGAATATTGATGTTGAACAATATCCTGGTTTCCCAACAGATATGCAATCTCAATTTATGGCACTTATGACTGTTGCAAAGGGTTCATCTGTTTTAAAAGAAACTTTGTTTGAAAACAGATTGATGTATGTGCCTGAACTTGTTCGTATGGGTGCAAATATTGAAATACTTGGTGATAGTTTGGCAAGGTTTAATGGTGTGAAAAAACTTTGTGCTGCAGATGTAATGGCTTCGGATTTACGAAGTGGTGCGGCACTTACTTTGGCTGGACTTGTTGCTGATGGAGAAACGGTTCTTCATAGGGTTTATCACATCTATAGAGGATATGAAAATTTTGTTGAAAATTTAAGATCTCTTGGTGCGGATATTGAAGTTTGTGAAGAAGATCATATAGTGGAATAGGGGGTAAAAATGAGATGTCCTTTTTGTGCTTCGCCTGATACACAAGTAAAAGATTCCAGAGTCGCAGAAGATGGATCTTATATCAAAAGAAGAAGATTTTGTACCGAGTGTGGTTCAAGATTTACTACTTTTGAACGGGTTCAATTAAAGGATATTATGGTAAAAAAATCTAATGGAATTGTTGTTCCATTTGAACGCGAAAAACTTCTTAATTCTATAAAAATTGCATGTAAAAAGCGACCTATTTCTGACGAGCGAATTGATAAAATTGTATCATCTATACAACGACAACTTGAAACAACAGGAGAGGGTGAAGTTTCATCGCGTGAAATTGGTAGTTTAGCAATGGAAATACTTTCATCACTTGATATTGTTGCGTATATAAGATTTGCATCGGTGTATTATAATTTTGATACTAAAGATGATTTTTCAAAATTTATTGAAAAAATAAAAAAAGAAGTTTTGGATGAAAAAGAATCTGATGAAGTTTTAACAAAATCTTATGATAAATGTTCGTTAGATACAGATTTTAGTCCTGCTAAAAAAGATGAATTATTTTAAACGAAAGGAAAAAAAATGATTGAAGAAAAACAAAAAACGAAAGGAAAAGAAATGATTGAAGAAAAACAAAAAGAATCTTTAAGAAAAACTGATAAAGAACCAGCTCTTTCAAAGAAAGAAGTTGATGCTATTTTATCAAGTTTGTCACAATCAACACTAGAAGATTTAGAACTTTTGGATAATGATTTAACCGAAGCGGAAAAGAATGCTTTTTTAAGGGCAAGGGAAATTCGTAAATCTTTTCCAAAATACAAGATGACTCAATTTGGTATGATTGATCAAGAATTGCTTTCGAAAATGACTTATCAATCTGTTTTAGGTGTAACTTTTTCGGATAGTAAAAAGTATAAATTAGTTAGAAAATTTAATCGTCGGATTGTTCGTAATTATATACTTTCTGCAATACTTGGTGGTTTGGTTGTTGGTGGGGCAATTATGGCACCAAAAATTAAAGATGAAATAAAAACAGCATTAGCAAAACAACATACTGAACTTTCTAGGTAATATTTTAAGAAAATATTCTTGACTATATATGAAAAATGTTTTATATTTGTTCTCATATAAAGTTGGGGGTATTTTTTTATGTTAGCGAAGGTTTGGACACCGGCATTTTGTGGTATTGATGTTATAAAAGTTTCGGTTGAGGTTATGATTTCCTCGGGCTTGCCTAAGTTTGCGATTGTTGGACTTCCGGATAAGGCAATAAGTGAGGCGAAGGAGCGTATTCAATCTGCGTTTTCATCAATGGGGTTTGCATTACCTGCAAAACGGATAATTGTAAATTTGGCTCCGGCTGATGTTGTGAAGGAGGGATCTCATTTTGATTTGCCTATTGCTGTTGCAATATTGACTGCCCTTGGTGTTATACCGGAGGAGGAAGTTCAAAATTATATGATATTAGGTGAGTTGGGACTTGATGGTGTGATAAAGCCGGTTAGTGGTATTTTGCCAACTTCTATGTCTGCGTTAGCAAATAATCTTGGTATAATTTGTCCGGAAAAACAGGTGGCAGAGGCTTTGTGGGCTGGAAATAAGGATGTTATTGGTCCATCAAATCTTGTTGAATTGATAAATCATTTTAAGGGAACGCAAATTATTTCTAATTCTTCGGAACCACCTCAATTTGAACAATCGTATTCTGTTGATATGGCTGATATTAAGGGGCAGGAAATGGCAAGAAAGGCTTTGGAGATTGCTGCTGTTGGTGGGCATCATTTACTTATGATTGGTCCTCCGGGTGTTGGAAAATCAATGCTTGCATCACGACTTCCTACAATACTTCCTCCTATGACAGCGAGGGAAGCCTTGGAAATTTCCACAATAAAATCGGTTGCTGGGGAGTTGGGTGAAAATGGACTTTCTATTGTGCGTCCATTTCGTTCACCACATCATACTGCATCGCAGGTTGCTTTGACTGGTGGTGGGTTGCATGCAAAACCAGGTGAGGTATCTTTGGCTCATAATGGGATTTTGTTTTTGGATGAACTTCCTGAATTTTCATCACAAGCGTTGGATAGTTTGCGTCAACCACTTGAAACAGGTGTTGTGAGTGTTGCTCGTGCAAATGGGCATATAACTTATCCTGCAAAATTTCAGTTGGTTGCTGCGATGAATCCTTGTAAATGTGGGCATTTTGGCGAACCGGATTGTGAGTGTGCTATGGCTCCTCTTTGTGCGCAAAAGTATCAAAACAGGATTAGTGGACCGCTTTATGATAGAATTGATTTGACGGTTGGGGTGGAAAATATAAATCCATGGGAATTATCAAATCTTAAACCAAGTGAAAGTTCCGAAGTTGTGAAGGCAAGGGTGATAAAGGCACGCGAATTTCAAAATTTAAGGCTTAAAAAATTTTTTGGTGAAGTGGAAACATTAAATGCTCATCTTTCAGGAAGTGAGATTGAAGAATGTGCAAATTTGTCATCGGAGGCTTTATCACTTCTTACAAAATCTGCGGAAAAATTAAAACTTTCTGCTCGTGCATATTATAAAACTATGCGTGTAGCGAGGACTGTTGCTGATATGGAATTTCGTGATGCTGTTTTACCAGGGGATGTTTCTATGGCATTAAATTTTAGAAGAAAAATTTAGAAAAGTGTTTTTTATAGGCCGATTGTTATTTTAATGATGTTTACAAAATAGGATTAGGAATATTGGTTTATTGTCATTTACCTTTTTATTTGTTATTTTTGTTTCGTGGTTTTAAAAACAAAGTTAGGAGGTAAAATGAAAAATACAATAAAATATAAATTATGTTTTTTATTTATGGCGGCAAGTTTTTTTGCAGGAAGTCAGGTAGCTATTTCTAAAAAACATATGGGAGGGTTTAAGGAAACACGAGAACCAGAGTTAGAGGCTTTTGAAATAATTTCTGTTGAGCAAGCAAAAAATGCAAAAGATGATACTTTTGTTGTATTACAAGGTTATGTTGATAAATCTTTGGGTGATGAACGATATTTATTTAGGGATGAAACTGGCACTATTCAAATAGAAATTGAAGATAAAAAATTTCGTGGTCTTACTGTTTATCCTGATGATTTTGTGCAAATTTCTGGGGAGGTGGATAAAGGTTTATTTTCGACAACAGAAATAGAAGTTAAAAATATTTCCAAATTAAAATCTGCTAAAGATTAAAATTTTTTCTTATATTCCTTTTCTTTTTATCCCCATTTTTGGGGATTTTTATTTTAATGTATCGTAAAGTTTTTTAACTTCTTTTATATCCTGCCACATTTGCCATTTAGGCTTACCAACTTCGTTTGATGGGTTGCGAAGGAGGTATGCAGGATGAAATATTGGCATCATTTTAGCACCATTTGGACCATCAAACCATTTGCCATGAATTTTTGTTATTCCAAGGGTGTTTGATGGAATCATTGATGCAACTGAAACTGCTCCACAAAGAAGAATTATTTTTGGTTTAAGTATTTCAATTTGGGCATCAAGATATTCACGGCAGGCTTGTTTTTCTTCTGGTAAAGGATTCCTATTGTGCGGTGGACGGCATTTTATAGTATTGCAAATATAAATGTTTTTTTCACGGTAAAAACCAACACATTCTAGAATTTTATCTAGTAATTGTCCGGACCGACCAACAAATGGAGAACCTTGCAAATCTTCTTGTTCTCCAGGTGCTTCACCGATAAGCATAATTTTTGAGTTAGGTGTGCCACCTGAAAAAACAGTGTTGGTTTTTGTTTTATAAAGTGGACATTTTTTACATTGCTCACATTTGAATTTTATGTCATTTAATTCTTCAAACATATTTTCCTCTTTTTCTTTGTCTATTAAAGTTTAGGAATGTTTATTTTGTTTGTAAAGTTTTATTTTATTGATTGACTATTTCTCTTTTAAATTGTAGTATTTTCAACAGTATTAGGGGGAGTATAAAATGTCATCCATATCAATAATTATGCCGGTTTATAACAGAGAAAAATTTTTAGATAGAAGTGTTGGTTCTCTTATTTCTCAGACATTTAAAGATATAGAAATTATTTTGGTGGATGATGGTTCTGTTGATAATTCAGGAAAAATATTAGATAATTTTGCAAAACAAGATTCAAGGGTAAAAGTTTTTCATCAAAAAAACTCTGGTCCTGCAACTGCAAGAAATGTTGGTCTTGATAATGCAACAGGTGAATACATTATGTTTTGTGATAGTGATGACGCGTATGAACCAAATATGTGTGAGGTGATGTATAAAACTATTTGTGAGAAACGGGCTGATTTAATTTTGTGTAGTGCAAAAAATGAGTATGGAACAGAACTTTATAAATTTAAAAAAAATTTATCTATAGTTGATGTTTTTTCAGATGTTGTATTGTGGAATAAAATTTTTAAAAAGTCGTTAATTGATAAGTATAATATAAGATTTCCTGATGGATATTTGAGTGATGATGACTATTTTACTTTTGTGTATGCCTGTGTTTCAAAAAAGTATTATTTCACAAATAAAGTTTCATATTTTTATGTAACAGAAAATCCGGATGGTATTTGTTCTATGAGTTTAAAAAAGCCATCGAATCTTGCTGTGGAAAGTCATTTTTATGTAATAGAAGCTATTATTGATTTTTGTAAGAAAAATAATTTTTATAAAAAATACAGAAAATATATTTATGACAAAATAAAAGAAACAGTATTTTATTTATCCTTAATAAATTACGATTATGAAAAATGTTTAAATTTATTGTTAAAATTTTTGGAAAAAACTGATTTTTCAACTAAGGAAAAAGATAAGGTTGTAAAAATCTATTCAACCTATAGACCTAGGTTGCATTATGAATATCCTGTTAAGCTGGATAATAGTGCAAAAAATATAGTATTTTGTGTCGATTATTGTTATTTGAATTATTTATTTACCACAATAAGATCGTTGTGCAAAAATGCAAATAAACAATATAAGTATGATGTATATATAGTTTATACAAACGGTCTTTCGTATCCATATTTTGAAAAGTTTTGGCATGAATTTGAAAAATATAAAAATATTACTTTGCATTTTTGTAATATTTCGGATTTGTATAATAAATATTGTGATGAAAAATCTTTTTATCAAGTTGGAAGAATTCCAGCCGTTGGATCGTATAGGTTGTTTTTATCAAAAATTTTTGATGGTGAAAAAATCCTTTATTTAGATAGTGGTGATATAATTGTAAATAAAGATGTTGCTGAATTTTTTAATCTTGAACTTAAAAATAATATTATTGCTGCGGTAAAGGATTTTGTTTTTCCAAGGATTGATTTTAAAAATACAGTTTTGGATAAAGATATGCTTTCGCCTTTTTTACAAAAGGTTGGATATAATGATTATGGAAATTATATAAATTCTGGGGTCCTTTTAATTAACCTTAAAGAATATAATAAATGTTTTGATGGATTTTTAAAATGTATGTATGAAAAATCTTCGAATATGGATCAAGATATTTTAAATTATGTTATTCCAAAATCACGAATTTTGTTTTTATCGACTGCATATAATTTTCAGATAGGTTCTATTGATTTGGTAGAAAAATTTGATAAAGAATATGCTGAATTTTATAAAAAATCTAATCTGAAAAATTCTTTTATAATTCATTATACAAGGGATAAAAAGCCATGGAAGTTTTATTTGAAATGGAATAATATTTATTTTTGGAAATATGCTTGGGTGTATTTTTTTAGATATATTTGGGTTTATAAAGATCTTAAACTTTCTGGTGATGCAATATTATCTTTTGTTTATAATACAGGTAGTGAAAATGCAAATGTGGAAGTTGTAAAAGAACCAAGATTTTCATCAATTCGGGAAACTATGTTTGGTGAGGTTAAACACAATAATGGAATATGTGTGTGGGAGCCGTCTTTGTTTGTTAAAATGAAGGTTAGGGCAAAAGGAAATGGAAAAATTCATATAGTATTGTCTGGGACTGATAAAAAATATATATATTACAATAAATTGATTGTTAATGAGAAAGTTTTGCTTAATAAAATTCTTCCTGTAAATCAATATAATACTACTGAATTTTTGATGCCAGTAAAAGATGGGGAAGTTATTGATTTGTATATTCAAAAATCATCGTTAAGATTTATTGGTTTTTTGAAAAGAATTGTGTTATGTATTAAACGACTTTTTGCTTCTAAAAATAAAAATTTTTCATTGAATATATTTGCTTTGAATACTCAATCTTTTGAGAATAAAGTTGACGTGTTGGATGAAAATAGAACTAATGTTTTATGGTTGGATTATCCAAAGTGGCTTTCAAATGAATGGGAAAATGGGGCCTTTATTGCAACAAAATCAAGATATTGTTCTTTTGATGTAAGGTTTATAAAGGATGGAATGTTTAAGTTAATACTTTCTACTTCGAAAGAGGATAAAATTGCGTATGTATCAAAGGTAGTTATGAATGATAATGTTATTTTAAATGGAATTTTTCCAGTGTCTTATTTCAAAAGAGTAAATCTTATGTTCCCTGTGAATAATGGGGATATAAAACGAATTAAGGTTTATGGTAAAAAGCATAGTATTATTGGCTTTATTAAAAACTTTTTCATTAAAGAAAATTATAAAGAATAAGAATAAATTCTTGATATTTAAGATTATATTTATTACAATTCCCTTTATAAGGAAAAGGGGTTTTTTTATTATGTCTTTTATTTTAAGTGTAATTTTTTGCTTGTTTGTTTTTGAAACACCTGTATTTGCTGAGGATGTAAAAAGTAGTGAAAATGTAAATGAAATATCGCTCAAAAGTGATAAAAAATTACAAAAAGATAGTGAAACAATTTCCCTTAATCCAATACAAATTATCAATCTTGCAAAAAAGTTTATTGAAGAAAAAAATTATGCTGGGGCAAGAATTCTTCTTACAAAATCACCATTTAATGTTAAGGAACTTGAAATAGAAAGGTTGCATTTGATTGCAACTCTTGATGTCGTGGAAGGTAAAATTGATGATGCTATTGAAATTTATAGGTTTATTTTGGATTATCAACCAAATATTCCAAGTATTCGTTTAAAATTGGCGGAACTTTATTTATTGCAAGGTTCTTATTATAAGGCTGATTATCATTTTAGACTTGCAGCAACAGATAAAACTTTGCCAACGGAAGTTCAAAAGAATATTGCAATGGCTCTTTATTTTGTGCGTCAAAATAAAAACTGGAATTTTTGGTTCAATTTTGGTGCTGCACCTGATAACAACATAAATAATGCAACTAATAATAGTTATTGTTTACCTTCTACTGGCTGGTGTTCTTCTAATGATAAAGAAAAAGCTGTTGGTTTGAATGTTTCATTTGGGGGAAATTATGAATTTAAACTTTCGGACAGGTGGCGTTTAAGAAACGAGGGAGTTGTTTATACTTCGAAATATAATAAAAGCGAATATGATGATTTATATTTAAGTTATGTTTTTGGTGGTAAATATGTTTGGCAAAGGGGAGATGTTTTCTTTGGCCCTAGTGTATCCCGTCGTTGGCTTGATCATCAGCCATACAACAGGACTTTTGGAGGAAGAGTTGATTTAGATTATGATTTTACCAAGCATCTTTCTGGTGGGATAAGTGGTTATTTTACACCTACTTATTATGATGATTATTCTGATATATTGGATGGTGATGTTTATGGTTCAAGGGCAAGACTTTTTTATACTTTTGATTCTTCAAAATACCTTGCATTTAAAATTGGATACGAGCGTGAAAATACAAAAGATAAAAGATATGCAAATGTGAAAAAATCTTATGCTATTGGTTTTGGAGCTGAACTTGGTTGGGGATTTTCTATGTATATAGAACCATCAATTCAATATACTGATTATAAGGATGAAAAAGCTGTAATGAGGGATTTATACGTTTATGATTATATTGTAGAGTCGGATGTGACACGCAAGTATATGCTTTCACTTTCCAATCGTAATATAAAACTTTGGGGATTTGTGCCAACAATTACTTATGTTTATACTGATAAAACTTCAAATGTATGGCAAAAGGAATATTCAAAATCGACTGTGGAATTTACTGTTAATCAAAGATTTTAATAAAATTAAGTATTGAAGAAATAAAAAAAGGTTTTGTCTTAGGCAAAACTTTTTTCTTTTTTATATATTATGAAGTGGCGGATGGGGAGGGATTCGAACCCCCGGTGAAGTTGCCCCCACAACGGTTTTCAAGACCGCCGCATTCGACCGCTCTGCCACCCATCCGTAAAAGATGTAGAGATTATACAACAGAAAACTTTCTTTGTAAAGAGAAAAATTTATCTTGTGATAGAATAAATTTCTGCTTGTGTTCTTGTGACAACTTCTTTTTTTTGAGATTGTTGATTTTTTACTTCGGCATAGAAATTTTCGACATACTCATAATACTTTTCAAATGTTTCAATAAATTCATCTTCTTTAATATCTTGGAACAATGATGGTGCAATATTTTTTATAAGTTTTCGTGTGCCAATGCGTGAAGAATCGTATGAAATGACTGAACGAATATTAGATATTTGTTTTTGTGAAAGGGTGGTTACTTGTTTTTGAAAATTTATATAAAGTTTAATAGAATCTTCAAGAGGAGTGATAATGTTATCGATTGTAAGATCTTTATTTGTTTTTAATTGGTTCAAATAAATATTAATTTCTTGGATTATATTTAAGGTAATATCCAAATATATGTAACTTACTTCATTAACAAGAGTAGCATTATTAGAATTTTTCACATCGCATAAAACTTGTTTAAAATTAGTTATATCTGCAATCATTCTTTGTTTTTTAGTTTTCATTTTATACTCCAAAATTTTTATTTTTTTTGATACATTAAACAAATTAAATAAATTTGTCAATAGTTTTGTTAAAAAAAAATAAAAAGGGCTGTTGGAATAACCAAAAGCCCCTTAAAGATATATGCTATAATTAGCTTATTTTTTCTTTGCACCGAAGGAAATACCAAATTTAATAGATCCACTTTCACCATTTTCATCTATCCAATCATGTGTTTCACCTTGGAATTGTCCAATAACTTCGGTTGGATTATTTGCGCCATAGTAGGCTGTTGTTAAATTCTTGTTTTGTAGAGCTGTATCTAAGTCAGTGATTTTTCCTTCATCTTCTGTCATAAAGTGCTCTTTTACATTATCAGCAATATCTTTGTTATCAGCAGTAAATGTTGCAGATTTTATGGAGCCATTTTCTGTATCAACATTGATATCATACCAATTATCAAATTTGAATTGGATATTTTCTGCTTTATTTTCTGCATCCTTAACAGTTAAGTCAACAGTTCCAGCCAAATCCATAGAAGAGTCGTTGCCATTATGAATATTTTCTATTACTTGACCAACGGCAGTTCCTGTAAATTTTGTTCCGTTTTCTACTTTTGTAATATCGGATTTGTAATAATCATTTCCGCCATTGATTAAGTAGTAATAATATTCGTTTTCATGAGATACAGGAATATCAAGTGTGGCTTTTACATATCCAAATTGTGTATATGATAAATTAGCACTTGCACCACCAAGGACAAGGTCATAATTTACAACAAAGTTGTTATTTTCCTTTTCAACTTTTAATTTATAACCATTGCCAAGGTCAACGAAACCTTTATTAAAATCAGTTTCAGAAATACCTTCTAAAAGTAATTTTTTAACCTTGTCAAAGTCAGCTGAACTTTCTTCATCTTTACCAATTAACGCACTTAAAAATTCGAAATCAGCACCTTCCCAATCATCAGGTCTTGACTGATTGATATAGTTAGCAAGCTCTTCAAATTTTGTTATATTGCTAACATCTGTTTTAACATTTGCATCAGTGAATATTTGATTTGATGTAGTTCTATCCAATACACTTGTCTTTGCTGTTCCATCTTCATTTGTTATTATATTACCGTCTTTATCATACAAAAATTCGGTTCCTGTAACACCAAGAAGAGAGTTATCTTTATAAATGCTTAAAACATTCATCTTTGTTGTTTCAGATTTACGACCAGATACAATTTTTGTTTTTTCATCTTGTTTTAAATCTTTCAATTCAAATGTTTTTGAAATATCAGTTATACGATTATTGTTATCATATTCATATAATTTTAATTCTACAGCAACAGCATTTCCATTTTCATCAGTAACAAATTTTAATTCTGGATCTTTGTCAGCGTCGGAAGCAATAACAGCGGTTAATCCCCATTTGAAATCAGTGTCAAGTTTGAATGATTTTGCTTGGAATGTTGTTTCTTTTGCCTCAACACTTTCTTTTATTTTATCTAATTTTGAGATAAAAGTATCAAGAACTTTGTCTGCTTCTTTTGTAATATTTTCAGCTTCTTCTTTGCTAACAAAAATAGAAACACCTTCTTTGATTACATTTGTAAGGATATCATCTTGCTTTTTTTCGGTAAATTTTTCAGCAATTTTTTCTAGTTTATCTTGTGCAGATTTAAGCCATTTTGCATAGATTTGAATAAGGTTATATTTCATTTCTGTTTCTGTTAATTCAGATGACTTTTTCCAGTTTGTAGTTGTTGCACGACGATGAGATTTTGCACTGCGATTTGTATTTTCATCAGTTGATGAGAAAATTTCATTATCTATTTCAACTATGGTATCATAGTTTGAAGTATCTATTTCATCACCGATATTTTGTTCTGCTTTTGCAATGATATCTTTTGAATTATCTTTTTCCACAGCAAGTTTTTGTTTTGATTGTTCGCGAATATTAACGGTTGTAGAACTAGGCAATGTAGAAACAGGGGAATTTCCACCACCACAAGCAGTAAGTGTTAAAAGCAATACAGTTAAACTAACTTTATTTTTCATAATAAATTCCTTTTTTTTGTTTATATTTTACCCTTTATATTGAAGAAAAAAGGGTGGTTTAATTTTCAATATCTTTTAAAAAATAAAATTGGCTATTTTTAGGAATTTTCTTGCAAAAATATTCCTTTTAATTATACTTAATTTTAAACCACCATTTAATTTATATTCTTATTTGAGAAAAATTATTGACAAATCAAAGACTTTGATGTATATTCTTTGCTACCGAGAAAGTAGAACTGAGTAAGGTGTCTCCCACCTGATAAGGCTCTCAGCCACCTTGAAAAAGGAATGGACTATCGGACAAACCCAAGGTAATCGCTCAATTATCTTGTAAAATAAACCGCCCATTTGGGCATAACTAAGGAGACTAACTTTGAGTAAAAGATTAGAAACTAAACATAAACTTGACCGTCGCTATGGTGTAAATACATGGGGTAGGGCAAAATCACCTGTTAATAAAAGAAAGTATAAACCAGGACAACATGGTCCAGTTGCTCATTCAAAAAGAACTGACTATGGAACACAGTTGTCTGCTAAACAGCTTTTGAAAGGTTATTATGGAAATATTTCTGAAAAGAAATTCCGTTCATACTATGATGAAGCTATGCGTAGAACTGGTGATACTGCAAGTGAAATTATTGCACAACTTGAATCAAGACTTGATGCAATAGTTTATCGTGCAAATTTTGTGCCAACAGTATTTGCTGCTCGTCAAGTTGTAAGCCATGGACATATCTTGGTTAATGGAAAACGTGTAAACATTCCTTCTTACCAAGTAAAAGTTGGTGATGTTGTTACTTTGAAAGAAAGTGCAAGAAATATTCCAATGGTTGTTCAAGCTAAAAACAACAAAGAACGCGAAGTTCCTGATTATGTATCTGTTAATGATAAATATGAAGCAACTTTTGTTCGTATTCCTACACTTGAAGAAGTTCCATATCCAGTGAAGATGGAACCAAATTTGGTTGTGGAATTCTACTCTCGTCAATAATTGTCAGAGTGCAAAAAAATTATTCCCTGCCTATTGGTGGGGAATTTTTTTGTAAAAATATATTGACAATACAAAAAATTTGTTTATAATCTGAAAAATTATGAGTTTTTTCTTATTGATTAAACTATAAAAAGGTATATAGTTTGACAATATTTTAAATTATATGGAGAATAAAAAATGAAACATTATACTAATAAAAAAATTTTTAATAATATAAATTCACAAGTAAGTAAAACTTCGGTTGTTTCTTACATTAAAGATAATAGTTTTAAAAAAGAAAATAATTGCGAAGAGTGTAATATCTATTGTGGAAATTCAGTTGATTGCTATCCTTGTCTTTTGGCTGATGCAAAATCAAGACAAGAACTTGATACAATTATTTCAAAAAATAAAACAGAACATATTTACAAATACTTAGAAGTTCTTCAAACAAATGCAATGTTGCATGATGATTTGGTTTCTAAAAGATTGGCAGATATTGTTGAATCTGCAATGTTTTTAAAACTTCTTTAATCTTTTCTTGTAAGATTTAGTTTTTTCACAAGTTCGGCCGCAACAAGTTGTTCGGCCTCTTTTCTTGAGGTTCCTTCGGCCTTTGCAGTTACGCCAGTTACTGTTGCCATAACAAGAAATGTTGGTGAATGGGCAGGGCCGTTTTTGGAAATCAAAATATATTCAGGATGTGATCCATCTATTTTTTGAGTATATTCTTGTAATGTTGTTTTAAAATCTTTTATTGGAGTTTTTGATGATTCAACTCGTTTTTTCCAAAGATGTTCAACAATACGAAATGCGGTGTCAAAATCACTATCCATTAAAATTGCACCAAGAATTGCTTCTACACAATCTGCAAGAATATTTCTGTTTTTATATCCTTGACGGCGTTGTTCTTGGGAACCGACCTCTATTAAATAAGGGAGGAATAGTTCTTCTGCTACTGATGCGCATGTTTTTGCAGATACAAGATTTGCGTGTCTGATTGCAAGAGAACCTTCATCTTCTTCGGGATATGTTTCATATAGCATTTTTGCTACGGAAAGTCCAAGAACGCGATCTCCTAGAAATTCAAGGCGTTCATTATTTTCAGATTTATCCTTTGTCACACTGGAGTGGGTAAGTGCTTTTTTATACAAAGCAACTTGATTAAATGTGTAGCCAAGTATTTTACAAAATTCTTCGTAATTCATTTCTATTTTTGCCATAATAACACCTTATCTTATTATCTTTAATAGTCGATTATATCTTATTGGATGGAAGTATTTCCAAAATTCCAATATATTTACAGAATTGTTGTGTGAGAAAAATATTATTTCGGCACGACCGATTAAATCTCTTTTATGAATATATCCTACTTCGTTTAAAAATCTACTATCTTCGGACATATCACGGTTATCTCCCATCATAAAAAAGTGATCTTCTGGAACAATATATTCTTTTGTATTATCAGCGATTTCATTATCACTTATTTCCAAAATTTCAAAAGATTTTCCATTTGGAAGAGTTTGTTTATATTTATTAAGTTCAATAGCTTCGCCCTGAAAATTTTTAGTATTTTTGTAAACAATAGTATATTGACTATCTTTTAATTGACGGCCGTTTAAATATAATTTTTTTGTATCTATAACAGTTAATACCTGACCTGTTACGGTATTTATTGTAAGACTGTCTGACTTTCTTAAAGAATAAGGAAGATTTATTATATAGAATTTTTCGATAAATTCGCGTTTTAAAGCTGTTCCATTTATATGCAAAATTCCATTTTTCATTTGAATTTTATCACCTGGAAGTCCAATCAATCTTTTTATGTAATTATCAGGGTGACCTTTTATTTTTTTAAAAACGATTACGTCACCAGCTTTTGGCATAGTTTCAAAAATTCGATTTTTTACAAGTGGTAAAGAAAATGGAAATGATTGTCTTGAATATCCATATGATGTTTTTGAAACGAATAAATGATCCCCAACGAAGAGGTTTGGAATCATAGAATCAGATGGAATGTGAAATGGTTCTATTAAAAATGTTCTTATTAGTATAGCAAACAATCCAGCCCAAAGTATAGCCTTTATTGTGTCAGAAAATTCGTTTTTTATTCTTTTACTTCTTTTTGCCATTTAGTTTTCCTTTTCAATAATAACAAAAGCAGTTGCAGTTGGATAGTCATCGGAAAGACTTAAATAAAAGTTTAATCCATTTCCAAAATGATTTTCAACATATTCTTTTGTTGTATTTTTTATTTTTATATAAGGTTTTCCGAGTTCGTTTGAAAGTATTTGAATATCTTTTAAATTTATACCAAAACGAAACCCAGTTCCCAATGCTTTTACAAATGCTTCCTTTGCCGCAAAAAATTTGGCGTATTTTGAAGCAAGTTGTTTAGAATTTAGTTCGCAATTTTCGTATTTTTTGAATTCTTCAATAGAAAAATATTTATCAAGAAATAAAGTAGGATGAGTCACAAGAATTTTTTCAATTCTTGGAATTTGAATTACATCTGTTCCTATTCCAATAATCATTTAGACATCCTTTTCTTTATCTTTTTAAGTTTCATTTCTTTGTATTCAGTTAGTGATTTGAATACAAATTTATATGTTATAATACCACTTAAAATAGCAATTATTATTCCACCCAAAAGCATAGGGTAAAGAATTGAAGTGATATAATTACCCATAACTTCCCAATTAGAATTTGAAAACGCATTTTTTATTTCAATAATTATGTTGGAAAATGAAGCACTATCAATAGTATCATTTGATAAGAAAATATTTCCCAATTTATAATCTGCAAACCAAATAAATGGAAAAGTTAGTGGATTTCCAACTATTGTGAAAAGCATACTTGCAGTTAGATTTGCCTGAAATATAAAATCAAATACAACAGTTAAAATTAGTTGAAGTCCAAAAAGTGGTGTTATTGCAATAGAAAGTCCGAATGCAGCACCAAGTGCAACAGAATGAATATCACCTTTTAATCTGAATAATCTTTTAAGTAAATATTTATATGCGCGCATCAATCCCTTTTTCGGGTGTATAAAATTTTTTAATTTTTCAAGTTTTGTTAATTCTTTTTTTCTTTTAAATAGCATTTTCTTCCTCTGGTTTGTTGGTTTCAGGTTGAGGAAGTTCTATTTTAGGAAGGTTAGGGTCGTTTTTACATTCAAGAAGCCAAATGTCATAATTAGGATGTTCCATTGCGACAAGACTTGGGGATGATGAAAACATCCAACCAGAGAAAATAACTTTGCCCTTTGAAACGGAATTTAATTCTTCTTTGAATGAAGTATTTGTTTCATTTACTTTTAAAAAAGCAGAGTTTTCAGGTGTTTCATCTTCTGGTCGTGTATAGCAAGAAAATACTTTTATTAAAATATTTTCAAACATTTGTTCTTCACCAACAGGAATTTCAATATCTTTTGTTTTTCCAGTCTGTTTATTTAATGCACGAATCAAAGCCTTGTTTTGAGGAAGGTTTGTAAACGCATTTGCAATATTGGATGCAAACAAAAAAATGGCAAATAAATAAACAATCTTTTTCATAAAACTATTCCTTTGGATTTTCCTTGAATATTAAGTCACCGATAATTTCTTCTATTGGTTTGAATGGAACGGATTTTATTTTTCCATTTGGTTTTAAAAGTTCCTTATCGTTTCCAATTTCAAGTTTTATATATTTATCCCCAATGATTCCATAAGTGGAAATTTTTGCTATGGTGTTTTCTGGAAATTTATATCTGGAATCAATAGACATCATTACATCAACAGAAAAATCATCAGGATTTAATTTTGTTTCTATAACTGAACCAACCTTTACCCCATTAACGGAAACATCAGACCCACGAGTAAGCCCACCAATAGATGCAAAATTTGTAAATAGATTATATCCAGAAATATTATTTGTTTTTGCAGTTAATATTCCCCAAATAAGGAAGTAAAACGCAATAAACAAAATTGCAAAACCCGATATGGTTTCAAGAGGATTCTTATTTTTTGTAAGGGTTATAAAGAAATCAAAAAAAGCCTTTGAAAAATTTTCGTGAAATTTTTTAAAATTTGTAACTTTTTTTTCCATCTTATAACCCCCACAATTATCTATATATGTTATTAAAAGTCAAAATATGTCAAAGACACTTATTTTGCTTCTTGAGCTTCTTTAGCTTTTTGAGCAGAAGCAAGATCTTCAGCAATTCTTGCCTTTTTACCAAACAATGAACGTAGGTAATAAAGTTTTGCACGTCTTACTTTACCATATTTAACAAGTTCGATTTTTGCAACATTTGGAGAATAAAGTGGAAATACTTTTTCAACACCTTCTCCAAATGAAATTTTACGAACAGTAAATGAAGAGTTGATACCGTCATTTTTTCTTGCGATACATACACCTTCAAACATCTGTATTCTTTCATTTTTACCTTCAATAACTTTTGTGTGAACTTTTACAGTATCACCAGCCTTGAAGTTTGGAATTTTATGAGTTGATAACTTTTCAATATTTTTCTTTTCGATAAGTTTTAGTAAGTTCATTTTTTTACCTTTCTTTTAATATGTTGTTATAATACTTTATTGTTTTTTAAAATTCAATATCTTTTGTTAGTAAATCAGGCCTATTTTTCTTTGTTATTTCAAGAGATTTTTGATAACGCCATTCGTTAATATTTTTATGATGACCGGACTTTAATACTTCTGGAACAGGCATACCATTCCATACTTCTGGTCTTGTGTAATGTGGATATTCAAGAAGTCCATTAAGAGCAGGGCTAAAACTTTCTTCTTCAAGAGAGATACTAGACCCAAGCACATTTGGAAGTAATCTTGTAATACTATCTATTATAGGCAAAAGAGCATATTCTCCACCAGATAGAACAAAATCACCAATACTAATTTCTTGTATATTATAATATTCAATTACACGCTCATCGATACCTTCGTAATGTCCACAAATGAAAGTTGTTTCACTTTCACAAGATAGAGTTTCAGCCATTTGTTGATTGAATACTTTACCGCGTGGAGATAGGTATATTATTGAACCTTTTGGGTTATCCTTGTTATAAACACTTTCTATTGCACGACCAAGAACATCAGGTTTTATTACTTGACCAGCACCGCCACCATAAGGAGCATCGTCAACTGTTTTATAATTATCAGTTGCAAAATCCCTTATATTAACAATATTTAACCTAACAATATCCTTTTCAATGGCACGTTTGCAAATGGAACAATCCAATGCAGAAAATACCTCAGGAAATAAGGTTAAAATATTAGTCTGCCAACAAGTGTTCTGTGTCAATTTTTAAAGTTCCTTGTTCATTATTTTGATCAATTATTGAATTTTCGTTATATGATAAAAGTGCAGTTTTTTCCCTTCCATACAACTGTATTTCAAGGATATCACCAGCGCCATAATTAAGAATATCAACAACTTCACCAATTTCTTTTGAATCATTATTTAATATCTTAAATCCTATAAGATCAGAAAGAAGAATTTCATCACTATCTTCATCAATAATAGATGATTTTAGTGTAAATATTTCAGTTCCTTTTAATCCTTCGGCAGTGGTTCTATCATTAACGCCATCAATATGTGCAATTATAACATCAGAATTTCCAGCACTTCTTAATTTTATTTTAAGTTCGGAATCATCAGATTTTAATAGTGGAGTGTATGAACAAACATCGGCAGGATTCATTGTAAAAGATTTGACTTTTACATCACCCTTTATGCCATGAGCGTTCACAATTTTCCCAATTAAAACTTTATCTGATGTCATTTTGACCCTTTACTAATTAACCCTTATTAAGCAGCAGGAGTTTCTTCTGTTGCAGGAGCTTCGGCTGGAGCAGCTTCAAATTCAGCTTTTGCTTGTTCTTCTGCTTGTTTTTTAGCTTCTTCTGCAGCAGCAAGTTTTTCAGCTAGTGCTTTTGCTCTTTCTTGTGCTTTTGCTTTTGGAAGAGGTTTTTTAGTTTGTTTTGTGTTAACAACATATTTTCCTGCTAAACCAGCATCACTTAAAAATCTTGCAACTTTATCAGTTGTTTGAGCACCTTGTGAAAGCCAGTATTTAATTCTGTCTGCTACTAATACGATGCGTTTTTCATCTTCACGAGCAAGCATTGGATTATATGTTCCAACTTTTTCGATAAAACTTCCATCACGAGCGTTACGGCTGTTTGCAACAACGATGTGATAGAATGGACGTTTTTTTGTTCCTTTTCTAGATAATCTAATTTTTACTGACATATTTTTATCCTTTCAGTTTTGTTTAATATATAGCAAAAAACCGATAAAGAGTGAAAACTCACCGTTTACCGTAGTCCAATTTCCCATATTCATAATATCTGGAAATCGGAGTTATGATAGCATTATCAAATGGATAAGTCAAGAAAAATAAAACCTCCCTGTTGGGGGAGGTTTTATTCTTTGTTTTCATAAATTTTATTTTGATTGTTTGATTGCTTCCATCATTGCAGGAGCTTCGATGAAGCCACGGAAGAATTGATCACCGATGATGAATGCTGGTGTTCCTTGGATACCAAGTTTTGTAGCAAGTTCACGTGTTCTGATGATTTCTTCTTCAACAGCAGGATTTTCCATGTCTTTTTTAAGTTTTTCAACATCAAGACCTGCTTTCTTTGCGGCACCGAATACAATAGCTTTTATTTGTTCATTAACATCTTTTTCTGAAGCTTTATCATTTTGTTCAGGAATCAAGTTTGTTGAGAACAATGCTTGGTGTAATTCGTTTGCTTTACCTTGCATTTGAGCTGCGATAACTGCACGTCCAGGAATTTGTGAAGGTGGGAAAATTGGGAATGATTTCAAAACAACTTTCACATCTTTTTCTTGTTCAAGAACTTCATTTAATGCAGCGTGTCCACGTTTACAGAAACCACAGTTGTAATCATAGAATTCATAGACAACAACTTTTCCATCAGGATTTCCGACGATTGGAGCATATTTAGAATCTTCTGCAGAAATATTTTTCAATGCGTCTTTAGCAGCTTCCATTTGTTTTTTTCTTTCATTTTCTTCTAATTTTTTAACAGTGTCTGTTAAAATTTCAGGATTGCCAATCATAGCAATTCTTACAACAGAATGAGCTGTTGTATAAATAGCAAGAAACAAAATAACGATAGGTGCAACGATTGTTGCAAGAATTGTTGTTGATTTTTTGCTAAAAGTTTTTGTTGCAACTTTCTTTGTATAAAGAACGAAAGCAACTGTTAGTAATAAACCAATTATTAAAGTTAATGTATTCATATTTTCTTTCTCCTTTTCTTTTTGTTTATGAAAACATAGTGATGATAGTGCTGTATTTAAAAATTGTAAAGAGTTTTTTCTCTTTTTTCTTGAAAAATTTATTGTATATGATACCTTTAGACAATAAATGAAAGTAAGGTGAATTATGAAAACTCCGAAAGAAAATATTAGAAATTTTTCCATTGTAGCCCATATTGATCACGGAAAATCTACTTTGGCAGATAGACTTATTCAAAAATGTGGGGCTGTTAGTGATAGGGAAATGAAAGATCAAATCCTTGACAATATGGATATTGAAAGGGAAAGAGGTATTACTATAAAATCCCAGACTTGTCGTCTTAATTATAAGGCAAAGGATGGAAAAATGTATCAATTAAATCTTATTGATACACCAGGGCATGTCGATTTTTCGTATGAGGTTTCGCGTTCTCTTTCTGCGTGTGAAGGGGCTTTGTTAGTTGTTGATGCTTCACAGGGGGTTGAGGCTCAGACTTTGGCTAATGCCTATAAGGCGATAGATGCTGATTTACAAATAGAAGTTGTTTTGAATAAAGTTGATTTACCTGCTGCTGATGTGGATAGGGTTAAACAGCAAGTTGAAGATGTTATTGGAATTGATGCTTCGCAATCATTACTTATTTCTGCAAAAACAGGATTGGGTATTGATGATGTATTAGAGGCTATTGTGACAAGACTTCCATCACCAAAAGATATGGATGATAAACCGTTAAGGGCTCTTATCGTTGATAGTTGGTATGATGTTTATTTAGGCGTTGTAATGCTTGTCAGAATTGTTGATGGTGTTATTCATAAGGGTGATGAATTTAAGATGATGTCAAATGGGGCAGGGTATAAGGCTGAACAAATAGGTGTATTTACCCCAAAAATGCAACAAGTTGATGAACTTTCATCTGGTGAAGTTGGATATATTATAAGTGGTATTAAGCAACTTTCTGATTGTAGAGTTGGCGATACATTAACTCTTATAAAAACACCAGCCGAAGAACCACTTCCTGGTTTTAAACCATCAGTGCCAGTTGTATTTTCATCTATATTTCCGGTTGATGCTTCGGATTATCCTTTGCTTAAGGAGGCAGTGGCAAAACTTGAACTTAATGATGCAAGTTTTGTGTATGAAATAGAAAATTCTCCGGCATTAGGTTTTGGTTTTAGATGTGGATTTTTAGGTCTTCTTCATATGGAAATTATAGAGGAAAGACTTGAGCGAGAATTTAATTTGGATATTATTACAACGGCACCGTCTGTGGCTTATAAATTACATCTTACTAATGGAGAAGATGTGACTTTGACTACTCCTGCTGATATGCCAGAACCTTCAAAAATAAGAAGTATGGAAGAACCTTTGGTGCGTGCAACTATTATGACTCCTGATGAATATTTAGGGGCAATTATGAAACTTTGCACTGATAGAAGGGGAATTCAAGAAAATCTTACTTATGTAGGAAGTAGGGCTATGGTGGTTTATAAACTTCCACTTAATGAAATAGTTTTTGATTTTTATGATAGACTTAAATCTATTAGTTCTGGTTATGCAAGTTTTGATTATGAACTTTGTGAATATCAAGAGGCTGAACTTGCAAAGGTTTCGATACTTATAAATGAGGAACCTGTGGAGGCATTATCATTTATTGCTCATAAAACGGAAGTTGAAAAACGAGGTAGGGCAATTTGTGAAAGACTTAAAACCCTTATTCCGCGTCATATGTTTAAAATTCCAATACAGGCTGCTATTGGGGGTAAGGTTATTGCAAGAGAAACTATTTCTGCGTATAGGAAAGATGTTCTTGCAAAATGTTATGGTGGTGATATTTCACGAAAAAGAAAATTGCTTGATAAACAAAAGAAGGGAAAAAAGAGGATGAGGACTTTTGGTTCTGTGGAAATTCCTCAGGAGGCATTTATACAAGCTCTTAAAATAGGTGATGATTAGAGGTTAAGATGAAGGAATATTTGGATAATAAATTCGAAAATGTTGATGCGATAAATGGTATAAAATATTACTATTTTGGAAAGACTTATTTTATAGATAATTCGAAAATGTCACTTGCAAAGAAAAAGAAAAATTTACTTAATATTTTGGATGAAGTGAAGCATGATATATTACTTCAAAATCCAGCTTTGAAGGCAACTAAAATTACGATAGAAGATATTATTTATAAAAAAATTGATGCTGTGGAATTCCAGATTGAAGTAAAAAAATTTAAACCGACTAAAATAAATTTGTTTAATATTTTTTGTAGATATAGATTAAAATGAAAAATAATTCAAATGTATATTATGAAAATTATTATTTGAGTGAATTGGATAGAATTAAAGATATAAAATCTTCTAAAAAGCGTTATAGCGAAATGCTTTCTCTTGCTCAAAAATGGGCGGATGATAAAGAAATAAAACAAAATATTACAGATACTTTTTGCCAACTTATATCAGAAATGATATTGGATAGATTAAAGCGTTATAGACCTCTTTCTATAAAAGAGAAGATTAGAAAACATCAAATGGATAAAAAATTGAATAAAATGTATGAAGAAACAATTAGTAAAAATAAATAATTTCAATTCATTATTTTATTAGTGTAAGTTTTTATGAATAAAATTAAAGCAAGCGTTTGATTTTTGAAAAATATTAAAAAATTCTTGCAAATTCAAAAAGATATTCTATAATCTTTTATAGTTTAAAAGTAAAATCGTAAATAGGAGTAGTTCAAAATGGAAAATTTATCTGCAAATCTTCATGTTTTAGTAAGTGCATGTCAAAAAGTTTCAAGGTTTATGTTAAGGGATTTCGGGGAAATTGAACAACTCCAATCTTCTGTAAATGGTGCTGAAAATTTTGCATCTGCATCGAAAACAAAAATCGAAAAAATTTTAATAGAAACTCTTTTAGAAGCAAGACCAAAGTATGGGATTCTTTCTGCTACACAAGAAATAAAAGGAACAGATATTTCTCATAGATTTATTGTTAATGTTTTGGATGGTTTTGAAAATTATGTTCGTGGTCTTCCATTTTTTACAATTTCTATTGCATTACAAGAGCAAAAAAATCTTATTGCTTCGGTAATTTATAATCCTGTGCTTGATAAAATGTATTATGCAGAAAAGGGAACAGGAACATTTGTTTCAGAATCAAGAATGACAAGAAGAATAAGAATTTCACCTAAACGCGAACTTTTCAATTCTATTATTGCAGAATCAGGCAGACTTTCTCATTTTTCAACTGCAAAAATTATTGATTTTGGTTCAATTGGGCTTTCTCTTGGATATGTTGCATCTGGTATGATTGATGCCTTTGTTGGATTTGAAAAAAATGTATTTGATTTGGCTGCTGGGCTTTTAATTGTAAAAGAAGCTGGTGGTATTATTCGTTCTTTTGATAAGGATGGTAAAGATACAGAAGAAATTTTTGGTGCTGATATGATTGTTTGTGGAAATAGTTATTTACAATCTGAAATCAAAGGTTGTATAATGAAAAAATAAGACTAAAGGAGAGTTTAATATGAAAAAATTTATGTTATTTTTGAGTGCTGTTGTTACAACTTTTTCACCGGTATTGGCTGGGGAAAATAAAAAATCAAACAAGCGTTTGAATTTTGAACTTATGGAACCTGTAAAACTTAAAAACCCGACTGCGTTGAATTGGGGATTAGAGGCTGGTGGTCCAAAACATACCATTTATAAAAAGGTTAAACCTGCAACTATTGTTATTGAAGAAACAAAAGTTGTTGAACCTATTGTTGTGGAAACTCCTGTAAAAGAGGAAGTTAAACCAGTTGTAATTAAAACAGAAGAAAAAAAGGTTGAACCTATTAAACAAGAAAATCCTGTTGTAAATATTCCAGAGGAACCTTTTGAATTAAAAGAAGAGGCTCCTGTTGTAAAAGAGGAAAAACAAGAAATATCTCAAACAGATAAAAATATAGATGAGGCTAAAAAACTTTTGCGTGTTGCTGAGAAATTAGCAAATTCTGTTGCAGAAGATGATGAAGTTGTTATCGAAAAGAAAGAGGTTGTGAAGCCTGTTATTGCAACAAGTTCAGAAAAACCAAGTTTCATTATCAAATTCGCAAAAGATGCAGAAGAACTTAAAAAATCTGATGAAAAAAAGATTGCTGATATGATTCCTGCAATTAAGGCAAATAGTGATGTAACAGTGAAAATTATTTCTTATTATTCTGCAAATTCAGGAAGAAATATTGCATTTTCAAGACTTTTGAATGCAAGAAAAGTTCTTCTTGAAAAAGATGTTCCTACATCACAGATTATGATTATGGTTTTAGAAGATGAAGAAAAAAATGCTCCTAAATCAGACATATTGGAAGTATTTTTTGTTCGTTAATATTTGAAAGGTTTTTAAAATGATTGATACAGAAGTTATGTCTTTGATAAAAGATGTTTTGAAACAAGAAACAAATGCTATTGCAGCTTTGGAAAATAATTTTCCGGTTGATGCGTTTGTTAAGGTGGTTAATTACATTACAAACGATCTTACTGGAAAAATTGTTGTGACAGGACTTGGAAAGTCAGGTGATGTTGGTAAAAGATTGGCAAATACTTTGACATCTACGGGAACAAGATCAGTTTATCTTCATTGTGTAGAGGCTTCTCATGGTGATATGGGAATTATTGCTGATGATGATTTGGTTATTGCTATTTCAAATTCTGGTGAAACAAAGGAAATGGCTGATGTTGTCAATTATACAAGAAGGTTTGGTATAAAATTGGTGGCAATTTGTGCAAATCCAAATAGTATGCTTGGTTCTCATGCTGATATAAACCTAACAATTCCAGATTTACCAGAGGCATGTTTGATTGGAAAGGCTCCTACTGTTTCGATTATACTTTTGACAACTATGGCGAACCTTTTGATTATTGCCCTTGAAAAGGCAAAAGGTTTTACATCAGAGATGTATAAAAATTGGCATCCACATGGCAAACTTGGAGCTTCTCTTTTGAAAGTATCTGAACTTATGCATAGTGGTGATGAACTTCCTTTGGTAAAAGAAAATTCTTTGATGATGGGTGTTTTTGATGTTATGAGCAGGAAAGTTCGTTTTGGTTGTGTTGGTGTTGTTGATAATGATGGTCGTCTTGTTGGTATATTTACCGATGGAGATATCAGAAGAAGACTTTCTGAAGGTGTAAATCTTATGGAAAAAACTATTTCAGAGGTTATGGGAAAGTCACCAAAAACTATATCATCAGATAGTTTGGCTGCTGCTGCATTACTTAAAATTAACGAAAGTAAAATACAAGCATTGTTTGTTGTAGATAATGATAACAGACCTGTTGGTATTATAAGTTTCCATGATTTATTAAAAGCAGGATTAGTTTAATTGAAAATTTTTAAAAAAATTAAAACTTATAAACGAGCTGTGCGTGTTTTATATAAAAATATGACTACGCACAGCCGTGTTGTTTTTCTTTTGAAAATTGCTTTGCCAAGTTTTATTGCTTTGTTTTTAGGGATGATTATTATTGTTCCAAATATTGATGATAAAATTAAAAATATAAAAATATCTATGCCAAGTTTGGAAAGCACAGATAAAATTTCATTCAATATGGATAGGGCTGATTTTTATGGTCAAGGTGATGATAATACTTTATTTTCTGTGAATATCGAAAATTTTAAGGAAAATAAAGAAAATCAAGAAATGTATTTTTCAAAGATAAAGAGTAAAATATTTTTGGAAGATGGTAGTTGGATTGACCTTTCAACTGATGATGGAAATTATAAAAAAACAAAAAATATGTTTTCTATGCGTGGAAATATTTATTTGTTTGATAGTGATAATAATCAAGTTTATACAGATGAAGCTGATGTAAATCTTAAAGATATGACTGTATCTGGGGATAAAAAAATTCGTGCGATTACTCCGTTTGGAGAAATAGAAAGTGATGGCTTTTATTTCAAAAAGAACGAAGTATATCACTTTCTTGGTAAAGTGAAGGGTAATATAGATACTTCGAAAATTCAAAAATCTAAATAGATTTCTTTACAATTATTGAAAGTTGACGACCTTCATCTGTAGGAGTGTTGTTTGCATAGTCTTTTGTAATAACGCTTCTTCGATAACTAAAGAATAAATCACTTTCTTTATATGTATCAAATGGCAAAATTTCAATATTTTTTATACCTTCAGCATTTAACTTCATTTTACAGAAACCAGAACAATCGAAAAGATACTTTTCATCTTTTGGAATAAATAAACTTTCAAAATTTTCGTTTTCTTTTGTAATTTTTTCCATAAAATCTTTATCAACTTCGTATGAATTTTGTTTTAGACATGGACCTAAAACAACCTTTATATCACGAGGATTTGAACCAAAAGATTTCATTTTTTCAATAGCTGTATGCACAATATTTTTATGTATTCCTTGCCATCCACAATGAATTGCACCTATAAGGCCTGTTTTTTCATCGGAAATAAGTAGGGGAACGCAATCTGCTGTAAGTATGCCAATAGCCAAGTTAGGTTGATTTGTGATTATACCATCAACTTTCATATTTAGATATTTTTCAATATCTTTAACAGGTGTATCAATATAAATAACTTCGTTGGTGTGTTGTTGATTAACTGTGATTAAAGATGTATCAGAATTCAATCCCAAATCATTTAATAATCTATGGCGATTTTCAGCAACATTTTCCTTTGAATCTGATGTTTCAAATTTGCAATTTGCGGATGCAAAAACGCCAGATGATACACCATTTTGTCTTGTAAAAAATCTAGTTTTAATAGATTGATTTTCAAGAAATGGTGAAGAAACATATTTTTGAATAACTTGTTCCTTTTTTGATAAGTAGATTATTGCTGTTATTGATGCAAGAATCATTGGAATAGTTAAAAGTTGTCCCATTGTTATGCCAAATTTTAAAAATCCAATTTGAGCATCTGGTTCACGAAAGTTTTCGATAATAATTCTTGCAATACCATACAAACCAACAAATGCAAATGCAGTTGTGCCGTAACGATTTTTTACGGCTTTGAATTTATGTATTACAAAAAGAATTAAAAATAAAATTAAACCTTCGCCAAATGCTTCGTAAAGTTGACTTGGATGACGAGGAAGTCCGTCGGTGTTAGGAAAAATAATTCCTAAAGATGATAAGGTTGGTCTTCCGTAAAGTTCACCATTTATGAAGTTTGCTATACGACCAAGAAATAGTCCAATAGGGGCAGCCATTGCAAATAAATCAGCAATTTGAAAAAATGACTTTTTATGATATCTACACCATAAAAATATTGTTGTTATTACACCAACAAGTCCGCCGTGAAATGACATTCCTCCTTCCCATATTTTGAATATATCAAGAGGGCGAGAAATATAATAACTGAAATTATAAAATAATGTATAACCAACACGACCGCCGATAACAACACCCAAAACACAATTTGTAAATAAATCATCAAGTTCTGAATATGAAATAGCAGTATTTGTGCTATGTCTTAATATGTGTTTAATATAATAAAATGCAAATATAAATCCAAATATGTAAGAGAGTGCATACCAACGAATATCAAATCCTAAAATAGATATTGCAACAGGGGATATATTTGGAAATTGCATTTTATGCCTCCTTATTTTCTTTTAAACTATTTATGATAAATTTTATTGTTGGATAATAATATCCTGTTAAAAGTGTGCCAATTAACATAATTATATAAAGTCCAGAAAGTCCGCCAATTATAGCTATTTGTAATCCTTGGGCTATCATATAAAAATTTCCGTATGTTTCAATAGTTGTATCATTTTTTTCAATAAAGAAGAAAAGGCTTGTTAGTATGCTGAAAATATAAAGCAAACTTAATGCAATTTGAGATTCTGTGAAAAAGAAGAATAACAATCCAGTTAAAGAAAATGTTATTAAACTTTTTTTAAGGAAATTTATTCCAGCAAATGTCTTTGGCTTTTTGAATAATATTTTTTTGTTCCTTAAAAACTTGAAACAAAGGAATGTTAAAACTGTTGCATTTATTACGATTATTAACGCAAATTCAAATATTGTAAATAAATCAAGTTTTCCAGAAATACCTGTGCCTAAAACTTTTGGATAAAGGAATAAGATGAAAGATATTATAAGCAATATTATATTTAAAATGCCGGCGTATTTTACGAATATATTTGTTGTTTTTTCAATAATTCGGGTAAATTTTCTTTTTTTAAAGGATGTCAAAACCCAAACAAAAAATGCAAATACAAGCCATAAATTAAATCTATCTATTCCTGATATTAAATTAGAATTACATTCAATAGATTCTTTGTTAATACTTGGAACTTCGGTATAAGTAGAAACACCAGTCGATTTTACTTCTTCTTTTTTTTCTGGTTCTTGAACACTATCGCGTTTAAGTTCTGTTGTTTCAATATTTTCAGAATTTTCAGTAGAAATTTTTTCATTGGTTTCATTTGAAATAGTCGAATTTTCCATTATTTGAGATGGATTGTCATTCGCAATTTCATCAATATTTTGTGTAGTTTGTTGATCATCATTTTCAACAAAATTAACTGTGTAAAATGGATTGTTTTCGAACATATTTTTCTCCTTTATAAAACTTTAAAATATGATATAATATAAAAGTTGTAATTGCAAGAGGCAAAGATTATGAAAATAGAAATAAATACACTTTTGGGTGGAAAAGTTAAAATTGCACAGTTTGAAAAAGGGGTAAAAGTTTCATCGGATGCAGTATTACTTTCATCAATTATTGATGTCAAGTTGGCTAAAAAAATTCATAATGTTTTAGATGTCGGTGTCGGAGGCGGTGGTATTTCTCTTTGCTTACTTAAAAGATTTAATCATCTTAATGTATTAGGTATTGATGTTCAAGACGAGATGCTTTCTTTGGCAAAAGAAAGTATAAAAGTTAATGGTTTTGATATGTGTTTTTCTGTTGCAAAAGATGATATTTTGAAACCATCAAAAACTTTGAAAGATATGGAATTTGATTTAGTTATTACAAATCCCCCTTATTATAAAGGGCATACTTCTCCTGATAAAATTAAAGCAAAAGCACATAGTGAACAAGGTCTTGATTTATCAGAATGGATAAAAATGTGTATAAAAAGACTTAGAACAGGTGGCGTTTTTGCAATGGTGCATAAGGCTGAACGAATTGATGATATAATGTTTGCTTTAAAACAAAATGGTATGGGAAAAATAGAAATAGTTTTGCTTTATTCAAAGAAAGGTGAAGCCGCAAACCGTGTTTTAGTTAGAGCAGTAAAATCATCAAAATCTCCTGCTGTGATTTACCCACCAATAATTTTACATAGCACTAATGGTGAATATACAGATAAAGCACAATCAGTGTTGTTAGATGGTGAAAGCATAATTTAGGAATAGATTTTATTTATAGATTGTTTTTATCAAAGATTTTTTTTCTTAGTTCAAGACAATACAATGGAAAAATATGTTCCAGATGTAAAAAGAATGATTAAAAAGGTTAGGGGATGATTATTTCCCCTTTATAACCTTTGCTATTACGGTTCCATCTTTTTCTATTTTTGTAATTTTTACAGGAACTATTGTATTTGATTTTATTTTATCTCCTATAATTTTTACAAAAATATAATTTTCAGTATAACCTTGGTTATCTTTTTCAACAAGGACAGTTGTTGGCTTTCTTTTTTGCCTTTTTATAAATTTTAACTTTAATTTTTCACCAAGAGAACGAAGTTTTTTTGCGCGTTCCTTTTTTACTTCGGTTTTGATTTGATTTGGCATTTTTGCAGCCAATGTGCCTTGTCTTATTGAATAAGGAAAAACATGAAGATGGGTTATTCCACATTTTTTTATAAGTTTGTATGTGTTTTCAAATTCTTTGTCTGTTTCACCAGGAAAACCGACAATTACATCCGCCCCTATTGCAATATTTTTTGAAATTTTATGAATTTTTTTACATAAAGTTATAATATCATCACGATTGTGACGGCGACGCATATCTGATAAAACTTTGTCATCCCCAGCTTGTATCGAAAGATGAAAATGAGGCATAAGCCTTTTATCTAATTTCATTAAGCCTAATATTTGATCGTAACTTTTTGCAGGATCAAGTGATGATAGGCGAAGTCGTTCAAGTTTAGGAAATGTGTCTAAAATCTTTTTTACCAAACCGAATAATGATTTATCTTTTGTATCACTGCCGTATGCGGAAATATCAACACCGGTTAAAATTATTTCCTTGTATCCTTCATGTAAAAAAGTTTTGCATTGGTTAAGAATGCTTTTTTCAGAAAAACTTTGATTTTTTCCACGGACAAGAGGGACAACACAAAATGAACAACGATTGTTGCAACCTTGTTGAATTTGAACAAAAGCCTTGGTTTTTCCATCAAATTTAAAGAGTTTATCTTGCGCTTTTACCTCAATCATTTCAGGTGGATTTTTCAAAATTTCACCAACAAAGATGTGAGGTGCATTTTTTATTGAAAGTTTTGCAAGTTTTTTATAGTAATCAAAAACAAGTTTTTCTTTGTTCCCTAAAATTGCAAAGATATTTTTTTCATCCTTGTAATTTTGCCATGAATTTTGAGCAGAGCAACCTGTGATGATAATTTTTTTCTTTGGGTTTTCCTTTATAATCTTATGAATTTGTTGTTTGGCTTGGCGTTCAGCCTCACTTGTCACCGCACAAGTATGAACTATTATAACATTTTTTAATCCTGCATTTTCGGCGTGTTTGCGAATAATTTCAGATTCAAAAGTGTTTAAACGACAACCAAATGTTATAACATTTATTTTATCCATAATTTTTTCCCTTAAAAAAATAAAAAAAACCTTGCAAAGATTTTAAGTTTAATGTAAATTATTTTCTACAACTATTATAATAGGAGTTTTTTAAATGGCAAGAGTTACTGTTGAAAATTGTTTAGATAAAGTTAACGATAGATTTGAATTAGTTATTGTTGCTTCTCAACGTGCAAAGGAACTTTACAATGGTTCACCTGCTATGATTGAAAAGGATGATGATAAGAATACTGTTATTTCTCTTCGTGAAATTGAGGAAAACAAACTTAATCTTAAAAAGATAAAGGATGATGTTATCCTTGGTTTCCGTCGCAATTTGGCTTTTAAAGATACAGAAGATGAAAATAAAGAACTTGAATTTATTGAAAAAGAAATTATGAGCGATGTTGTGTTTGAAGATGAGAATCAGGAACTTAATAATGTTTCAGAAGAGGAACTTAATACAATAGAAGCGTAAAGTTTTATTTTGTTTTTCGTTAGAAGGCAGGGCTTTGTTACCTGCCTTTATTTTTTGAAAAAATATCGATATAAAATTGTTGTTTAAGAATTTCTTTTTCTGTTTTTGGTAAATAGAATCGAGTAAGTTTATTTATATATTGTTCCAATGTTTGTTTTTTATGCATGTGATTTTTACAAAAATTAAGTTCGTTTTTATTATAATTTATTTCATTTTTTATTGTTTCTTTTTTATTGATTAGGCGATTAAGTTCATTTTTATATTTTAATACAGATGATTTTGAAAGGGTATTTGATGGATATTTTTTGATTATTGAAATTATTTCCTTTTTTAAATTTAAAGTTTTTTGGAACAATTCAATTTCTTCAATATTGTAAATCCTATTTATGCTGGAATTTAATTCTTTTTCAAATTTATTATAGATTTGGTTTGATTGTTTTGTTTTTATATATTGAAGTTCTTTTATTAAATAAGATTTTTCTTTTTCAAGATGTTTATATTTTATATTTATAATTTTTATTTCCGATAAAAGGTTTATTATTTTGTAATAATCTTCTTTTGAAATACTATCATTTTCGATGTTTTCAATTAAAATTTTATTAAAAGTTGTCATTTATACCTCCATTTTGTATGGGAGAACATAAAGTAATTTATTTGAAAAATCAATAGGATAGATTTCTTTTATTTTTTTAACTTTATATTATTGACAATTTATTTTTTTTGTTTAATATAATAATAAAGCGATTCGAAAATGAATTGAATGATAACTAAAAATAGGGAGTTTAAAAATGAGTTTAAGAGATAGAATAGAAGATTTTATATATAATGTTGATGAAATTCAAATTGCTATCTTGTTAGTTTCTCTTATTATAGGTACTGCAACTGCTATAGGTGTTTCGTCTAATAAATCTGAATTAAAAAATACTAATTTTGAAATAAAAGAAGCTCCTGTTTTAGCAAAGTTTTCAGAACAAAATATTGGGGGAAATAGTCATAGTATTTCAACAAACTATGATTATAGATTTATTCTTGATATTGATGAAGATGGTCTTTATAACAAAAATAAAGATATTGTTATTGCTGGTGATAATATTCCTTATTACCTTTTAGAAAAAGATAATAGAATAGTTTATCTTGAAGTAACTCGTAAAGATAATGTTCTTAGAAGATCTCCTCTTGTTGTTAAAGATAAAGAAGAGAAGTCGCATTTGGTTTCTGAAGTTGAAGATTGTTGTAATGTTAAATTTTGGAAAAAAAATGAATCATTTAATAAAACAAACCAAATTTTTAAAGATAAATATATAAATCAAAGATAAATAAAACCCCGTCAGATGACGGGGAATTTTTTAACCAAACAATTTTGCAAAGAAACCTTTTTTCTGTTTTTTGGTCTTTTGCATTTTGTTTGCAGGACTTTTCTTGATAAGTTCAGTATTTTTTTGTTTTTTACTATCGTTTCTGAACTTTGTGTTTGCAGGTTCTTTTTCACGGAAATATGTTCCAAGTTTACGATCCAAGTCCATTTTTTCAAGAACAAATGATTTTTCATTTAAAATATTATCATCGCCATTGATTATAATGCTTGTATCGTATCTTTCTTCTAATTCAAGCAAGTCATCGCGTTTTTGGTTAAGTGTATAAAGTGCGACATCTGAAGATACAGCAACATAAATGCGTTTTGCAGTCTTTTTCAAAAGTTCCTCTTCGATATGTCTTAAAAGGTTGATAGATGCAGTTTGAACTGATGGAACAAATCCAGTGCCAAGACAATGTGGGCAAACCTTGTGTCCAACTTCTAAGAAACTTGGGCGAAGGCGTTGGCGAGAAATTTCCATCAAACCAAATTGTGAAAGTTTTGCCATTTGAACCTTTGCTCTATCTTTCTTTAATGCTTCACGCATTTTTTGTTCAACAGCTTGATTATGTTTTGGATCAAGCATATCAATAAAGTCAACAACTACTAAACCACCCATATCGCGAAGACGAAGTTGACGACCAATTTCAATAGCTGATTCAATATTTGTTTTAAGTGCAGTTTCTTCGATATTTCTTTCTTTTGTTGCACGGCCAGAGTTAACATCTATTGCTGTTAAAGCCTCGGTTGGATTGATTACCAAATATCCACCACTAGGAAGTTTTACTATTGGGTTTTGAACGGCTTCGAGTTGAGCTTCTATTTTATTTTCTATAAAAAGAGGAGCCTTGTCATTATATTTTTTAATCTTTTTAATTTCATCAAAACCAATTTGTTTTGCAAATTCAATAGCTTGTCTATAACCTTCATCCCCTTCAATAAGGATTTCATCAACATCCGGTTTATACATATCACGGATAGTTCTGTGAAGCAAATCACCTTCTTCGTGAATAAGGGCAGGTGCAGTAGATGCAAGTGTTGTTTTTCTTATATCATTCCAAAGGTTAATAAGATAGTTATAATCGCCAAGAATATCTTTGTATGTTCTGTTGCAACCAGCAGTTCTTGCAATAACAGTCATACCTTCTGAAATAGGTAAATCCTTTAAAATATTTTTAAGTTCTTTTCTTTCTTCACCGTATGGAATTTTACGAGATACGCCATATTTTACTCGTTTATTACTGTTTGGCATAAGAACACAATAACGGCCAGCAAGTGAAATATAAGTTGTAATTGCGGCACCTTTGTTTCCACGCTCTTCCTTTTCCACCTGAATAAGAAGTATTTGGCCGGATTTGATAACTTCTTGTATTTTATATTTTTTAAGAAGAAGTTTTCTTTTTTCTTCGGCTTGTTTTTCAGCAATTTCATCTTCATCATCAGAAAATGTTTCAACACCAGTATCTTGGCTATTATCTTCATCTTCTTCTTCGTCAGATGATGTTATTAACAAAGCCTTTTTATCTTCTATAGGGATTTGGAAATAGTCCGGGTGTATTTCAGAAAATGGTAAAAATCCGTGTTTAACGCCACCATATTCCACAAACGCAGATTGAAGTGAAGGTTCAACACGAATCACTTTTGCCAAATAAATATTACCCTTAATTTCCTTTTTAGTTATTGATTCTACTTCGAAATCTTCTAATATATTATTTTCTGTAATAGCTACACGAGTTTCCTCGGAATGTGTAGCATCTATCAATATTTTCTTTGTCATTTTCCTTAAATCTCCAATACTTTATATCTTTTTTATTAACAAAATTTTGTGAGTTTAGTTTATACCCAGTTGCATATTCGCAGACAAAGGTATTTTCAAAGTTAAATAAATCAAAACAGAGGACCGAAGCATTGCCATTTAATGCTTTGGTTATATTTTTAAGAAATTTTGAAATTATTTTTATCATAACAGAACCAATTTCTTTATTTTTATTTAACTGGCAACAATTATACTTTAAAAACAAAAATTTACAAGTTTTTTTATTATTTACTTTTAATTTTTATTTTATGTTATATAATTTTATGTGAGAAGAGTTTCATTTTAAAGGTTTTATTGTGAAAATTTTTAGTAAAATAAAGGGTTTATTTTTTTGTTTGAGTTTTGTTTTGCTATCAAATCTAGGATTGGCAAAAAATACTGCTGTTGTGGTAAGAACAGGTATTCAACCTATGAATGTATCTAGGTTTGTTTTGGAAATGACTGAGGATACTTCTTATAAAATCCTTTATCTTGATAATCCAAAAAGAATTGTTGTGGATATTCCAGATGTTGATGTTTCAAAAGTTAAGAAAGAATCTTTGAAATCTGGGTTTATTTCAGATGTTCGTATTGGAAAATTGAATACAAAAACTTCGCGTGTAGTTTTGGATTTATCTACCCCGGCCGTGGTTAAAAAGGATTTTATACTGAAACCATTAGGAAATAATAAAAATTACAGGTTGGTTTTGGATATTGAATCTGTTTCTTTGACTGAATTTTCAAAATTTATTGGTAAAAAAGTAGAAGATGTTATTGAAGAAACTGTCGTAACTCCGGTAAAAACTACTAATACAGTAATTACAAAGACAAAAACTACTACGACTACAACAAAGGTTAAAAAAGGAACAAAGCAAAATATTGCTGTGAAGAAAAATAATAAAAAAACTATTGTGATTGATGCAGGACATGGTGGTAAAGATCCTGGAACAATAGGTCGAAATGGAACTTATGAAAAAGTGATTGCCCTTTCACTTGCAAAACAACTTAGGGATATTTTGGTGAAAAATCCTGATTATCGCGTAATTTTGACCCGTGATAATGATACATTTATACAATTACAGGATAGGGCAAAGATTGCAGAGCGTGAAAATGCAAATATTTTTGTTTCAATCCATCTTAATAGTAGCCCTAATAAGCAAACTCATGGATTTTCCATATATACTTTGAATGAAAAGGCAACCGATGATGAGGCAAGAAAGATTGCGGAAAAGGAAAATGCTGCTGATTTATTGGGTATAGGTTCATTTGAAGGTTATGATAATATTACAAAAAATATTTTGGGTGATTTACTTCAAACACAGGTTAAAATTGCATCGGTTGAACTTGCAACCGAAATGGTAAATCAGGTGAAACAAGAAATTTCTTGTATTTATCAGCCTCATAGGGAGGCTCCGTTTATAGTTCTTCGTTCCTCAATTCCTTCTGTTTTGATTGAGGCAGGTTTCCTTTCCAATAAAGAAGAGGAAAAACGACTTAACCAAAAATGGTATAGGGAAAAAATGGCATATTCGTTCGCCCGTGCGATTGATAAGGTCCTTAAAGATTAGTTTTTTGGGATGATAAAGGTATTATGTTTAAACTAGATTCCAGTGTTGGGACTAAGGTAACACAAAAAAATAACCCCTCCGAAGAGGGGATATATTATTTTCTTGTAAATGTTGTATATACATTAAGACCGCCACTTTTACTTTTATAAAAATAAGAATCTGTATCAACGAAATTAAGTCCACCATTATGTACAGATGGATCATAGCTTCTTGGAAATTGATCCACTTCATCTTGAGAACAATAGACTGTTACACTCCGATTTCCAAGATTATTAGTTGAAAAATCATAAGTAATAAGATAATAATCTGTAGTGCCATACCACTCTGTATCTAATGTTTTATTAAATCCATCATTTGCCTCACTAATATATGTATAGGTTACAACAGAAGAATAAGTGTCATTCCCGTTATCGTTACATCCGCCAACCCTTCGTTTATAAGCATAAAGACTTAATTTACAATTATTACCACTTCTATAATATCCTGAGTTACATGCAAAATTACATGCATTATCTGTCCAATAACCACCGGCCTTTGTTCCGCAAGAATGACAGTCAGAACCGGTATAACCTGTATGACATGTATAACCGCAACCACTTGATGAAGACCAACCTGAATTACTTGGTTTTGAACATGCTGTACAGGTTCCATTTGTCGTAGCAGAGCAATAATTATGTCCTGAACAAGACATAGCTTTTGATTCTGTTGTTGTTTCCGAATTTCCAGTTGGTGATGTAGAACCTGCTTTTGTGCAATACTTTGTCACACTTCTTGTTACCGTTCCACAATTTCCACCCCATGTTCCATAATTTGTTGAAGAACAAGAACTACAACTTGATGCTCCTCTACCTGAGTATGTTCCTGCACCACAACTACTACATCCGGTTGAACCAGTTTGGTTTGCACCTTTGTTCGAGTAAGTTCCGGCGTTACATGTTGAGCAAGAACTTGCATTACCAGTTGAGTATTGACCGGCTGGACATTCCTTACATTTTTCTAATGTTCCATCACTGTAAGTTCCCGCAGCACAGCTTTGACACACGAACAAATATGGGTATTGCAAAGCGTGTGCATCTTGGTTTGTATATGTTGTTGCAATTGCAAAAATTGATGCAGTTGTTAGATTTCTTAACTTCATATTTTCCTCCTATTTTGAAATTTTTAATTTGTATTGACCTGCGGAACAATTCGATGCGCCACCCTTTACAAAATATCCTGTTGGGCATTTTGGTTTGCAACGGCGAAGTGCCGAGTCATAAACAAGGTATGTGGAATCTGCACATTTACAAGGTTGTCCTTTTATATAATCCGCCTCGAACACGCCACCACAAGTAGGGTAACCATCGGGTGCCTGCCAATTTGGTTGATTTGTTGGAATAGGAACACAGTATTTGCTAAGTGCATTAGTGATTTGCCCGGATGTTGCGGAATATGCCGGAGCATTCGCAAGCAACAGAGCAATTAGAAGTAATTTTTTCATTCTCCCTCCATAATTTTATTTTTTTGGTTTTTGTTTGCTTTGTTTTTTCCCTTTACCTCCTCAAAAGAGGGAGGGCGGAAAAACTACGAAAAATCCGCCCATGGTAGGACGAAGTAAACATGGAAAACTTCGCCCGTAAGGGAGGGTAAGAAGCGCTATCAGAATCTTACCCACAAAGTGGAATGTTAAACCAATTAAAAACATTCCTTGTTTTGCACAAAAACGCATACGCGAAATCGTTGCAAAAAATTTTGTAGTTGAAAGTTTGTTTGGATTTTTTCTTCCCGTCCTCACCGTCAACCACTTGCACCCAAGTAGCGGGGAGTTCAAGAATCACATAACGAGATTGTTTTGATTTTTAAGATTTCTCTTTGGACATATATCAAAACCTCCCCGCACGAGGCAGGGGAAATAGTGCCGTTATATGCACCATTTACTTTTGTTATGTAAGACTCTTGACAGTCCCGCATCCATTTGGATACTTGATACAGTTTTCACCGTATCCAAATTTGATGTTAACCTAATAATAAAATAAAAACAAGAAATTTTTTAAATAGGGTTTATCTTGACACTTTTAGGAAAATAAAATACTCTTGTGCCAAAAGGAGTTTTTATTATGCGTGTCGATTTATTTGATTTTGATTTACCTGAAAAATTTATAGCAAAAGAACCTATGAAAAAGCGTGATGAAGCTAAATTATTACTTGTTCCTTCTTTGGAAAATAAAAAAGTAAAGGATTTGGTTGATATCTTGCCTAAGGATAGTTTGATTGTTTTTAATAATACAAAAGTTATCCCTGCAAGAATTTTTGGTGTTTGTAAGGATAGGCATTTTGAAGCCACATTACACAAAAATATTGCTCTTGATACATGGTTGGCTTTTATTAGAAATTCAAAAAAACTTCACGAAGGAGATGAAATTTCATTTGGCGATGGACTTTTGATTGGAACAGTAAAATCAAAACAAGGTGAAAGTGGTGTGGAACTTTGTTTTAACAAATCAGGGCATGAATTTTTTGATGTATTGGCAAAAATTGGAACTTTACCACTTCCTCCGTATTTAAAAAGAGAAGTGACAAAGGAAGACTTTGAAAACTATCAAACCGTGTATGCAAAGATTGAAGGGGCAGTTGCTGCACCTACGGCTGGACTTCATTTTACAGATGAACTTTTACAAAAATTAAAAGATAAAGGGATTGAAATGGTAGAACTTACTTTGCATGTTGGAGCAGGAACATTTCAGCCTGTGAAAGTAGAAGATACAAAAGATCATAAAATGCATTCAGAATATGTTGTTATAACCGAAGAGGTCGCAAATAAAATAAATAATGCAAAAAAAGCAGGAAAGAAAATTATTGGTGTTGGAACTACTGTTTTAAGGTCATTAGAATCGGCTGTGGATAGTGATGGTTGGATACATCCATTTGCAAAGGAAACAGATATTTTTATTACCCCACCATATACTTTTAAATCTATTGATTATTTGATGACAAATTTCCATTTACCAAAATCAACTTTGTTTATGTTGGTGTGTGCTTTTGCAGGAATGGAGGAAATGAAAAAAGCGTATGAATTTGCAAAAGAAAATGATTATCGCTTTTATTCCTATGGTGATGCTTCACTTTTAAAACGAAAGGATAACTAATGGAAAATACTATATTTTCTTTTGGTGATATAGTTAAAGTATTACTTCCAATAGCAAGTGATGGTTATGATTATATTATTCCAGAAAATATAGAAGTTTCAGTAGGTGATTTTGTTAAAGTTCCACTAAGAAATAAGTATGAAATTGGTGTTGTTTTGAAAAAAAATGATGAACCTTTATCTTATGATATTTCAAAAGTTAAAAGTATTTTTTCAAAAGTTAAAAATTATAAACTTTCTGTTTCACAGATTGAATTTATAAAAAAAGTTGCTGATTATAATTTAACTAATGTTGGCAATATTTTAAAAATGGTTATGGGGTTTGATGAACTGTTTGATACTGTGATTCCAAGAAAGAAAAAAATTGAATACAATCCAACCTATGTTTCTCCGAAATTATCTGATGAACAGAAAAATGCAACAGAAATTCTTTCTTCTAAATTAGATAAGGGGTTTTCGGTTACTCTTCTTGATGGAATTACAGGAAGTGGTAAGACAGAGGTTTATTTTAATGTAATAAATGAAGCGTTAAAAAAGTCGGAAAGTCAGGTTTTGATTATGCTTCCAGAAATATCTTTGACTGGGCAATTTTTATCAAAGTTTCAAGAAAGGTTTGGAATACTTCCTGTTCTTTGGCATAGTAGCGTGACAAAGGCTCAACGACGGGATAATTGGAAAGCGGTGATGAATGGGGATGCAAAAGTTATTGTAGGAACAAGATCTTCACTTTTTTTGCCGTATAAAAATCTTTCTTTGATAGTTTTAGATGAAGAGCATGACGGCTCATATAAACAGGAAGATGGCGTTATTTATCAAGGTCGAGATATGGCCGTTTTAAAGGCTTCTGTTGATAAAATTCCGATAATCCTTGCATCTGCAACACCTTCTATTGAAACGATAAACAATGTAAATATTGGAAAATATGGGATTGTAAAACTTACTTCTCGATTTGGTGTTGCGGTTATGCCAGAGGTTGATTTGATTGATATGCGACAGAATCAACCTGTAAAAGAATCATGGGGAAAATCTTGGCTTTCTTCGGTTTTAGTTAAACAAATAGAAGAAAAATTATTAAATAAAGAACAAGTTATGCTTTACATAAATCGTAGAGGATATGCTCCACTTGTCCTTTGTAGTGAATGTGGAAATAGGCTTCAATGTCCGCATTGTAATGTATATTTAACTGCACATAGTAAAGATGATACAAAATGTTGTTGTCATCATTGTGGATATTCAAGACGACTTCCTAAAGTTTGTGAAAAATGTGGTAAAGAGGATACTTGGGTTTTAGTTGGACCTGGGATAGAAAGAATCGAGGAAGAAGTAAAAAACCGTTTTCCAAATGCAAAAATTGAAACTATTTCATCAGATATAATTACTTCACAGACAAGGCTTAATGAAATAATAAGAAAAATTTCAGCAAGTGAAGTTGATATAATTATTGGAACACAAATTTTGGTTAAGGGGCACCATTTCCCAAACCTTACTTTGGTTGGCGTGGTTGATGGAGATATGAGTTTTTCATCATCGGATTTGCGTGCTAATGAAAATACTTTTCAACTTTTAACGCAAGTTTCTGGACGAGCAGGGCGTGATGTAAAAAAAGGAAAGGTTGTAATACAAACATATAATCCTGATAATTCTGTTATGCAGGCGATTAAAAATAATGATAGAGATTCCTTTGTAAAACAAGAATTAAAGGATAGAAAAGATGCGTTAATGCCTCCGTTTACGAAATTGGCTGCATTTATTTTATCATCAAAAAACAAGCAAGCATTGGAAAATTTTTGTTATGTTTTAAAACAGAAAATGCCGGTTGGAATTGATGGTATTCAGACCTATGGACCTATTGACTCTCCACTTTCATATCTTAAAAATAATTACAGAAAAAGATTTTTAATTGTTGTTGATAGAAAGATTCATATACAAGATATACTTAAAAAATGGCTTTCTATGGTAATAATACCATCAAGTGTTAAATTGAAAGTTGATATAGATCCTTATAATTTTATGTAGGTTGCTTTGTTGACAATATACTTAAAATTTGGTATTTTAATATATGTTAACAATAAGGATTTATTATGGTTGAAAGTTTGGAATATTTTTTTCAATCTCTTATACAAGTAAAAGGAGTTGGCGATAAATTTTTTCAAGGATTAAGGCGACTTTTACCTAATACAAGATTTAAAGATATTCTTTTTCATTTTCCAGTTGATGTAATAGATAGATCATATACTTCGCAAATAATGGATGCGGAAGTAGGTAGAGTTGTAACATTAAAGGTTGATGTTTTGAAACATATTCCTGCACCATATATTAGAGGGCGAAAAATCCCGTATAAAGTTCTTTGTAGTGATGATAGTGGTTTTATAACTTTGAATTTTTTTAATGCAGGTAATTATTTGCTAAAATCTATGCCTGTTGGTGCAAAACTTTGCATTAGTGGAAAAATAGAAGATTTCGATGGTGGAAGGTGTATGAATCATCCTGATTATATAGTTCCAGTCAATCAATTTGAAAAAATTGCAGGTTTGGAACCTGTTTATCCACTTACCTATGCAATTACAAATAAGATGATTAGAAATGTTGTAGATGTAGTTCTTAATAATTTACCAAGGGTTCCAGAGTGGCAAAATGATGCCAATATTTCATTTACAGATTCATTGAAAATTATTCATAGACCTATTAAAAATATGGATATAGTTAAAGAGGCAAAACGAAGAATTGCATATGATGAAATTCTTGCAAATCAATTAGTATTGGCTATTTCCAGAAATAAATTTAAAACAGAATCAGGTGCAAAAATTATCCCTTCTGGGGAATTTATTGAGCCATTTGTTAAATCATTTGGTTATGAACTAACTGGGGCACAAAAAAGAGTTTTATCTGAAGTTATGACTGATTTAAAATCGGAAAATAGAATGCTTAGACTTCTTCAGGGAGATGTTGGTAGTGGTAAAACTATTATTGCGATGATTGCACTTCTTGCAACAGTGGAAAGTGGTGGGCAAGGGGCGTTTATGGTCCCTACAGAAATACTTGCCCAACAACATTTTGAAACATTTACAAAACTTTTAGATAAATCAGGTTTGTCGGATAAAGTTCGTATAATTCTTTTAACAGGAAAAGATAAAGGTAAAATAAAAACAGAAAAACTTTCATTACTTGAAAATGGATTGGCAAATATTGTTATTGGAACACATGCAATTTTTCAAGAAAAAGTAAAATTTAAAAATCTTTTGTTATCGGTTATTGATGAACAACATAAGTTTGGAGTTCATCAACGATTAAGTTTAACAAATAAAAATTCTGAAAATAAATGTAATATTTTAACTATGACTGCGACTCCTATTCCAAGAACTTTGGCTATGACTTCGTTTGGTGATATGGATTTATCAATTATTGATGAAATGCCTCCAAATAGAAAAGAAGTTGAAACAAAAGTTATGAATATGAATAAAATTGATGAATTGATTCCTTCTATTGAGGGGCAAATAAATTTAGGGATTCTTAAAAAACTTTATTGGGTTTGCCCATTGGTTGAAGAAAGTGAAAAAATTGATTTATCGGATGCTATTTCAAGATATGAATTTTTGAAAACCGTGTTTGGAGATAGTGTTGCACTTATTCATGGGAAAATGAAATCTGATGAAAAAGATGAAATTATGCAAGAATTTGCAAATCCAAATGGAAAAATTAAAATTTTGGTTGCTACTACGGTTATAGAAGTTGGTGTGAATGTTCCGGAGGCTACTTTAATGATAATAGAACATAGTGAAAGATTTGGACTTTCTTCACTTCATCAATTAAGGGGGCGTATTGGTCGCGGAGCCGATAAATCTATCTGTATTTTACTTCATTCTTCGAAAATGACTCTTGTTGCAAAAGAAAGGCTTGCCGTTATGAAGGAAACTACTGATGGGTTTAAAATTGCAGAAAAAGATTTAAAACTTCGTGGTGCAGGGGATATTCTTGGGGTCAGACAAAGTGGGCTTGTCGATTTTAAAATTGCAAGTTTGGAAGATGATTATGATTTATTTTTGGCTGCATCACAAGATGTTAAGAATATTATTTCTATTGATATGAAAAATAATACAGAAAGGTGGCAAAATCTTAAATATTTATTACAACTATTTGAATATACAGGACAAATTAAAAATATGAAAGCATAGTAAAAGTATTGACAAAATACTTGACAAAAACAAAATAATATATTATATTAAGGGTGAATTAAGGAAAAAATATGGATATAAGTGCGATAAAATATAATGATATAAAAAAGCCTATGCAACCAAATAAAATTGTGGTTGAAAATTTGTATAATAATACAAAGTATGCAGGTGTGGTTTTTGATTATATCCTTAACTTGCTTGAAAAAAGATTTAAAGAGCAGGTCGGTGGTAATTGTAAACTTAAGATGGGTCCTTTAAAAGCAGCACAAAGAGTTTATGAAAAAATAAAAGATGATGATATAAAAACTTCATCAAATGTTTTGGATTTTTTAAGAGCAACTTTTTCTTTTGATACGATAGAAGATTTATTAGATTTTGTGAATTTTACAAAAAGTTATTCTTTTACAAATGAAGATTTTAATGCAGATACTTTGAATAAAAAAGTTTTATCAAAGATAGAAAGTAGAACTAAAACAAATTTGATTCAGGCTGATAAAAATATTGGTATTGTTAATATCTATGAAAAATATGAAACTGCATTAAATGCTTGTGAAGGAACTGATAAAGAACTTAGAGAAAAAATAAAAGAAAGAAGATCAAAAGAAGTTGAAGAATTTTCTAAAAGTTTCAACTTTTCAGAAGAAGAAATTAATTCTGAAGCTATGGCTACATTCACATCTTTTAGAAATTTTTTGAAAAATAATGAAAATCTCCCTATTGCAAATGTAGGTGTTTCAAACAGCTTTTCTTTGGGAATTGATAATGAAATAAAAACAAAATATCCTTTTTTAAAAGATAAATTAAAGGAAAGAAACAGTAATTATATGGATTTGAAATTCTATGTTTGTATTCCAATTCCTTTTAGTGAAAACAAAGATTATATGATTTGTGAAGTTATTACTACACTTAACTGTTTTGATAAAATTTACAATAAAACACATGTTTTGTTGGAACTTGAGAGGTCTGAATTTACCCCTCATAAACAAGATGATGTAACGGAAGCTGATTTTAAGGAAGGTATAAAATTAATAAAGCGTGCGATGTATTTAGATGATGTAATTGAAAAATATAATAACGAACATCCAAATTCTATTCAGATAGTTCCTTATAAAAATGATAGGGAATATATCAATGAAACATTGAATAAATTAGGTGATAAACTTAGTTTTTCGATGAGAATTTGCGGTTGTGAAAAATTTATGAGGTAAAAAAATGGGTGACACATATTACATTCCTAAAATAGAAGTATCAAAAAAACAAATTAGTATTTGTCAAGATACTGATAAAAGAGAACTGTTATTTGCAAGAAATAAAACCTCTAATGGAGAATCTCCTTTGTTCTTTAAAAAAGGAGATGGTATTGACAAGTCAAAGTTAGTGGCGACTATGTCATATAAAAAAATTGGGCAAAAGTTGGCAAAGAAAATATCTTTGGTTAGCGGTTCTGACTTTTTCTATAAATATGATAAAAAAACAGGTTATTTTGATAAACAAAGAAGTTTGATAAGTCCTTTTGGTAATGAATATTCTATATATAGTATGAGTATGAAAAAATTTTATTCTGAGCTTATTGATATTTTAAAAGTTCGTTTGACATTGGGATTTATTGAAAGTGATGATAAGACACAGTCTGCTGAATACTATTTCAGAAATGCTCATAAATATATTCTTATGCGTAAATACAATTTTAATATTGAAGAATGTATTAACTTTGTAAATACAGTTGTGGCAAGATCTTATATTCCTGAGGAATTTTATGAAGGATTTTTAGCCGAGTTTAGAAAATCATTTTATGATGGCGAATTTTCAAAGGGTGAAATTTTGGAACGAGAAACCGAAGCAAAACTTTCTCTTATGAATGAAAAAAATGGAAAAGTTGCGTTCGATGATATGAATCTTTATACAAAAATTATAAATGATATGAGTATTGAAAAGAATGAACGCAAAATGAATATGATAAGACTTCGTGAAGAAATGTTTAAACACCATTAAAATAAATATATTGAAAAATCCCCTTAAAAAACTAAGGGGATTTTTAATATTTATTGCTTTATCTTATTTAAGATAATATGAATTTGTAACATTCATTGCATCATCAAATTCATATACGAATGGAGATGCAGTAGGAATATTTAATTCAATAATTTCTTCTGGTGTATATTTTGAAATATACATTTCCAAAGCACGAAGTGAATTACCATGTGCAACGACCAAAACATTTTCACCTTTTTGAAGACGTGGCAAAATTTCCTTTTCATAATAAGGAACAACACGATTAACAGTATCAAGAAGACTCTCTGCTAATGGAAGTTCTTCTGGTTTCAAATCCTTATATTTTTCATCGAATGCAGGATTGCGTTTATCATCTTTTTCCAACAATGGAGGCTTTACATCATAAGAACGACGCCAAATTTTAACTTGGTCAGCACCATATTTTTCAGCAGTTTCAGCCTTGTTCAAACCTTGCAATGCACCATAATGGCGTTCGTTAAGGTGCCAATCATGAATTTGTGGAACATTTGTAAGTTCAGCAGATTCTAATATATTTTTTGCTGTTTCAAGTGTGCGAGTAAGAACTGATGTATAGCAAACATCGATTTTTTCACCCTTTAGTAACGAACCAGCTTTTTTAGCTTCTTCAATTCCATTTTCAGAAAGTGAAACATCAGTCCAACCTGTGAAAAGATTTTCTTTATTCCAAACACTTTCGCCATGGCGAACTAGTATTAATTTTGACATTTTATATTCTCCTTTTGTTATTTAAATGATCGAAAATATTAACTTTATATTTCCTCATTTTTATTGGGTGTATTATAACGATTTTATTCCAAAAACACAAGACTTTTTTAAGTTTTATAGAAAATATCTATATAAAACAAATATAAGTCATTTTATGATAATTTTGTAATTCTTTTTTTATGACGCTCTTCGTTTGAAAAATCAGAAGATAGGAATGTTTTTAAAAATTCAAGATTTTCATCTTTACTGAACATTCTTGCTCCTAATATTGCTACATTAGCATCATTATGTTCACGAGCTAATTTTGCGACTTCATTATTATAAAGAACAGCACCACGAATAAAATTAAATCTATTAACAGCAATACTCATACCAATACCAGTTCCACAAATAAGAATACCTAGATTGTTAGGATTTTCTTTTATGTTATTTGCAAGAGTTTGGGCAACATCTGGATAATCACAACTTTCTTTTGAAAAAGTGCCAATATCAGATACAGAATAACCTGCAGATTGCAAAAAATCCTTTAAAAAAGATTTTAATTCAACACCAGCATGATCAGAACCAATAACTATATTTTTCATTAGTAGCTCCTATCTTTTTTGTTTTATTTCTCCACTTACAAAAGCACCGTTTTCAACGGAAATATCTTTGTGTGTAATATTTCCATTTATTCTTGCTGTTGGTCCAAGATAAACTGAAATTGCATTGATATTTCCATCAATTACACCATGGACAACAATTTTTTCAGCTTGGATAAGTGGGCTTTTTATATTTCCATTGATACCAACAATCAATGTTTTACAGTTAATATCTCCTTCAACTACACCATCAATGTAAATTTCGGAATCAGATTCAATTTGTCCCTTAACAGTCATAGAACAACTTATTAAACTTGATGGGGTTATTTTTTTTGTAAGACCAAACATATTTTCCTCCTATTTATTTTTAACTTTTATAAATGCGTATGGGTTTAAAAGGTGTGAATTATGGCGAAGTTCATAGTGTAGATGAGGTCCTGTGCTTCGTCCGGTAGAACCAGCCAAACCAACTTTTGTTCCTTCTTCTATAATATCGCCTTTTTCAACAGTTATCTTACTTAAATGTCCGTAAAGAGTTGTAAATCCAAGTCCGTGATCAACTTCGACTGCCAAACCATAATCCCCACGAGGACCAGCTTGAATAACCTTTCCAGCAGCAGTAGAATAAAGTGGAGTTCCCTCTTTTCCACCAAAATCAATACCTGTGTGCATTGCTGGGGTTTTAAAGAATGGGTCAGAGCGAATACCAAATGGTGAAGTTATCCTTACTTTTTTAACTGGTGCACCAAGAGGGAGCATTGTCTTTGCCTTAGATAATCCTTCCCAAAGGTTTACTTTTAAATTTATGTCTTTGAATTTTAAATCTAAATCCTCATCCATAAGATTTATGTTTTTTAATGGAATATATCTACCGCCAAGGCCTTCGCCTTTCTCTTCTTGAACTTTCTTTATCAAAGAATTACGATTTTTCAATCTTACTTGTGAAAGGACAATATCAACTTTTGATAAAATATTTTCAATATCGCTTATACTATTATCAGCAAGAAGTTGAACTTTGTTTATAAGATTATCTTGAAGTTGTTTCATATCAGACAAAGTTTTTTCAAGCATATTATTTTGTTTTTTCAAATAAACATTTTCATTTAAGACAACATTCCTTTCTAATTCATTTTTTGTTGTGCGATAATAAGGTTCTTTTGTATCGACATTCGCCCATGTAACATCTTTTGCAAAACTTGTTAATTTATTATTTACATAATTAAGTTCAGTTGATAAAAGAAGCCTATTTTTTACAAGAGTATCTTTTTCAAGTTTTGTTAATTTTTCATCTTTTTCCAAAAGATTTACTATATTATTATTAGAAATTTCGAGTTTTTTATTTATTTCAGAAATGGTGTCTTTATACGCATTAACATCAGCAACAACACGATTAAACTTGTTTCTTGCATCAAGGATTTGAGATTCCTTTATCTTTAGAGTATCAACATTTAGCAAATATATTTTTGTTGTAAATATCATCCAATAAATAGCGATTACAAACAAAACAAATATAATTGATTGAAGTTTAGCAGAAAAATGATAGTAAACAAATTTTCCATTTTTATTTGCAATCAAAGTTCTTTCTTTGAATATCCTATGAAATATAAGGCTTAATATTTCAGATAAAGTCTTTTTTTCAGGATTTCTTTTTAATATTATTTTTTTCACAATACCTCCTTTTATTGCACAGATTTTTTATCAGGATAAAAAGTAAATACAATATCTTTCCAATCTTGGTAAAATTCAAGTGGCAAACTGTATGGGCTACAAATAATAAGTGCACGTTTGGCACTTTCTGCAACAGCCTTGAACCAAGGTGAAGATAAATATTCCTCTTTATTCAAAATTTCAATAGAGTTTATATTTCCATCAGGTGAGATAGAAGTTCTTATTACTATTTTCATATTTTTTATATCTTTTGCCCCAGGATCCAAATTCCAACAAGAACGAAGTTTTATTCTGATTGCATCAATGTATGAAACGGCCATTTGTTTTTTTAGAAAATCCTGAGCTGAATTTTGTTGATAATTTTTTGAACCAAAATCTATGGCTTCAACACCTTTTTTTACTTCGGCAGTTTTTTCTTCTAACTTTTTTTCATTTTTTTCTTTTACATTTTTTTCATTTCGTTTTAATCCATCAACCGATGCAAGAAGATCATCAAGCCCACCCATACGCTCTTTTGTAATATCTTTTTGTTTAGGCATTTCTTTTTTATCTTCCTTTTTTGTTTCTTCTATAAAATCGCCAGTCGAATCTTTTTTATTTTCAACTTTTTCCTTTGGTGCAGGAGGTGGAGGAAGTTCTTCTTTCTTTACTTCTGGTTTAAAATATTCTTTTTTTGTTTCCTCCTTTTGTTTTGTAGGTGGTGCAGGGGGAAGAATAGTTTCCTTTCCGATAACAAGATTATCTAAATCCACAATTATAGGTTCATCATATTTTACTTTGGGAATAAAAGAATGAATCCTGATATAAGGGCTTACCATAATCAAAACAAGAAAGAAAATATGCAATATAAAAGAAATCACCAATCCGTCTTTTAGAAATGGAGGAATAAGACCTATGCCCAAAAGTTCGTAAAAATTTCCTTTTATTTGTTTCATTTTTATTTCTTTGTTATAGGTTCGGTTTTAAGTCCAACTTTTTTAAATCCTGCTTCTTTTAAACTACTCATTACCTCAATAATCTTTCCATATTGAGTTTTTGAATCGCCACTTATTACAATAGAAAGTTTTGGATTTTGTTTTAACATATAACTTAATTTCGATTTAAGTTTTGATGGAGCAATTTTTTCTTTTCCAATATAAATATTGCCGAGTTTATCTATTGTCACATCAACAGCCTTTTCAGCACCTTCTATCGCTGATTTACCCCCTTTTGGTAAATCAACACTCATTCCAGTTGTAAGCATAGGTGCAGTTACCATAAACACAGACATCAAAATACACATAACATCAATCATTGATGTAAGATTTATTTCTGGTTTTATATGTCCTAGTTTTGTATATTTTTTAACTATCATAATACACCTTAACCATTGATATTTTCATCAATTTGACGAGAAATAATAGCTGTGAATTCACCTGTAAAAGATTCAAGTTTTATAGCATAATTTGATAAATCTGTTGTTATTTTATTATACCCAATTACTGCTGGAATAGCGACAATCAAACCAAGTGCAGTTGTGGAAAGTGCAGTTGCAATTCCTGGTGCAATAACGCCAAGAGTAGTGCTACTTGATGCACCTATAGCTGAAAAGCTACTCATAATACCCCAAATAGTTCCAAAAAGACCGATAAGAGGAGCAATACTTCCTATCATAGAAAGAAAATCAATTCTTTGTTCAAGTTTTGCCATTTCGCGTTCCATAGTAATATTCATTACTCGTTCAATTCTTTGATGAAGATTTGCTGTTTTTGAAGCATTATTTTTACTTCTTAAAAGTGATGATGATTTTTTCCATTCTTTCATTGCTGAAATAAAAATAATTGCCATAGGGTCAACAGCCTTTGATTTTAGAGCTGTAAAAAGTTCCTCTAATGAACCACCACTCCAAAATCTTTTTTCAAAAGCAAAACTTTGTGCTTTTATCTTTTTTAATGTAAAAACTTTTTCAATAATAATTGCCCAGGCATAAACAGAACCAAGAACAAGCATTATTGAAACAAATCTAGTCATTAAGTCAGATTGTGTAAAAAGACCGAAAAGCGAAAAAGTTGACGCATCCATTTTTATACTCCTATATTTATTCTTTTGAATACTTTTAGCCTATATTTTAACAAAAAACAAGGATATTTTTGATTTTAAACTTGCAAAAGTTTGCGAATCGTGATATTATGTAAATATGATATTGAGAATAGGATATATGTTTGCCTCTTTGGATAGTTGATTACTATTAAAGGGATTTTTTATATCCGATGGCGGGGAAAAGCAAAATGACATCTAAAGATAATTCAGAATATATTGAAATTGATGGTTGCACATATAGAAAAAATGTTGGAATTATAGTATTTAATTCTACAGGTAAAGTTCTTTTTACAAAAAGAAATCAAAAGAAAATTACTTATGGGTGGCAATTTCCACAGGGTGGGGTTGATACTGGTGAAACAACTGATACCGCTGTAATGAGGGAACTTTTTGAGGAAACAGGTATTAAAAATGCAAAAATAGTTTATAAAGATAATGTTTGGCGAGCATATAAATTTCCTGCTGAAATGAAATTTTCATCAAAGAAAAATCACGATTATTACAAAAATGTAAATGGTCAAATTCAAAAATGGTTTTTAATTGAATATTTTGGTGATGAATCAGAATTTACCATACCAAATGAAGAACTTGTTGAATATGAATGGCGAAATTTTTCACTTAATTTAATAAGAAGAGTTGTTCCATTCAAACGAGATGTTTATAGGGCTGTGATTAAGAAAATTAAACCAATTTTAGATGATATAATAACATCAAAAACATTACTTAAAAAAACTAAATAAATATTGACTTATAATGAATCTTTTCCTATTGTTGTGAATGGAGAGGTTGGTTATGAAATTTAAAAAATATTTTGAAAAATATCTTAAATATTTGATTTATTTCGTTTTATTTTTGACTATTTTATCTATTTTCCTTGAAAGAAATATTTCCGTTTCAGATATTGCACGAATAAATATTATTTATCATAAAAGGGACAAAGTTGAAATTTATCCTGAAAATTATATATCAAAAGAAGATAGTTTTTATTGTTCTGAATATGTAAATAAAAAGAATATTTGCACGGTTTTAAATATTAAAATAGATGAAAATAAAACTTGGACTGATGTTAATTTCCATGTAAAGAAACCAAAAGATGCAATTATCACTGTAAATTTATTAGGAAAATATGAAAATTCACCGACAATTCGATACAAAGATTTTCGTGTAAATGCAATGAATATATTTGATGAAATTAAAAATCTTTCACATAAGAATGTTTACCATTATCCCTTTACATATAAGCAAGATAGTGGATATTTTTCCGTGAAAATTGCCCAAGCAATATTAGTTTGGATTATTTTATTAAAAATTTTGTTTGGTTTGTGTTGTGTTTTTGTAATATATTATTTGATATTTTATCCTAAAAAATTTTTAAAATACTTATCGTATCTATTTGTTTTTACTTTTATTTCTTTGTTAATAGTAATCTTTTTTACAGGAGTAATGTATAGTCCAGATTTGCCATTAGAATCTATTTATGTGGCGGCGTGGACTTTGTGTTCAAAGGAAAGAATTTTTGGACATATGTTATATATTATTTTAGGAATAGGTTGTGTTATCCCTATATTTATTTTAGCAATAAAATATAAAAAAGTTTGTTTACCAATTTTATTTTTGTTTGGAAGTATTTATATTTTAAGCAAGACTCCTGTTTTCTATCTTCAGAGTGAAAACTCTATTTACAAAACAAAATATTTAATTCCTCAGATAACCGAACCAATAAAAAAGAAAAATATTCTTTATATATCTCTTGAAAGTTTTGATGAAGGAATGACGGAAAATCCTGATATATTTGATGAACATTTAATTCCAAATTTAAAAGAATTACAAAAAGAAGGTCTTTCTTTTAAAAATTATAATCAAGTGGTTGGAACTCTTCCAACAGTACCATCTTTTCAATCAACAATGTGTGCTATTCCATTTAAAGAGTTTTCAGCAGAAGAATATTTCTTAAACTCGAAAGCTATTGAAAATAGGGAAATAAAGAAAGCTGTATGTCTTCCTGATATATTGAATAAATTTGGATATGAAAATTATATTGTTATTGGTTTTACCCCTGATGCAGAGGGACTTGTTTATTTAATAAATAATCATAATTTTAAAGAAGAAAATATTTTTGATAGGAATAAGTTTAGCAGAGATAATTTTATCAAACGCTGGTATTATACCCCTGATTCTGAACTTTATAACAAAGCCAAAGAAATTATGAGCAATAGTAAAAAGCCATTTTTCATTTCTATTATTACAGCAAATACGCATGGTCCTAAAAAAGGATTGGTTGAAAATGGATGTGAAAATAAATATGGCGATATGAGAGATGCTTATCTTTGTCTTGATAAAATAACTGCCGATTTCATAAAATGGATACAAAAACAACCGTTTTATAAAGATACTGTTATAGTTTTGGCTGGTGATCATAGGCTTTGGTCCAGTATTTTTGATTACCTTAATGTAGATAGTAAAAAATTAAAACAATATGATTATAATAGTTCACACGTTTATAATTTATTTTTAAATGTTGATAAAAAATTTGATGGAAAAGTTATCAATAAAAATTATTCACAATTCGATTTTGCCCCTACAATATTAGAAGCTGCCGGATTTAAACTTTCTGAACCAAAATTTGGGTTAGGTGTTTCTTTGTTAAGTGATAGGCAAACTATTGTCGAAGAAATAGGTAATAAAAATTTTGAAAAAGAATTGAAACAAGGTATTTATAATTACAACACATTGTTTATAAAATAAAAAATCACTTTAAAGATTTTAACCTTCCAAAGTGTTGTAATTGTTTTCCATCAATGTATGTTTATATAATATCACGATTCGCAAACTTTTGCAAGATATTTTTACAATAGACATGTATTTGTATGAAATTCAACGAATGTTAAAACAGCCCTGATATAATCATTTTCCCAAATAACATTACAACAAACTTTTCCATTAGAAAGAAAGGTTATTTCTTCGGTATGAGTAAGATTTTCAAAAAAATTTGCCTCTCGACAAAGTTGTTTTTTAAATTTGAATTTTGCTTCGGCTGTTAACATTTTTTTCCCAGTTGAAGATTCTGCTATTTCCTGACTTTGTTTATCAAGATAGCCCATAGTTTCCCAACCTGCAATCATTTGATATTTATTTCTTTCCATATTATTTCTCCCTTTTTCATAATGCCTTTTTAATATCAAAAATGCAATAAAAATAACAATTTTAGGTTTTTGTTGAAATATTTTGCTTTTTATGTTAAATTTTTTCTTATATATATCTAAAAGATAGGAATTTTAAATGGCAAAAATTATTTCAGCAAAAGAGGCTTGCTCGTTCATTAAATCAGGAATGACAATTCTTATAGGTGGATTTCTTAAATGTGGAACTCCAACCGAAGTTATCAAGGAAATACTTAAAACTGATATAAAGGATTTAACTGTTGTAGGAAATGATACTTCGTTTGCAGATTCAGATAGAGGTCTTTTGGTTTCGGAAAAAAGATGTAAAAAAGTTATTGCATCACATATTGGAATGAACCCTGAAACTGGTCGTCAGATGAATTCAGGGGAATTGGAGGTAGAACTTGTTCCACAGGGAACTTTGTGTGAAAGAATTCGTTCTGCAGGTGCTGGGCTAGGGGGTGTTTTAACACCTACTGGAATTGGAACCGAGGTAGAAAAAGGAAAGCAAGTTGTAAATGTCAATGGTCGTGATTATCTTTTGGAACTTCCATTAAAAGGTGATGTTGCACTTATCTATGGATCAAAGGTTGATAAGGCAGGAAATATTGCTTTTAATGGAACGACAAGAAATACAAATGTTGTAATGGCAACTGCGGCAGATATTGTTATTGTTGAGGCTGAGGAATTTATTGATGGATATCTTAATCCTAACGAGGTTGTAATACCTGGAGTATTTGTTAATTACATAATTGTAAAAGGAAAATAATATGGTAATTTCAAAAGAAGAATTAAGACAATATATTGTAAAACGCGTTGCAAAAGAATTCAAAGATGGTGATGTTGTGACACTTGGAATCGGTATGCCAACTGAGGCTGCAAACTATCTTCCTGAAGGTGTGCATATTTCTGTTCAGGCAGAAAATGGAATTGTTTGTTGTGGTCCAAAACCTGAAATTGGTTTTGAGGATGAACATATCACTGATGCTGGTGGAAATAATGCAACTATTCTACCTGGTGGTGCATTTTTTGATAGTTCTATGTCATTTACAATGATACGCGGTGGACATATAAATAAAACAGTTCTTGGCTCGCTTCAAGTTGATGAAAATGGAAATCTTGCAAACTACCTTATCCCTGGGAAAAAAGTTCCTGGTATGGGTGGAGCAATGGATTTGGTTGTCGGTGCACAAGAAGTTATTGTTGTTATGGATCATTGTGTAAAGGATGGTTCACCAAAAATACTTCATAAATGCACTTTGCCACTTACTGCTGTTGGTGCGGTGGATTTAATTATTACCGAAAAATGTGTGATAAAGGTTGAACCAGATGGACTTCATCTAAGGGAAGTAAGTCCTTATTCTTCGATTGAAGATATAAAGGCGACAACCGAAGCCGACCTTATTATTGATTCTGACTGTAAGATTTTGAAGTAGGAGGAATATTATGGAAAAAAAAGAGAAGAAAGTAAAAGGGTGGTGGAAAAAATATTGCAAAAAACATAATCTTGATAGAAAAGATGCCAAGTATTTTTGTTTAGTATTACTTATTTGTATTTATTTTGTTTTTCTCATTAACGAACTTGCTGGTCAATTAATAAAAGCAAGTTATGAAGAAGCAAGTTATGCTAGGTGTCTTGAAGATAGAGAACAAAAAAGTATTGCTTATTGTAAATGTTCAAAAAAAATAATAAACAATGTATTATCTTCTTCATCTTTAATCAAATTTTTGGGTGAATATTATAATAAATCTATAAAAAATAAAATAAGATCACAATTATCATCATGTCGTTATTTATTGAATAAAGAAATTGATGATGAAATGATGAAGTCTGTAAAAAAACATTTCAAAAAATCTTTTGGGTATACATGTACAGATGGATTTAAATCAAAAGATAAAAATGATAAATGCCATTGTGTATTTGATAAAATTGAATTTTCTATGACAGAAGAAAATTGGAAAACAATTTATTATTGTGGGGATGATAATATATCTTTAAATTGTGTTAATAATATATCAATTATAAATAAATATCTTGAAAACGCTATAATAAGTTGTAAAGCCCATAATATTCCAAAATATAAATCAAAATAACTTCTTAGGAATATCAGATTATTGCCGAATCCTTGAACCTAATCTAATATGCGATTGAGGTTTAAGGAGGCAATATGGATAGAAATAAAAAAATCAAAATTATCATTATGTTGTTACTTCTGTTCATTTTTGGAGTAATGTTTTACAAATATTATGTGATAGGAGAAAAAGAAAATGCAGATGTTGGAAGTGATAATATTGTGGTTAGTATACAAAAAATTGAACCACAAAATGTAACAATTTCAAAAGAATATGTTGGAATTGTGACACCAATAAATTCAGTTTCTGTTTTACCTTTTATTTCTGGATTTATTGATAAAGTTTTGGTATCTGGTGGGCAAAATGTAAAAATAGGAGATGTGCTTTTTATTATAAGACAAGCAAAATACAAAGCTGCGGTTGATTCTGCATATGCAAGTGTATTAGAGGCAAAAGCAAATTTTGAAAATGCAAAAACTTTCTATGAACGAATGCAACAAGCCGGAAGTAAGGCCGTTTCAAAAACTGATATTGATAATGCAAGGACAGCCTATCTTTCAGCCGAAGCGGCATTGACTTCGGCAAAATCAAACTATGATTTAAGTAGAATAAATTACGATTATACAATAATTGCCTCACCTATAAATGGTATAGTTGGAGATGTGGCAATAACTACTGGGGATTATGTTTCACCGAACGGAAATCCTTTGGTAAAAATTATTCAATTTAATCCAATTAGAGTTGTGTTTTCTATTGCTGATAAGGAATATATAAGTGAAATGAAGTCTAATCCTCAAAATATATTTAAAAATTGGATTGTAAAACTTAGACTTTCAAATAAAAAAATTTACGATAACATTGGAAAAATTCGCTTTCTTGACAATGAAGTTTCTTCTGCGACAAGTTCCGTAAAGGTTTATGCTGATTTTTCAAATCCAGATAAAATCTTGATTGCAAATTCTTATGTCGATGTAATTATGGAAAAGAATTTAAAAAATGCAATTTTAATCCCTCAAAGTGCTGTTTATTTTAAACCAGAAGGAACCTTTGTTTATGTATTAAAAGATAATAAAGCAAAAAAAGTATTTGTTGATATAGGACCTACTATTGAAAATAATTTTGTTATTGAAAATGGACTTTTTAAAGGGGATGAGTTAATTCTTAACACTCTTTCCGAAATGGATTTAAAACAAAATCTTTATGCAAAGAAAGAGGAGGAGTAAATTATGAATTTTTCTTCCTTTTTTATTAAAAGGCCAAGATTTGCAATAGTAATTGCTTTGGTTATGATTTTATTTGGTTTAATGTCTTTGATAGTTTTACCAGTATCAGAATATCCTCAAATAACACCTCCTCAAATTTTGGTAAAAGCAGTTTATCCAGGAGCAAATGCTTCAACTATTATGAATACTGTTGCTATTCCAATAGAAAATGCTGTTAATGGTGTAGAAAATATGCTTTATATGTCATCTACATCTGATGATAATGGACTTTATCAATTAACAATTACTTTCAATATTGGAACGGATGCTGATATTGCCCAAGTTAAAGTGGAAAATAGACTTCAACAGATAAATTCTATTTTACCAGAAGTTGTGATGAAAGAGGGATTGACTATAAAAACACAATCATCAAACATTTTAGGAATGATTGTGCTAAGGTCACCAAATAATACATATGATAACCTTTATTTAAGTAATTTTGCATATACAAATATTCAAAACCCACTTAGTCGTGTTAATGGGGTTAGTGATGTAAATATTTATGGCCCGCAAAATAGTATCCGAGTTTGGATGAATCCTTTGAAAATGGCATCTATTGGACTTTCATCTCAAGACATTATAAAGGCTATTTCGAATCAAAATATTCAAGCAGGAGTTGGAAGTATAGGTAGCGTGCCTTCTGCAAAAGATACTAATTTAGTGCTTTCACTTATGGCGTATGGGCAACTTAATAGTGTATCTGAATTTGAAAATATTATTGTTGCTACAGGAAATGATGGTGCGATTGTAAGATTAAAAGATGTTGCAAAGGTAGAAATAGGTGCGGATAGTTATACTATACAATCAAGTTTTAATAATTCTCCATCTGTCATTATAGGACTTAGTCAAACACCAAATAGCAATAGTTTACAAGTTATGCAAAATCTTAAAAAAGAAATGGAAAGATTAAAATCTTCCTTTCCTGAAGATATGGAATTTGAAGTAGTTTATGATTCAACTAAATATGTAAGAGCAAGTATTGAAGGTATTGTTTATACATTATTTTTAACATTTATTTTAGTGGTTTTAGTTGTATATATATTCTTGCAAAATCCATGGGCTACACTTATCCCTACTATTACAATACCAGTATCATTGATTGCAACTTTTACAGTAATTTATTTATTAGGGTTCAATATAAATATATTAACTTTGTTTGCTATGATTTTAGCAATAGGATTGGTTGTAGATGATGCTATTGTTGTTGTGGAACGGGTTGAATATCTTATGGAAACAGAAAATCTTGATAGTGTAAAAGCATCTGAAAAAGCAATGGAACAAATCAGTGGAGCCGTTGTCGCGACGACATTAGTTTTATTATCAATATTTATTCCAGTTGGATTGATGGCTGGATTGACTGGTGAAATATACAAACAATTTGCCGTAACTATTGCAACAGCAGTCAGTTTTTCATCAATAAATGCATTGACTTTAAGTCCTGCACTTTGTGCAATATTTTTAAGTAGGAAATATAATTTTAAGCCCAAATTTTTTATTTGGTTTGATAATATTTTGGAAATTTCAAAGAAAAAATATTTAATATTTGTTGAATTTTTTTGCACTAAAATGAAAATATCTTTGATAATTATTTTCAGTGTAATTATTGGAATTTATTATCTTTTTCAAATAGTTCCAACATCTTTTATACCACAGGAAGATCAAGGTTTAATTCTTACCAATATACAACTTAGTGATAATGCGAGTTTAAATCAAACAAAGAAGATACTTGCTGATATTTCAGATAAAGCATTATCTGAAAAAGGTGTCGATTTTTTCATAGGAATTTCTGGAACAAGTTTTGCAAGTGGAAGTGGTGAAAATATCGGTATGGGAGTTATTGGATTAAGTGATTGGGATAAAAGGACTTCTAAAAAACTTTCACAATCATATTTAGAGGAAAAATTTAGAACATATTACAAAAACAATATGAATGCGAATATTGACTTTTATTCTTTACCATCAATTCCAGGAGTTGGAAATGCAAACGGTTTAACATTTCAATTAAATGCTTTCAATCAATCATTAACTGTTGATGATTTACATAAAGTATTAGAAAAATTTTTATATGAAATAAACAAGTCACCAATTTTTAACTATGCCTTTTCTGGATTTACTGCTGGAACATCTCATATACTAGTAAATTTAGATAGAACTAAACTTGAAAGTTTAAATGTTCCTGTATCAACATTTTTTAATGTATTACAAGCAACTTTAGGTTCAAGTTATGTCAATAATATCACATCGTTAGGACAAATAAATAAAGTAATAGTTCAATCAGATTTTTCATATAGAAAGAACTTTTCTGATGTGGAAAATATTTATATAAAATCAAATTTAGGAAAATTGATACAGGTAAAGGAGGTAGCTACACTTTCAACCTTGCTTGTCCCAAAGATTTTCTCTAGATTTAATCAATATTTAAGTGCATCAATAACTGCTGCAACAAAAGAAAATATAAGCACCGGTGAAGCAATTAAAGAAATACAAAATATGGCAAAAAAACTGGGTCGAGATTATTCTATATCGTGGACGGGATTAAGTTTACAAGAAGTTGAAACACAAGGTTTAATTGTTATATTGATTGCACTTGCTTTTATATTCGGATATTTATTTCTAGTTGCACTTTATGAAAGTTGGCTTGTCGCATTATCGGTAATGTTTTCAAATATTTTTGCAATAATAGGAGCGTTAATTGGACTTTTGATTTTGGATTTACCACTTTCCATTTATGCTCAACTTGGAATAGTTTTACTTATTGGATTGGCAAGTAAAAATGCTATCTTAATTGTGGAATTTACTCTTGATTATAGAAAAAAAGGCTATGATATATTGAAATCAGCATTAACCGGAGCAGGAGAAAGATTTCGTGCCGTTTTAATGACAGCATTTACCTTTATACTAGGCGTTTTCCCTATGGTTGTAGCAAAAGGAGCAGGGGCAGCATCACAGGTTTCTATGGGAACAAGTGTGTTTTTTGGAATGATATTTGCGACAAGTATTGGTGTTGTATTCATTCCTGTATTATTCGCTTTTTTTGATAAAATTATTGATAAATTTTCAAATAAAAAAAACTGAGGTAATAAAAAATGAAATATAAATTTTTCTTATTATTAACTCTTTGTGCATGCAGTGTTGGACCTGATTATAGTTATAAAAAATTTTTTGAAGATGATGAAATTCAAAAATCTATTGGACTTAATAAAATAGAAAACGATACTGAAAAATATGCTTTTTCTTTGTATGATTTTAATGATCAAGCCTTAAATACTTTGATGGATGAGGTGCAAGAAAATAGTAGCACTATAAAGATAGCAATTTTGAAATTAAAGCAAGCAAGGGAAAGTTTAAGTATTGCTTTTAAAAATAATCTTCCTTTATTTGATTTTACAGGAAAATATAACTTTTTAAATGAAAACAAAAATGCTGGGAATTTAATGGCTACTGACTATTACCAAACTGGCATAGATATGTCATGGGAAATAGATATTTTTGGTGGTGGCAGACGTCAAACAGAAGCATCTAAAGCAAAATATATGGCTATGCTTTATAACCTTAAAAATGTAAATGTATCTTTGGTATCCGAAGTAGCGATGAATTATATAAATTTACGGAATATGGAACAACAATTATTTAATGCTAAAGAAAATTTAAAAATGCAGGAGGAAGCATATGAACTTATAAATAATCAATATAATGTTTCACTTACTGATGAAATTACTTTATCGCAATCAAAATATCTTTTGGAAACAACAAAAATGTCAATTCCAAAGCTGGAATATCAAAGAAATATGTATAAAAATTCCCTTGCTATTTTAATAGGTAAATTACCAGAAGATATAAATGATATTCTTGGAAAAACCAATCAAAATATAATAAACCAAATTTTTGATTTAAATTTAGATAATCTTTATAATTTACCAGTTTCTGTTATAAGAAATAGGCCTGATGTTAAAATTGCAGAGGAAAATATCATAGCCCAAAATGCAGAAATTGGGGTGGCTATAAGTAAACTTTACCCATCCGTTTCCTTATCATCATTTTTCGGATTTCAATCATTAAAATGGAGTAATTTAATAGATAATGATAGTTGGGTAAATAGTTTAATTCCTGGTTTGAATTTACCAATTTTTCACTGGAATCAACTTAACAATAATGTGAATATTCAAAAATATTTAAAGGAAGAAATGCTACTTTCTTATAAGAAAACATTACTTAACGCAATAAGTGAAGTTAAAAATTCTATTGATGCAATAGAAAAAGGATATCAAATAGGACAAGCTGCAACAAAAGCCTTTGAAAATATGAAAATTGTATCGGATCTTAATTGGCAAAAATATAAACTTGGACTTATTAGTTATAATGATGTATTAGATGCTGAACAAAGAAGGATTTCTGCTCAGGCTGATATGGTAAATGCAAACGCAAATCTTTATTTATCCTTAGTTAATTTTTATAAAGCTATTGGAGGGAAACCCATAAAGGAGATTAACAATGATTTCAAAAACTAAAGGATATATTTTAGCAATACTTGCTGTATTATTTTGGAGTTTTAATGTTATTGTTGCAAAATATTTTGCCAACACATTTACACCATGGCAAATATCATTTTACAGATGGTTTTTTGCTTCGATATGTTTAATACCTTTTACCTTAGGTGATATTATAAAAAAGCACGATATTATTTTCAAAAATTTTAAAATTATTTTTTGGCTTTCAATAACAGGAATAGTTTTAATGAATACTTTTTCTTATATCGCAGGAGATACAATATCTGCTGTGGAAATGTCACTTATTGGTGTAATGGGTCCTGTTTTTATTGTAATACTTTCCAGAATTTTTTACGATATTCATATTTCATTAAGGCAAGTTTGGGGAATAATAATTTCATTTATTGGAGTAATTGCAATAGTTTTACATGGAAAATTTTTATCAAGTAATTTTGCATTCAAAATAGGGGATTTATGGATGCTAATGCTTGCCTTGTCATTTGGAATATATAGTGTAATTATGATAAAAAGGCCAAAAGAAATTTCTCAAACCACATTGCTTTCTTGTATAATACTTTTAGGAACAACTATTATTTTACCATTTTTTCTTTGGGACAGTTTTCATCATCCAGTATGTGATAAATGGAATTTAATTTCTGTTGGAGCCCTTCTTTATATGGGTATTTTTAATTCTGTATTATCTTATTTATTTTGGAATATCTCTCTTGATACTATTGGCAGTTTAAAAGCAAGTGTAATTTACTACCTTATGCCAATTTTTAGTTCTATTGAGGCGTATTTTCTACTCAATGAAGAAATATATAAGGCTCAAATTTATGGAGGGATTTTAGTTTTAATAGGAATTTACTTAACCAATGAAAAGAAAAAATCATAATTGATTTTTCTTTATAATATCAATAACTTCCAAGATACATTTTTCCAAATTATCGTTTACAACCTGATAATCGAATACATCCTTATTCGCCATTTCGAATTCGGCATTTTTAAGTCTAATTCTGATATCTTCGGGATTTGTTTCTGTTCCTCGTAATTTCATACGCTTTTGCAATTCATCCATAGAAGGTGGAGATATAAAAATACCAATAAGTTTATATTTTGAAAAATCCAATGTTGATTGAAGACTTTTATACCCCTGAATATCAACCTGAATAATAATATCTTTGTCCTTTGGGATATCGTTATAAATAGAAGATTTTTGGATACCCTTATAATCAGTATGGACCAAAGCCCATTCAAAAAAATCTCCATTTTCTATTTTCTTAATAAATTCATCTTTTGTATAGAAATGATAATCTATTCCATCAATTTCATCTGGACGGGGAGGGCGTGATGTAGAAGTAACAACTTTGACCAAATTAAGTTCGGGAATCTGCAATAATCTACGCATTATTGTGTCTTTTCCGGTATTAGAAGGTCCTGCTATAACAAAAATTCTTTGCATATTTAAATTTTCTCCTTATTTTTTACTTGAAATAAATATTTTTTATTATATAATACCCATTACTAAAAGTCAAAACAAAAGGAATTTATTATGAAAAAAGGTATTCATCCTAAATATAACGAATATGATGTAATTCTTACAACAGGTGAAGTTGTAAAGATGCGTTCTACTTTGGAAAGAAAAGAACCACTTAAACTTGATATTGATCCAAATACACATCCTGCTTGGACTGGTAAAAGAAGTTTGAACGATATCGGTGGTGGTGCTGCTGATAAATTTAAAAAGAAATTTGCTGGCTTTACAAAGAAGGCATAGTCTTTATATTTAATAGAAAAGTTGAAAAGTCCCTTGAGTAATTTCAAGGGATTTTTTGTATATATTTTTATAACTTTATACAAAAAGCCGGTTTAAATTTAATATTTTTTAAAAATTTTTCAAAATAATCCTTGTTAAGACTCTATTTTTATGATATTATATAATAAATATTCACAAATAGGGTGGGGAAATGTCATAATGGATACTAATAATCCTTTGCAAAAAGTTTCATATATAGAAAAGATTATTGAACTTTCAACTTATTTAAAAATGTCTGGGAACAGTGAACTTATTGAACACAGTTCCGAAGTTGCTCAACTTGCACGAATGATTTTAAAGAATCTAAAAAAATCTCCTGTGAAAATTGATGATAAGACTAAAAATATTATGAAATATATGGACATTGATACACTTGCCGATGTTTATGAACTCCATGATTTGGGAAAAATTTTTATTCCTGATGAAATTTTAAATAAACCTGGTCGTCTTAACGAGCAAGAATTTCATTATGTTTACAAACATCCTGAAAACGTGAAAAAGGTTCTTGATCATCATGAATTTAATGAAAATAGTAAAGCTATGCAGTTGTTATATGATACAACTTTGCTTATTTCGATGGAACATCATGAAAATTTTGATGGTTCGGGATACCCAAGACACCTTAAGGGGGAAGAAATTTCGATTCTTGGGCGAATCGCAAGGGTGGCTGATGTTATTTCTGCGCTTATGGGGCATAGATGTTATAATAGAGAATTTAATTCTTTTGAATCAATTACGAATTATCTTGTAAAAAATAAAGGAGCGTTGTTTGATCCGCATATTGTCGATATAGTAGTTAATAATATTGAAAATGAGAACAGGCTTTCTATAACTAAGAAAAGAATTCTTGATGTTTTTGATATAAGAAATGAGATAAACAAAATAACAAAACGCATTAACGCGAAATCTAGGTAAAATAATAACTGTTGATTTTATTCTTTTATCTTATACAATTTATCAAGGACTAAAGTTAATAAAAGCTGGGCAGGGAAGATGAATATACAAACAAACAAACAAACACACACACAAACCGATGTCCTCAAATTCTAATGTAAAAAAGAAGATTGTATTTTTTGTTAGTTTAGTTAGTTTTGGTGGGGTTGAAAGTGTATTTTCTCAAATAATTTTAGACTTTTATAAAAAATATGATATTTATGTCATCCAAAAAAGAAAGTTTCCTGAAAATTTTAAAATCCTTTTTGATGAATTGAATATAAAATATTTGAGTTGTAATTCCACGAAATTTCGAGGATATAATATTTTAAATATATTGTATCAATATTGGATTAAACGTCCATTTATAATTCCTCGCAAAATAAGAAAAATAAATCCTGATATTATTATTGATTACAAAAATGGTTGCTGTGAATGTTTTTCAAAGCGTTTGAAAAAGTATCCTAAAATTCTGTTTATTCATGGTTATGGTATTTTTCCTAAAATTTCATTATATGATAAGGTCGTTTTATTAACCAAAGCACATAGAAACGAATTTATAGAATTGTATCCTAAATACAAAGATAAATTTGTTCAAATTTATAATCCAATAGATAAGGATAATATACTAAAACTTTCAAATGAAAAAATACCTGAAAAGTTTAAAAATTGTTTCATTTCTGTTTCTCGATTAAATGAAAAAAATAAAGATATAAGAACTTTGATTGATGCATATGAAAATTTTGTAAAAAATACGAAAAGTAAAACTAAACTTTTAATTATTGGTGATGGAAAGGATAGGGAGTCCCTTGAAAACTATGCATTAACAAAAAGTTCAAAAAAACAAATTATTTTTATTGGTAAAAAATCAAATCCTTTTGCTTATATGAAAAACGCAAAGGCATTGATACTTTCTACAAAAGATGGCGAGGGATTAGGAATGGTTTTGCTTGAAAATTTGATTTGTTCGAATGGTGTAACTGTATCATCAGATTGTAAATATGGACCAAGAGAAGTTCTTTTGGAGGGAAAGTGTGGTTATCTTTTTCAAATAGGAGATAAAGAAAAACTTGCAAAAATTTTAACCGATATTGATTGTGGTAAAATCACAAGAAAACAATTTGAAAAGAATATTCAAAAATCATTAAAACGATTTGAAGGAGAAACAGTTTCTAAACAAATTGAAAAGTTAATAGAGCAATAGTCTATCCATTTTTCTTTTGATAATTCCAAGCATCAAGACACATGTTTATATAAAAATCCCAGTCGCATAATGTATATTATGTATAATTTTTTAAATATAGAGAATATGGGTAAAAAAAATACCAAAGCCTTACAAAGAACTTTGGTAAAAATGTTTTGATTCGATTGTTATATTAAAGACTATTTATAAGTTCTTCATCACAAATAAATTTAAATCTTTCGTATGGCGTATTATTTGCCTTTATAATATCTAATGTCCTTATATAATCATTCAAAAATAACAAATTTTTTGATTTATTCATTATAAGAATGTCGAATGATCCATTTGCATATTCAGAAAATAATTCAAGCGCAAAATTCTCCACAGAATTATCCATAGCTGGATCTACTTTCACTGGTTTTTGAGTAGTATATCTTTTTTTCATATCAGTTCTCCCAGTTGTAATCATGTCTATTATACGAAGAATAAAAAGATTTGTCAATTCCTAAATCTTAGTTGATAAAATTAAAGAAAACCCCGCCAAAACGACGGGATTTTGTTATTTTGCAAAGACTTCATTCAACTGGCGATTAACCTTGTAAAATGTTGCACATTTTGGAATATCTTTAAGTCTTCTTGCCCCAATATATGTCATTGCACTACGAATACCACCATAAACTTCCTCTATCTTTACAGCAACAGGACCAGTATATGGAATTTCGACAACTCTTCCCTCTGATGCTCGATATGAATTCATTTTTCCCCAATGTTTATTTTGTGCATACTGGGAACTCATACCATAGAAAAGTTTTAATTCTTTATCATCACGCTTTATTACTTCGCCAGCAGCCTCCTTTGACCCAGCAAGCATTCCTCCAAGCATAACAAAATCCGCACCACCAGCATATGCCTTTACAATATCACCTGGGCAAGTGCAACCACCATCTGCACAAATCATACCATTCATACCATGTGCAGCATCGGCACACTCCATAACAGCAGAAAGTTGTGGACGACCAACCCCTGTAATTTTTCGTGTGATACATGCACTTCCCGGACCAATACCAACCTTTACCAAATCGGCACCGTTTAAAATAAGTTCCTGTGTCATATCACTTGTCACAACATTTCCTGCCATAATAAGGATATTATTATCATACTTTTCACGAAGTTTTTTAACAAATTTTGCAAGATTCGGAATATAACCATTCGCGATATCGACACAAACTTTATCTACTAATCCTGTATCAAGAATTTGGCAAGTTTTTGCAAATTCATCATCCTTGATTCCTGTTGAAATAAAAACTAATTCATTATTTTTATTTGATTTTAAAAATGAAATTATTTCATCAACGGTATAATGTTTTTGAAGACATGTAATACCATTTAATTCAGTCATTGCCTTTGCCATTTCAAAAGTTCCAGTTGTAGCCATATTTGCAACGGTAATTCCCGTTGAATTCAAAGTATTTTTATAATACTTAAATTTATAAGTTCTTATAATATCAGCTTCTTTTCTGGAATTTAAAGTTGTTCTTTTGGGTTGAATTAAAACATCACTATAATCAAGTTGGATATTATCAATTATTGTAGTCATAAAAACTCCTTTCGTATTACTTTAAAAGCCTAGCAAAGCAGGTATAAAAACTCAAGATTTTAATTGTTTTTCTATAAAATATTTTAATTGACTCGAACTTGATTTTAAGGTATAATTTTCCTTACAATGTAAGAAAAAGAAGGAACTTAAATGAATAGATTCGCTTATGCCACAGAAAAAGAACTTGATGAATCGTCTGCTATAAGAAAAGAAATGATGTCTATGACTACTGAAGAAATTTCAAAGGAATTTGAAAAACTTAGAAGAATTGATCCTAATGCACAAAGGACTGCTTTGTTTTCAATGGAACTTCAGATGAGAATATTGTTGGAAAAGCGTAAAAAAGAGTTGGAAATATTTAAGTTAAGATAATTAAGTTGTTTGCAAAATTAAAAAAACCTCCAGTTGGAGGTGTTTTTTTATCCGTTTATTGAACAAGTGTTTTTGTATCCGCCAAAGATTCCCAGAAACCTTGGTTGGTGGCAAATTGTTTCAACCTCCCTTCCCTTATCATCATAAATATGTTCAATGGAAAGGTTTGTGCAAGCAGAAATGCTTAAAACAGCCAATAATAACAATATTTTTTTCATTTTATTCCTCTTTTTAACTGAAATTATTTTAGCATAAAGAGAAAATAAGAGCAAGAAAAATCCCCAACCTTTTATTGATTGGGGAAAAATTCAAACAAGCGCTTGAATTTTATTTTTGTTTTGCACTTTCAATAAAACTTTTGAATAAATTCACACTTGGTTCATTATTTAATGTTGCCCAACGTTCAGGATGCCATTGAACACCAATAACGAAATCACTCCATGAATTTTTAGGTTCAATCGCTTCTACCATACCATCTGGTGCAGTTGCAACAACTTTTGCATTACCAAGATTTTCTTTATCGACTACTTCGTGATGAACTGATGTAACCATAAAATCATTTTGTTTTACTACATCAAATAATTTGCTATTTTGATCAAGATGAACAGAATGAATAAATTTAGCACCACCTGGACGATGATTTATTTGGATATTTTCCTTATCTTTATTTATATTGGTTTTTATTTTTGCACCAAGATAACCTGCCAATGCCTGTTCTCCACCACAAATTCCAAGGACTGGAAGTTTGTTTGTTTCAGCATATTTAATCATAGATTGATATGCTTCATGACGTTTAAAATTTGAAATTTCTTTATCTAAATTAACATACCAATCGGCAGGGAAATCAAAATCTCCACCTATAAGCAAAATTGCCTGAGGTTTAAAATGCTCCAACTGTTCTTCTATTTTATCAAATGCAATAAATACAGGATAGCCACCAGCATTTTTTACCGCGTCGACATAAAAAGGAGTGATGAAATAATCCTTTTCCGCTCTTTCTGGGTTTTTCCATTGCCCCAAAATTGTTGCAACAACAGGTTTATCCTGATTTTCTTCTTTTAATGTAATTTCAGGAACATTTTCAGTATTCAATACAGCATTAACACGATCTGCGGGTAAAGAATAGGATTGATAATCGTGCCCTTCATATTGCACCCTATCCATATTAAGATTTATATATTTCATTATATACCTCTATTACAGTTTAATTTAATAACCTCTAAATTTTTCACGAAAACGATCTAATTCTCTTTCTTGAAATCTGTTAATATAAAATCGATTTCCATCAGCAAGAGGAATATAAGATTTCCCATTTTCATCAAAATCAACAACTGGAGTATGTGTATTATCAACTAATGCTTCAGAAGATGCATTACAAACTTTATAATACAATTTACCACAAGAACCATCACCTTCATTTATTGTTTCACAAAATTCTAACGATGGTCTACCAATTATTTTTTTTACGATAGTTTTTATTATATTCATAATAAGCCTCCATTATTATCTTTCAGGATGTTTTGCATAACCATATTTTGCAACATACTTATTTGTTTTTTCACGAGTATTTTTCATCATTGCATACATTTGGTCTTTGTAATCAAAGTGCCATGGTTCTTTTACATAATTTTCAAAACCTGCGGCTTTCATAACTGAATTTAACAATCTTCTATTTCTTAAACATGTTTCTTCTTGTTCAGTTAATTTTTCACCATTTGCAAGTTTCTTTTCAAAATAATCTGTATTATAGTGGTCAACAACAAGGCTTTTGCCATTTTCATCCTTATATCCAGCAATAGTAATTGCAGATTTATCACTACCAAAATCAGACCAAAGGAATGTATCAACCGCAGCACCTGTTGTATGAATCGGAGCTGTTTTTGGATTGTTTTCATCAAAATTTGTTGGGTCAGAACAAAGAATTTTTGCAATACGATATCCTTCTTCTTTATCACCACCAGCATTTGCAATTTCTCTATTAAGAATATTGTTCCAAAGTGCTTGTTGTGCTTCTATTGGCCTATATACATCTTTTATACGCAAACGAAGTTGCCCTCCAAGTTCTTTTGGATTGTCTTTTGTAATTGCACCTAAAAGCATATTAGCAAAAATAATTTTTCTTAAAACAGATTCTCTTCCCCAAATATCTTTGGTTCTTGTTTCTGCTGATGGAAGTTTTGTTCTATCAAATCCTCTTAAATCATTTACTTCTAAATCCAATTTTTGTAAAGGTTCACTAAACAAAGGTGACTTTGTATCCACATCAATATCACTGTAATTTGTGGTAGTTTTTGTTGCATTAAAACCAATATCAAGAGGTTCATTCATGCTATTTTTTAAATCATCAAATATCCAACCATTATAAATTAATTCAGCGTCGTCTTCAAAAATTGTGATTTTTTTATTCATATTTAACTCCTTGTTATGTTAAATTTTGATTCGTTTTTCGAATCGCTTGTTTATTATATTAACAAAAAAAAAAAATTGTCAAGCTCTTAATTTTTTTTATAAAAAACCAAAAAAAACTCCCCAACCTTTTATTGGTTGAGGAAAAATTCAAACAAGCGCTTGAATTTTTGTAAAAGGCAAGAAAAAACCTCCCATCTAGGAGGCTTTTTGATTTAAAATCCAATTTATTAGAATGGAATTTCATCATCGATATCACCAGATGGTGTTGAATTATCCCAACCAGCATCAGGTGAAGCGCCAGCATCATCGGAACTAGAAAATTCACCAGATGTTTTATCAAGCATAATCATATATGCGTTGAAACCTGATAAAACAATTTCTGTTGAATATCTGTCTGCACCAGATGCATCTTGCCATTTACGAGTGCGAAGTTGACCTTCTACATAAACTTTTGAACCTTTTTTCAAGTATTTTTCAGCAACTTCAGCAAGTCCAGGAGAAAATATAACAACACGATGCCATTCTGTCCTATCCTTTCTTTCACCACTTTTATCTTTCCATGATTCAGATGTTGCAACATTGAATGTAACAATTTTGTTACCATCTTGTGAATGTCTTACTTCTGGATCTCCACCAAGATTTCCAACTAAAATAACTTTATTTATTGATCCTGCCATATTATTTCTCCTTTTAAAAATTTTTGCCCATACTATATTTCAAGTATGGGCAGTTTTAGTTATTTTTTCAATATTGACTTTCCAGCATAAACGGCAACATCACCAAGTTCTTCCTCGATACGGATAAGTTGGTTATATTTTGCCATTCTATCACTTCTTGAAAGTGAACCAGTCTTGATTTGACCAGCATTTGTAGCAACTACGATATCAGCGATTGTTGAATCTTCTGTTTCACCAGAACGGTGTGAAACAACAGCTGTGTAACCGTGTTTATGTGCCATTTCAATAGCTGCCAATGATTCAGTCAATGTACCAATTTGGTTAACTTTTACCAAGATTGAGTTACCAACACCTTTTTCAATACCCATTGCAAGACGTTTTGGATTAGTTACGAACAAATCATCACCAACAAGTTGGATTTTTGAACCAAGTTTATCAGTCAAAATCTTCCAACCTTCCCAATCATCTTCTGCAACACCATCTTCGATTGAGAAAATAGGGAATCTTTCACAAAGGTCAGCGTAGTAATCAACGATTTCAGCAGATGTGAATGATTTACCTTCACCTTTCATTTCATATTTACCATTTTCATAGAATTCTGATGATGCAGCATCGATTGCGATACGAACATCTTCACCAGGTTTGTAACCAGCTTTTTCAACAGCCTTTACGATAAATGAAAGAGCTTCTTCTGCTGTTTTAAGTTCAGGAGCACAACCACCTTCATCACCAACATTTGTATTGCAACCAGCAGCTTTTAATTCTTTTTTCAAAGCATGGAAAACTTCTGCACCCATACGAACAGCATCAGCCATTGTTTTTGCACCGATTGGAGCAATCATAAATTCCTGAATATCGATTGGATTATCAGCATGTTTACCACCATTCAAAATGTTCATCATAGGAACAGGAAGAACATGAGCAAATGTGCCACCAATATAACGATAAAGTGGAAGACCAGCTTCTTCTGCAGCAGCCTTTGCAACAGCAAGGGATACACCCAATATTGCATTTGCACCAAGTTTACCTTTGTTTTCTGTGCCATCAAGAGCAATCATAGCTTCATCAACGGCATTTTGATCTTCTGCTTCCATACCAATAATAGCATCAGCAATAACTGTATTTACATTTTCAACAGCTTTTAAAACACCCTTTCCACCGAAACGAGTTTTATCTTCATCGCGAAGTTCTACGGCTTCGTGAATACCTGTTGATGCACCAGATGGAACAGCGGCACGACCAAATGCACCACTTTCAAGAAGAACATCAACTTCTACTGTTGGATTACCACGTGAGTCAAGTATTTCACGCGCATGTATATCTACTATAGCTGTCATTTTTACTTTCCTTTCATAATTTAATTTGACATGTGAAAAAATTATAATACCTTGCTTTTTATTTTGCAAGAGCGTTATAAAAAATATTTATAGTCTAATCTTCACGACATTTATTAACAAGTAACTGAACTGCGACGCATCTTCTTAAATATTCATCAATATTTCTTGTCTTATTTTCATATTTTAAACTTATATAAACCCTTTTTGCCTTTTTATAAAGATCATATTTGTTTTCTTTAATAGGAACAATAATTCCGTTTTTATTAGAATAATGATGTCCAACAACAAATTCTTTTGCATTTTGTTTATCTTTAAATGTATTTAATGTATTCATATTTTTATCCTTCTCTTTTATTATTTTACAAAATACATATACCATTATTGCAAAATAGAAAAGGATAAGTCAATAATAAAAATAAAAAAAAATCCCCACAAAATGTGAGGATTTAATTCTATAGATACAATATTAGTATCTTGGAGGTTGACCAACACCATTTGAATTTGATCTGTAATACATATTTGAAGCATTACCTAAACCCAATGAACCAGCAGCACTTTTGTTTGAAGTATTCATTGATTGAATACCACTGTTATGTTGTTGAACTTGTGGTTGATATGATTGTTGTTGATTATAATTTTTACTGTTATTTATGCCATTTGTCGCATCAACAACTGATGGAGCTGATTGGATTTGATGACTTTCTGACTTTCCATCTGTATTACTTTGACATCTTTTTGCTGGAGATGGAGCCATAGAAATAATAACTGTTGTACCACCACGGAAACCATTAGCAATAAGTTGAACTGTTGCAACACGGCATTTATATCTGTATGTTAAAACAGAGTTTGAACCACGAACAGATGTTAACTCTTTCCAATTAAATTTTGGCATCTCTTCCATATAGAAATCAAAAACGCCTGAAACGTTGTATGGAGCATAGAAAGTCATTTTTCCCATCCAGTCAGATTCACGACCAAACATCATACTTTTATCCAAATCCATTTGAGAACCCTCTGGAACAGGAATATCTGTAAATTGAGAAAAAGTATATGGAAGTTCTTCTGTTCTATCTTTTTTCAAGCCTTGTGAATCTAAAGCACAGCCAGCAAGAACCGCAGTAAAGACACACAATAATGTTTTAAATTTATTTATTTTATCTCTCCTTAGTTAAGGTTTTAACAAACATATAATAACCTATTTTTAACCCTATTTCAAGATGTTTTTCATTTATTTTTATTATTTTTTCTTAAATTTTTAAAAAAAATTTTTAAAAGTTCAGAAGATTCACTATCAAAACAACCATAAAAATAATTAGGTTTATAAAGATTCTTTGCTGTTTTATAAAGTTGTATTCCATTTAAAACTGCCCCACCCTTTTCATCACTAGATGCAAAATAAATATTTTTTATTTTTGCCAAAGAAATTGCAGTTGCACACATAGGACAAGGTTCAAGTGTTACAAAAATACTGTAATCCATAAGATATTTTTCATTTATTTTCTTACAAGCCTTTTGTATTGCAAGAATTTCGGCGTGACAAAGAGGATTTTTCTTTGTTTCTGTTAAATTATGTGCTTTTGAGACAACTTCTCCCGTTGGGGAAATAATTACTGCACCAATAGGAACTTCGTTTGCATCAAAGGCTTTTTTTGCCTCAGATAATGCAATTTTCATATATTTCTGAAAATTTTTATCAATTAAATCTTTATTTTCCAATTTTTTAATCCTATATTTAAGTAGTATATTAAAAAAAATTTATTTTTAAAGCATTTTATTATTTTATCTTGACCTTTTCGTCTTATATATAATAAAGTGTTCCTATAAATAAAGAAGGAAAGGTTTTTAAATGATTGGATACATAACAAAAAAAATTTTCGGAACAGAAAACGAAAGAATTCTTAAAAAATATCGTGCAAAGGTAAAAGAAATAAATGCAAAAGAGTCTGAACTTGCGAAACTTTCTGATGAAGAACTTCAAGCAAAGACAACATGGCTTAAAGGAAGACTTGAGCAAGGGGAAACTTTAGATGATATTTTGGCTGATGCTTTTGCTGTTACAAGAGAAGCTGCTAAACGTGTATTAGGTCAAAGACATTATGATGTCCAACTTATTGGTGGTATGATACTTCATGATGGAAGAATTACCGAAATGAAAACTGGTGAAGGTAAAACTTTGGTTGCTACACTTCCTGTTTACCTTAATGCCTTAACCGGTAAAGGTGTTCATGTTATCACAGTTAATGATTACCTTGCAAAACGAGATGCTGATTGGATGGGAAAACTTTATCGTTTCCTTGGACTTTCTGTTGGTTGCATATTGAACGAACTTGATGATGATGAAAGACGCGAGGCATATAATTGTGATATCACATACGGAACAAATCACGAGTTTGGCTTTGATTATCTTCGCGATAATATGAAATTTAGAATTGAAACCTTGGTTCAAAGACCTTTTAATTATGCCATTGTCGATGAAGTCGATTCTATTTTAATTGATGAGGCAAGAACTCCTCTTATTATTTCCGGACCAAGTGAAGGAACATCGGATGCTTATAAACAAGTAAATTCTATAATTCCTTTATTGAAAGAAGAACACTACAAAGTTGATGAAAAAGATAGAAATGCAACACTTACCGAATCAGGTATGGAGTTTGTTGAAAAAATTCTTTTTGAAAAAGGTATTACAAAAGTAAAAAATCTTTATGATATTTCAAATACAACTATTGTTCATCATTTAGATAAATGTTTAACAGCACATAAACTTTATAAAAAAGATGTCGATTATTTGGTAAAAGATGATCAAGTATATATTATTGATGAATTTACCGGCCGTATTATGGAAGGAAGAAGATATTCTGATGGTCTTCACCAAGCATTAGAAGCAAAGGAAAATGTTAATGTTCAAAACGAATCTCAGACTTTGGCAAGTATTACTTACCAGAACTATTTCCGTTTGTATCCAAAACTTGCTGGTATGACAGGAACTGCTCTTACAGAAGCACAAGAATTTGATGAAATTTATAAATTGAGATGTATAGAAGTTCCAACAAATCTACCTGTTCGTCGTGTTGATTATAATGATGAAATTTACTTAACAGAAGAGGAAAAATACGAGGCTATTGTCAAGTTAATTAAAGAGTGTCATGCAAAGAATCAACCTGTTTTAATTGGAACGGTTTCTATTGAAAAATCTGAAAAACTTAATCGTTTCCTTCTTGCTGAAGGAATAAAAGCCCAAGTTTTAAATGCGAAATATCACGAATCTGAGGCTTATATCATTGCACAAGCTGGTGTTCCAGGAGCAATCACTATTGCTACAAATATGGCTGGTCGTGGAACCGATATACAGCTTGGTGGAAATTTGGAAATGCGTGTTCAGCAAGAAACAAAAGGTATTGAAGATGCTGAACTTTTAAAGAAAAAAATTGATGAAATAAAAGCAGATATCAAAAAGAAAAAAGAAATCGCACTTCAGGCAGGTGGACTTTATGTTATTGGAACAGAAAGACACGAATCTCGTCGTATTGATAACCAACTTCGTGGAAGAACTGGTCGTCAAGGCGACCCTGGTGCATCAAAATTCTTCTTATCTATGGAAGATTATTTGATGAGAATTTTTGGCGGTGAAAAGATGAAATCTATGCTTTCTAAATTAGGACTTAAACGCGGTGAAGCTATTGTTCATCCTTGGGTTTCAAGAGCATTAGAAAAAGCTCAAATGAAAGTAGAATCTCATAATTTCACAATAAGAAAAAATCTTCTTAAATACGATGATGTAATGAATGAACAAAGAAAAATTGTTTATACCCAACGTCACGAAGTTATGGCATTAGAAGAAATCCATAAATATATTGAAGATATTAGACTTGATGTCGTAGAAGATATTGTAGATAAGGCTATTCCAGAAAAAAGCATTGTTGATAATTGGAATCTTAACGGATTGGATATTGAATGTTTTGAAACTTTGGGTGCAAAAATTGATTTCAAACAATATATAGAAGATCATCCAGAAGTTACTCCTCAAGATATTTTTGACTTGGTAAAATCTGCTAGTGATGCAAGAATGAATTTCCAAGAAAGAAAATATTCTAGTGATTTTATGCGTTATGTGGAAAAGGCTATTTTCTTACAGACATTGGATCAAGTTTGGAAAGAACATTTGCTTTCTTTGGATTTCTTGAAACAAGGAATCGGGCTTAGAGCATACGGTCAAAAGGATCCTTTGAATGAATATAAACGCGAGGCATTTATTACATTTGAAGAAAATATGCTTAAAATCAAATATAAAACTATACAACTTCTTGCAAGAACAGATTTCTCTCAGGAAGGTATGGCTGAGTTTACAGACGAGGAAGATACAACCTTAATGCAAGAGAATCGCCCTGCTGAGCAACTTGTTGAAAAACAAGAACCTGTAAACTTAAATATTAGTAGAAACGACCTTTGTCCTTGTGGTAGTGGTTTGAAATACAAACACTGTCATGGAAAATTAAAGTAAGGTATAGAAGATATGACTATTGCTCCGTTTGTTCACCTTAGAAACCACACTGCGTATTCTGTGGCAGAGGGAGCTTTAACTTCTGATAAAATACGGGATTTATGTAGAAAGTATGGTATGCCTGCTGCTGGGATTACCGATACAAATAATATTTTTGGTTGTGCTGAATTTTCGACTCATTTAGAGGAAGTTGGGGTTCAGCCAATATTGGGAACTCAACTTGATGTAGATTTTAATTTACCCACTACATCATTCCCTAAAAATCGTTATTCACAGTTAATATTTCTTGTAAAGAATGATATTGGATATCATAACCTGATAAAACTTATTTCTTATGCTCATTTAAGAAAAAAGGACGAAGAGTTTCCGCATATAAATGTTGATATGTTAGAAGGAAAAACTGATGGATTGATTGTCCTTTCTGGAGGAATAAAGGGAGTTATAGGTAAATGCTTGTTAGCGAATAATTACACCTTGGCAGAAGAAAAATGCTTGCTTTTACAAAAACTTTTTGGAGATAGATTTTATATTGAATTACAAAGACATGGTTTGCCTGATGAAAAAAATACAGAAAAGGACTTTTTAAAACTTGCATACGACCACAATATTCCTTTGGTTGCAACGAATGAATGTTTCTTTGCAACTAGGGATATGCACCAGGCACATGATGTATTACTTTGTATTGCAGGTGGAAGATTTGTTGATGAAGAAGACAGAAGAAAGGAAACAGAAGAGCATTATTTTAAAACACCAGAAGAAATGGTCGAACTTTTCTCTGATATTCCAGAAGCTATTGAAAATACAATAGAAATTGCAAAACGATGTGCATATAAATTTACCGTATCAAAACCTTTACTTCCTCATGTGGAAAAAGGTGCTGATGAAAATCAATTACTTACTGAACGCGCCCACGAAGGATTAAAAGTCAGATTACAAAAGGCTGGAATCGTTGGTGAAGAAGCTGAAAAACCATACTGGGAAAGATTGGAATACGAACTTGGCGTTATTATAAAGATGGGATTCCCTGGATACTTTTTGATAGTTGCTGATTTTATTGGTTGGGCAAAAGCACATGATATTCCAGTTGGTCCAGGTAGAGGAAGTGGTGCTGGATCTATTGTTGCATGGGCAATGAAAATTACAGATTTAAATCCGTTAAGATTTGGACTTCTTTTTGAAAGATTTCTTAATCCTGAACGAGTAAATATGCCTGATTTTGATATTGATTTTTGCGAAGACAGACGCGGTGAAGTTATTCATTATGTGCAAGAAAAATATGGGGCTGATAGTGTTGGGCAGATTATTACATTTGGTCAATTAAAGGCTAAAAATGCAATAAAAGATGTTGGTCGTGTATTAAGAATCGGTTATTCAAGATGTGATGAACTTTGCAAACTGATTCCTAATAAAGTTCGTTTTACAAATGATAAAGGCGAAGAAGTTGAAAAAGAGGCAAACCTAACACTTTGTTTGAATTATGTTCCTGAATTTAAGGAAGCTATTGAACGGGATGATGTGTTAAAGGGTTTGATAAATATAGCTCTTAAAATAGAAGGTCTTTTCAAAAGCACGGGTATGCATGCTGCCGGTGTGGTTATCGGAGATAGACCATTGGATGAGTTAGTTGCCCTTTATAAAACAGATAAATCAGATTGGCCTGTTACTCAATATAATATGAAATTTATTGAAAATACTGGTCTTATAAAATACGACTTTTTAGGACTAAAGACACTTACTGTTATAAAAAAAGCATGCGATATGATTTATCAAAATCGCGGAATAAAAGTTGATATAAACAATATATCAATGGATGATAAAGAAACATACGAACTTTTACAAGCAACAAACACCCCTGCTATATTCCAACTAGAATCACAGGGTATGCAAAATGTTATTTTGGGACTAAAACCTGATAAAATTGAAGATTTGGTTGCTTTGGTTGCACTTTACCGTCCTGGACCTATGGATAATATTCCAACATATATTGCCCGAAAGTTTGGAGAAAAAATTGAATATCTTCATCCTAAACTTGAACCTATTTTAAAGGAAACATATGGTATTATGGTTTATCAGGAGCAAGTTATGGAAATTGGTAAACAACTTGCCGGATATACAAAAGGTATGGCTGATGATCTTAGAAAAGCTATGGGTAAAAAAATTAAAGAAAAAATGGATCATCACCGTGAAATATTTAAGGAAGGTTGTTTAAAAGTTAGTGGCATTGACGAAACACTTTCCATGAAAATATTTGATGCAATGGCTCAGTTTGCAAGTTATGGATTTAATAAATCTCATGCTGTTTGTTATGCTTGGGTTTGTTATCAAACAGCATATCTTAAAACCCATTACGCACCTGAATTTATGGCGGCGTCTATGACATATGATATGTCAGATACAGATAAATTGGCATTTTTTGCTGATAATGTAAAAAAAATGGGTATAAAACTTCTTCGCCCTGATATTAACAAATCGTATGAATATTTTTCTGTGGAAGGTAGTTCGATAAGATATGCTATGGCTGCAGTAAAAAATGTCGGTGTTGGTGTTGTGCAAGCGATTGTTGCAGAAAGAAATAAAAATGGACCTTTCAAAAATATAACTGATTTTATATCCAGAGTTGACCCTAAAAACCTTAACAGAAGAATGTTGGAAAATTTAATAAAGGCTGGTGCATTTGATGATTTAGAACCAAACAGACATAAAATGTTTGATAATGTCAACTATATACTTTCTCAGATTGCATCAATAAACAAGGACAAGGAAACTAATCAAACAAGTCTATTTTCTCTTGATGAAATAGAGGTAAAACGCGATGATATAAGACTTGCCGAAGTTCCAGAATGGAAACCATTAGAGCGACTTAATTTTGAAAAAGAAGTTATTGGATTTTATGTTTCAGCCCACCCTCTTGATGTATATGAAAACACATTGATTGCACTTCAAACAAAAAATACTACGGATGTTTCGAACATAAAGGAAGATACAAAAATTACTGTTGCTGGAATAGTAGAATCTGTGAAAATGAAAACTTCTAAATCAGGGAAAAACTATATCACAACAAAAATAAGTGATAAATTTGGTACCACAGATATTCTTTTCTTTGAAAGGAAACCATCAAACTTTAATCTAAGATTTTCAAAACAAGAACCAAGACAGTCTTTGGAAGATATTCAAACAATACTTGAATCAGGAAAACCTGTACTTATTTATGCTGATACAAAATATGGTGATGATGGAAGAGTAACACTTTTCGGCAACAAAGTTGAATTATTGAGTTTAAATACCCAACTTGGGACAAATATGTTTATTCAAATTGATAATGCAGATTCTGTTAGAGCATTGAAAAAAGTATTATCATCCGTTTCTCCTGGATACACAACAATTCACTTACAAGTCATTGAAAATGGCAAAAGAGTTAGTGTCCTTCTTCCTGAAAAAAAAGGTATTACTACAGAAACTCTTGAATCATTTAAAGTAATTCCTAATATAACATTTCATTTTTAATATTTTTACTAGACAAGCGTTTAAAAATATGTTATTATTCTGTATATAAAGTTTATATGGTGTAAACTTATTGGGAGAGATAATATGAAGACACGACACTTTACATTAGCTCTTGCTGTTCTTGCATTACTTTTGGGTAATGGTATTGATACGCAAGCTAAAACTAACAAAAAAAAGACTAAACGCGCTGCTTCTACTAGCAGTAAGAATACTTCTAAAAAAACTGCCTCTAAATCGTCAAAAAGATCGGCTAGTTCAAAAAAAGGACTTAGATCTGCATCTTCGAAAAGAGCTGCTTCGACAAGTAATTCTAGACGTGCTGCAGCAACAGGAAAATCTTCGGCACGGGCTGCGGCGACAAGTAATTCTAGACGTGCTGCAGCAACAGGAAGATCTTCGGCACGGGCTGCGGCGACAAGAAAGGGCGTAACTAGCACAACATCTTCTGTTGCAAAAAATACAACTATTGAAACAACATCTGTTGAAAATCAATGCCCTGTTGGACAACTTGTTAGAAAGGCATATGATGAAAATGGTAATGAAACATATTATAAAACTAAATCAGCAACTTGCAATATGCCGGAAAATGCTGTGGAAACAGTTTGGGATATGGCTGATGCCAAAAAATTAAAACAATACACTTTGAAAAAAGGCTGGATTGATGAAAGTGAAGCAGTATCATTTGTTTGTGATTCTGGTTATTTAACGGTAAACAGACAATGTAAATCTTTTGATGAATTCTGCCCTATCAATGAAATTATTGAAAAAAGTGGTAAAAGTTACATAAATCCATATACAGGTGATTCTTGTATTTCATACACTGGTGTAACCGCAACAAGATTGACTGATGCAGAGAATAATTCTGATATTCCTACATCAAAAGCATATCGTTTGACATGCCCTTCTGGTTACTATACAAATACAGACAATTATATTTCTTGTTCACAATGTCCAAGTGATAAACCTTATAGTATAAAGGGTTCAAATATAGGAGTTAAATCTTGTTCTGTTGTAACAGATGCTTCTTCTTGCCCTGATGGACAGTGGATGGGTAATGGTGAAAAGGAATGTAAAGAGTATAGTTATTACACATTTGCTGATGTTGAAAATGTTCCAGAAAAAGGAACATTTGGTATAGGTTTATATACAATTACATCTGAAGGTTCGAACTGTGCAAAGTCAAGTAATTTTGTTGCAACAAAAGATACCAAATTTGCAAAAGTTCAGGATTCAACAGGAAGTTATTTTGCTGTTGATGGTAAAATACTTTTGGACTGTGCTACTTCGGCGACATTTAAGTTGAAGAAAGCAAATGGGTCTGAAGGTATTAAATAAAATTTTGTTTTTCATATTTTTCCTTCCGAAAATCCCCTTGAAAAAGGGGATTTTTACTATGTATTTAACACATTCAAAAACAAACTCCTTTTCAATCTTCGTAGTAATAAGGTAGAAGTTCGGTATTGCGAACTTGGTATGAATATACAATAAATATAAACCTTATAAAAAAAATCCCCACTAATTAGCAGGGAAATTTTTATAAAGAAAACTTAGAACTTATTTTGTTTCGTTCATACGTTTTGCAAATTTTGACATAGTTCTTGCCATTTTACGCTTTGAAACTAAGCCTTTTTTTACACCTTTTGCAAGTTCGCTATTTGCTTTTGAAAGTGCAGTTTTGATTTCAGCAGAATCTTTCTTACCTGTAATCATTTCAGATACTTTCTTTACAAATGTGCGAATCTTTGACATACGACTTTTGTTAGAAATTCTTTTCTTTTCGTTTCTAAGAATTCTTTTCTTTGAAGATTTATGATTAGCCATTTTTTAATCCTTTCTAAAGTTGACTTAATACTATCGTTTAGAGAATTGGAAAGAACGACGAGCCTTTTTATGACCGTAGTGCTTTCTTTCTACAACTCTTGAATCACGAGTTAAGAAGCCAGCTTGTTTAATAACAGATCTTAATTCTGGTTCTGCAAGAGCCAATGCCTTACTAATACCATGTTTCAATGCACCAGCTTGACCAGAAAGACCACCACCAATGATTGTTGCAACAACATCATATGCACCTTCGCGTTTTGTAATACCAAATGGTTGATTGATTACCATTTGAAGAATTGGACGACGGAAATATGATTCGTAATCTTTACCATTTACAGTAATAGAACCTTTACCAGCCTTTATCCAAACACGTGCGATAGAAGTTTTTCTTTTACCTGTTGCATAAACACGACCTTGAGCATCTTTTACAGTTTTTTCCTTTTTAGGAGCAGGTTTTGTTTCTGTTTTTGCAACTTTTAAACCAGCATCAGCAAGTGTTGCAGGTTTTGCTTCTGTCTTTGTTGCACGAGTTTTTTTAACTGTTTCAACTTTTACTTCAGCTTTTGCTGTAGTCTTTTTTGCAGTTGTTTTCTTTGCAGGTGCTTTTTTAGCAACTTCTTTTTCTGCTACTTTTTCAACTTTTTCAACCATTATGCACCTCTTTTCTTGTTTTTAGAGTTCATTTTTAATACATCAAGAACTTCTGGTTTTTGAGCAGTATGTGGATGTTCACTTCCCGCATAAACATGAAGTTTTTTCATTTGAGCACGACCAAGAGCATTTCTTGAAATCATTCTTTCAACAGCCTTTATAATAAGGCGTTCAGGATGACGACCAGAAAGAATTGCACTCCAAAGTCTTTCTTTAATACCACCGATATATGCAGTATGCCAGAAGAATTTGTTGTTTGCTAATTTATTACCAGTTATACCAACCTTTTCAGCATTGATAACGATAATATTATCACCGCAATCAATGTTTGGTGAATATGTTGGTTTATGTTTACCACGAAGATATGTTGCAATAACAGCAGCAAGACGACCAAGAACAACATCTTTTGCATCAATAACATACCATTTTGCTTCAACTTCTGATGGTTTTGCACTATATGTTTTTTGAACCATTTTATTTACCTTTTTGTTTGTTAAACACAGACTATATTACAATAAAATTTCAAAATGTCAAGAAAATTAAGAGTTTTTCTGAACTTTTTAAATTATGGTATTATAATACCGTAATTATTTTTTTACTTGATAAATATTAACTCCATTTATTTCTATAATAAATTTATAATTTTTTAAGTTAAGTGTTGGATAATCAGAGTCTATCAACCTGCGATGAATAAAGATAAAATCAGCTTTTCCATCATTTATTGCTTTTTGTAACAATTTATTATTACCAAATTGAATATATGATTTAGAATAATATTTTACATACTCGGTTATTGTAAAGTAATTCCAACAAGTAAAACTTGACATAGGATCGTCCCAACAATAATCTTCAAGTTTATTTTTTGGACTTTGTGTTAATCCATAAATTCTCTTATTTCTTACTAACTCCCTAATCCAAATAGTATTTTTTCTAGATTTTATATGCCAATAGTTATCATGATTATTTTTTAAAACCCCAAAAACAATGGCTATACTTAGTAAAAAATAAATTATACAAGAATAAATTTTCTTTGGAAATTCAAACTGATACAAATTGATTGCAAAAATATATAATGAAATAACATAATACCATTTCATTTTTGCACCTAAAATTATATAACTTATACCATAAGATGCCCCTGCAAACAAAATACTATCAAATAATATATATTTTCTATCCTTGAAAAATAATATTCTTATCCCCCTATAGGCAGATATTAAAATAATAAAATTCATATACCATTCTGATTTAAGTATAGCAAAAATTTCAGATATAGAAAACGGTTCTATCTCTGGATAAATATCATTTCTGTTTATAAAAACTATAAAATAGTATAATAAAAGAAAGATTATACAATTAGCAATTAAGGCATAATTAAAAATTTTCTGCCTTTTATTTAATCTTTTATCAAACAATAATTCTGTCATTGCAAAGGCAAAATATATAACAAACATTGTTTCTTTCATATACATAGAATAAATAGCCGAGAATAATGAAATTATAAAATATCTACGCTTGCCAGTTCTATAAGCCTTTAACATAAATAAAAAGAATAATAAAACAAATATTCCTTGTGTAATTTCAGAAAAGGATGGATATAAAATAACAAAAAGAAAATTTGCAGAAATTGAAAGGAATAATATTGAAAAACACGCCTTTGAAAAATTAAATTTTGTTTTTGTGTAAATGTTTATCTCTTTAAAAACAAGAAAAAATAATGCAATCAATAACAAAAATTTAAGCACCATAAAAACAGGAACTGCACTTTCGATATTTTTTGAAGTAAAACCCAAAAGAGGCAAAATATTATAATCAAAAAATTGCATAGGTAAAAACCTTGCCGACCAAAAATCCAATCTATTAGAAATAGGAATATATTTATCTTGGAAAAAGAACATTACAAGCTGGTTTGTATCATCATTAAAAGCAAAAGCAAAATCTTTTACCGTGTAAAAAAGACACATAAAAATAAAAGACACAAAAATAAAACCAGAAATCCAGTTTTTTATTTTACCAGTATGTTTACACATAAACCCCTCTTCTTAAAACCATTATAATTCAGAAAGTCGTTGGATTTGATCTTCGGTAATAAGTTTATCGATAACTTCATCTAAAGCCTCTCCACGCATAACATAATCTAACTTATACAATGTAAGATTTACACGATGATCTGTAACACGATTTTGAGGATAATTATATGTCCTTATTTTATCACTTCTATCACCACTTCCGACTTGAGATTTTCTTAAACCAGCACGTTCAGAATCTATTTTTTCGCGTTGAGCCTCATAAAGTTTTGATCGAAGCATTTTCATCGCACGCTCTTTATTTTTAAACTGAGAACGCTCATCTTGGCACTGAACAACCGTATTAGTTGGAATATGAGTAATACGAATTGCCGAATCAGTTTTATTAACATGCTGACCACCGGCACCACTTGCACGGTAGGTATCAATTCGCAAATCTTTATCAAGAATTTCAATATCTATTTCCTCTGCTTCTGGCATAACGGCAACGGTAGCAGCAGATGTATGAACACGTCCCTGTGATTCGGTTTCAGGAACCCTTTGCACACGATGAGCACCAGATTCAAATTTTAACCTACCAAAAACACCCTTACCTGTTATATTAGAAATAATTTCCTTAAAACCACCAGCTTCGTTTTCATGATAACTTATGACTTCAAGTTTCCAACCTTTTAATTCTGCATAACATTTATACATATTAAACAAGTCACCAGCAAAAATTGCAGCCTCGTCACCACCAGTTCCGGCACGAATTTCCAAGATGGCATTTTTATCATCTGCTTCATCCTTTGGAAGTAATGCAATTTTTATTTGCTTTTCAATTTCCGGAAGTTTTTCCTTACAATCATAATATTCCATCTCAGCCATTTCTTTTAATGAATCATCTTTCATCATTTCTTCGGCTTGTTTCATATTATCTTCGGTTTTAAGATAGTCATCAATAAGGATAACAACCTCCTTTAAATCAGAATATTCTTTTGAAACTTTTGCCATTTCTTTTGCATCTTCAAAAGTTCCCATAAGTTGCTGTTCAAGCTCTTTATATTTATCTTTTATTTGTAATAATTTTTCATCAAAATTCATAATATTAACCCTTATAAATTAAATCTTTTCTTTTATTATTTTCAAAGCATCATTTATAGATACAGTTTGTTGTTCACCTGTAATCATATTTTTTACAGAAATGGTATTATTTGCAACCTCATCTTCTCCAATAATTACAACATATTTTGCACCAAGTTTATTTGCATATTCCATCAACTTTTTAAACTTTTTATTTTCATAGATAATGGAAGTTTTGCAAATACCATTCATGCACTCTGTAATTTGATTTTTAACTTCAGTTGCCTTTAAATAACAATTCTCCCCTTGTGGAAGAACCAAAACATCAAGCAATCCGTCCCATTTATTTTCAATTTTTTCATCCTCGATTAAAGGAATAAATAACCTTGAAAGACCAATCGATCCACCTACTCCACAAATTTTCTTGTCTGTATAATTATCACAAAGATTTTCATAACGGCCACCACTTGAAACTGAACCAAATTCTGGATAATTTTCAAGGAAAGTTTCAAAAACAGTGCCAGTATAATAATCAAGTCCACGAACAATGGATAAATCAATAACAAATCTATCTTTTGAAATTGTTTCAAGCGACTTCATTACAACCTCAAGTTCACGAATCCCCTGTTTCATTTTTTCATTATTATTTATAAAAGCAAAATCAGAATGATATTTTTCAGGAATCGAAACACCAACATTCGGAATAAATTCAAGTTCAAACAACTCTTTTATAAGTTTTTCAATATTAGGATTTTTAACCCTTTCTGAAAGTTCGGTATCAAAAACTTCGGCTGTAATTTTAGCCTTTTTATCAATAATATTCATTATTGATGCCTTTTGTTCACCGGAAATAGAAAATTCTTCAAAAAAACCATCCCAAATTTTTCGATTTGAAATTTTCATTTTAAAGTTGCCAAGGGAACACAAATTACATAGATTTTCAATAGTTTTTGCCAAAGTTGAAATTATATCAACATCATACATTACAGAAAGACTATCTTCTGATACAATATCAATATCTGCCTGATAAAATTCGCGATAACGCCCCTTTTGTGCACGTTCACCACGGTAAACTTTTGCAATATGATAACGTTTAAACGGAAATACCAAATCATTATAGTGTTCAGAAACATACCTTGCAAATGGAACAGTTAAATCAAAACGAAGAGATAAATCATTATCACCTTTTGTAAACCTATAAACCTGTTTTTCAGTATCACCACCAGCCTTTGCAAATAAAACCTCAGACTTTTCAATAACAGGAGTATCAATCGCAACATAACCAGCAGATTTATAAGACTTTTCAACTATATTTTTTATATTATCAAAAAGGATTTGTTCCTTTGGTAAAAGTTCAACAAACCCTGATAAAACCTTTGTATTTATTTGTTTTTTTGACATTTATTCAATTATCCTATTTCTTACATACGCAGTTCCATTTTTAAGTTTTTCAACATTCATTTCAATATTATGACGAGAAACTTCTTTCTTTGAAAGTGGAGCAATTAGAGAACCATCAGCATATATATCAACACCCTGAGCATTACCAATAGTTAAATAATAATTATCTCCTTGTGGTATATAGTAAGTATCACCAGGTTCCAAAATAGCTTCAAATATTGTAACACCACTTCCAATATCTCCTTGTTCGCTATCGTATTTATATAAACCATCTTTTTTAAGTTTTATCCAAATTTTCTTTGTTGCTTTTATATAAATATCATAATTTTCCTTGTTTTCTAAACCATATTCTTTTGCAATATGTTCAGGAACAATATTTTCATTTTGAGTTGATGTTGTTACAGTTTGAGGTTCAACAGCATTTTTTTCTTCTGCAACTTTAGCATCTTCTATTTTTGTTTCAAAATATTCCGGTGTAGATACCAATACTGGCTTTGTAGAAATATCTGTCATAGAAATTTCATCTGAAACAGCAGGTGCATCAGAAGAAACATTGGTTCTTTCTATTGAAATTTCAACATTTTCCACATCTTGAGCAGGCTCTGGTATTGACGTATCTTTTGAACCAGTTACAGAGACAAAGATAATACCAAAAAGAACAACTACACTAGCAATTATTATATGATTACTATTTATTACAGGATCTTTTATAAGAGTATTTTCATCATCAACAACTGAATTTGTAATTGGCGAAATAGCACCAGTTTCTTGTTTATACTGAACTATAACATCATTAGCATTAAGCCCAAGATAAGAAGCATAAGATTTTATAAAACCAATAACATAAGCACTACCAGGTAAGTTATTGAATTTATTTTCTTCTAAGGCTGATAAATATTGGGATTTAATTCTTAAATAATCAGAAATTTCATCAATTGTTTTACCGGTTTCCAATCGTTTATTTTTAAGTATACTTCCTATTGTTTCTTTTTTTGCAGGAAGGATAATTTCCCCTTTTTCCTTTTCAAGTTTTGCTTGTAATTCTTTTTCATTATATCCCATAATAGTCCTCTTTTCTTTTTATTTTTTACTCTTACAGAGTAAAGCCTACTATGTTTTTTTTAAGGAATCAATATTTTTATAATTTTATTTGAATAATTTCTCAATAAATTCATAAACTTCTGATATATTTTCAGAGTTATTTACAAAATTTCTAAATTCTGCAGAATTTCTTATTCCTTTAGAATACCATGCAATATGCTTTCTTGCATTAAAAAGCCCAGTTTTTTCACCATAATATTCAATCATAGAGGAAATATGTTTCAAAAGTATTTCTTTTTTTTCAGAAATAGTTGGTTTGGGAAGTTTTTCACCCGTTTTTAAAAAGTAAATAATATGATTTAAAAACCATGGTGCACCATAAATTCCACGACCAACCATAACACCATCAACCCCAGTATATTCTAACATATTTTTTGCATCTTCTTCTGTAAAAATATCCCCATTTCCAATAACAGGAATTGAAACACTTTCTTTTACTTTTTTAATAGTGTCTAAATCAACATGTCCACTGTAAAGTTGACTTCTGGTTCGGCCATGTATTGCAAGCATAGAAGCACCGGAATCCTCTACCATCTTTGCAAAATCAGGGGCATTTTTATGATCAAAATCCCAACCTGTTCTTATTTTAACACTGACTGGCACAGAAACCGAAGAAACAACACTTTTTATTATATCCGATGCTAATTTAGAGTTTCGTAAAAGATCAGAACCACAGCCATTTTTTACTATTTTATTAACTGGACACCCCATATTTATATCGATAATATCAGCACCCAACTCTTCGTTAATTTTTGCACTTTCCGCCATAATAGATGGATCGTTACCAAAAATTTGAACAGAAGTTAAAGTATCAGAATTATATCGTTGATAAAGACGTTTTATTTTATCATTGCCTTTTCTACGATTCAAAAGATAAACCTGAGAGGCAGATGGAACCATTTCCGACACAGTCAAAGATGTTGCAAATTCTTTTCCACCAAAACTTGCAACCAAATTTCGAAATGGCAAATCAGTTATCCCAGCCTGTGGTGCTAAAATAACAGGATTTTTTATTTCAATATTTTTTATTTTTATAGGTTTTAACAAATTAACCTCTTGTCCCAATATAAATTTTATGATATACTTATAATATGTTATTAAATAAGTAAAGACAAATAAAAAATGCAAACAGATAGATTTCTTAAATTTTTACTCAATTCTATATTATTTATTTTTTTAATAATATTTGGGTTTATATGCACAATAAATCTTTTTGTAGGAAAATCTAGTATATTCAGTTATTTAAAATTAAAAAATCAAAGTTATACTTTAGAAAAAAAATTACAAAAGAAACAAGAAGAAAGAAAAAATTTATTACATGAAGTTAATATATTAAAGAATTCTAATGTTATAAATTTAGATATATTAGAAAAAGAAACCATTAAAAAATTAAATAAAATTCCATATGGATACAAAATAATATCTGAATAAAAAAAAGAAAAACCCTTTTTAGAAAGGGTTTTCTATTTGAAACTTTTTAATTTATATTTTTCTTGATTACTATACTTCTTCTTCAACAACAATTTCTTCTTCTGATGTATATTCAACACCTTCATCTTCATCAGAAATATCTTCATCATCTTCTTCAGCATAATATTCTTCATCATTAGAAGTATCATCTTCTACATCTTCATCACTTGAAAGAATAAGTTCTTCTTCGTTTTCTGTTGGAACAATAGATACTATTTCTTCTGAGTCATCTTCCATTACAACTTCTAAATCTGCTGGCATTGTAGTTGCAACTGTATCAACATCCTCATCCTCATCATCCTCTTCAACATCATCTGTTGTAACAGTAGCTATTTCTGAAGAATCTTCTTCTTCATCAATTTCATCTTCGATAAAATCTTCATCATCTTCCTCTGGAATATTTGCAAGTTCTTCATCTTCTTCAATACTTTCTGTAGTTACAGCAGCAACATCATCAGAATCCTCGTCAACTATAGCAACATCTTCTGTTTCATCATCGTTTTCATCAGAAGAGTTCAATTCAGCGACTTCGTTTTCTTCTACTTCTGAAACTTCTTCTGCAGGAAGGACAACAACATTTTCACTTTCTGCATATTCCTTTGTGAAATCCGTTACTATTTCAGTAGAATCTTGATTTACTATCTCAGTATCATCATCAGAATAGATGCTTTCCTGATAAACAATTTCTGTTGTCGCTGTCAATGGGATAAGAGAAGCCTCTATTTCCATATTATCTGCAACAATAGTTTCTGCTTCATCTTTTTCAGCTATAGCCGAAAGAACTGCTGCCGCACCACCTTGTGCCTGGATTGCATTATAAACTCTTGCTAATACTTCTAATTTAGCGAGTGGACGACCCAAAACATCAAGTTCATTTTCAATCGCAGCATATAATGCGGTTGCTGTGCTATTTGCATATTCATATTTCATAACAAATTCGTTAACAATATATTCATAGAAAGCATAGTATGCATTAGTATAAACTCTTAACAAATATTCATCGTTAGCATACTCTTCATAGTTGATATCTGATTTCAAAGTATAATCACTTTCGTAATACGCATCATAAGTTGCATTACGGAAATCATTCCAATAATGATTCATTTTTTCAAGTTCTGCGATTTTCGCATCATCTTCCAATGTAAAGAAATTATCTTTTAAATAAGCAAGTAATGTTAAATAGTTATCACCAGCAAGAACATTATTTACATATTCAGTTTTTGCTATTTGCAAAGCAGATAATTCTGAAGTTTCATCTTCATCTTCTTCAACATCGTCATTTTCTTCTATTTCAACAGATTCTATAACAACTGTTTCTGGTTCTTCTTCATCAATTTCATCTTCGATAAAATCTTCATCATCTTCCTCAGGAATATTTGCTAGTTCATCTTCTACAACAACCTCCTCTTCTACAACAGGCTTTGGATCCACCTTTTTAGGAGCTGGTTTTACAATAGGTTTTGGCGCAACCTTCTTTGGAGTTGGTTTTGCAACAGGTTTTGGAGCAACAACTACAGGAGCTGGTTTAACATCTTCTTGAATAGGTTCCACAACTGGTTCTGGTGTAGGCTCAACCACTGGCTCTGGTGCAGGTTCAACCACTGGCTCTGGTGTAGGTTCAACAACTTCTTCTTCAAATTTAACTTCTTCTACTGGTTCAGGAGTTGGTTCAGGAAGAACCTCTTCTTGATAATTTTGTTCTATATAAGCGTTTTCGTTATATGCATTTTCCGAATCGCCAGATAAGAAGAAAAATAAACCGAATACTATGATTAAGGAAACCATAATAGATGCAACATACATCCAAACTTTCTTATATTTATCATCAAGAACATCTGTCTTTTTGGCAAATTTAACATCTGGTGTTTTTGGAGCATCTTGTGCTGTATCATCAACAAAAGGTGGTTTAAACTCTGTTGTTGTTTTTAAATTTTTTTCTGTATCTTTAACCATAATAGTCTCCTTCGTAGGTAAAGTTGTTCCTATTTTTTCTCCTGTTTCATTCTTAGCATTTATATTTTGAATTGTCAATTTTTCTGTTTTCCTATTTTCAACCTCTTGATTTTTCAAGTTTTTTTGTTCATCAAGAACAGGCGAGGAAACAGAATCATGATAATCAAATCTTGCAAGAATCCGATTTGTATTATCAGATTTAGAAGCATTTCTTGATTCGATAAGTTTTTTGATTTCTTGTATCTGAATTCTATTCAAAGATAAATTTTCAAAGGCATTTGCAGAACGCTTTTTTGCACGTTTTATACGACGCTCTGTCCTTTTTAATTTTTCAGTATTATCATACATTTTTTGAACAAGTTCGGCTTTTAATTGAGCATCTGCCTTTTCTGGAAAATTTTCTTCAATTTCATTTTGTTTTTTCAATCTTTTCGAAAAATGAAGAATTTTCTTTTTCAAATTTTCCAAAGTAACCGTGGCTTTATCTATTGTTTGTGTAGATTTGTTATAGTTGAGTAAATTTTCAGATTCTCGCTCATAAGCATTATCAAGAGATAAAATTTCCCGTTTTTCCTTAATAGAATCGAGTAATTCATCAGTTTGTAATGACACAAAATCCTTATACAAAGACAAATCAGAATAACTTATATCTAATTTCTTATATTTAGTATTTTCCTTTGGTCGAATCTTTATTGGATCAATATGAAACTTAGTTTTAAGAATAGAATCCCACTTTGTTTTTGGATTTTTTTCACCCTTTTCTTCAGGTAAAGCCTCTATTATTAGCAAATTATTAGGCGAAACAATATCGCAAGTATTATCTAAAACAAATATAGGTTCTTCAGCACGAAAATAAACAACAAAAGAGATATCATTTGAAGAAAAATGAAATTCTCGAACATCATTATAGACGCTATTTACCAGCCAAAAACTTCTTACTCCCTCCATAATCTCTCCTTTTCTAGTTTATTCCTCTGTTTTATTTTTATCTACAGCCGTGTTTTTAGATGTAGATGAAGACGATGTTGTATAAGCCATTGCACAATGTTCGAGGCAGTAAGGCCTATTTTTAAATACTTTTTTACCACAAAAACGGAATTCATCAGAATTTACATCATCAAGCGGCCAACAACAACGATCAAATGTCAACTCACTCAACGAAACACCCTCCAAAACAGCCTTTTTAGATTGTTTTAGTGATGTTTTTTGCGATTCGTTCTTAGTTTTCTCAAATTTTTCTTTTGTTTCAACTTTAGAAACTGGCGTTTTTACTGGTGTTACTTTTGCTTTTTTAACTGATGTAGAAACCACCTCTTCAACCTTTTTAGAGGTGTTTTTTTTCACTTTTTCAACCTTGTTTGAAGATGTTTTTATTGGTGAATTTCTATTAGAAAGACCAAGTCTATGAACTTTTCCAACAATAGCATTTTTAGAGAAATCCAAGCGTTTTCCAATTTCTGCCGTAGGCACACCCTTTTCCCAAAGTTGTTTTAGTTTTTCAATTTTTTTATCAGTCCAAGTTCCCATAGTAAAAAATCCTTTTATTTTTAATTAATTTGTTTTAATCTTATTTCATAAATTTTAAAAAGGAAACAAAAATGTTTACAAATAGGATTTTAACCTTTGCAATCTATTTTTCAACAGGTTTTTTTATTCCTGTTTTAAGTAGGTTTTTAATGAAATTTTATCCTTGCTCAATGCATAGTTATTTTGGGGATATGTTAAAGTTTTACTTTAATAAAAATAAAATAAAAGTAAAACATTATAATAAAAAATATAATATATTGAAAAAACGGTATTTTTACAATAAATTATTATGGGGTTTTGGATATCTTTTACTATTCACTGCAATAGATTATTTAGCCCCAATTTATATAAATAAAAATTATCCTTTAACATTTCTTTTTATCATATTGTTTTTATTAGGTTTTTCTGCAAATATAGATTCTAGATGCAAAATAATCCCTGATATAATTACATTTCCTTTGTTAATGATTAGTATTTTTATATCAGTTTATAACACAGAAAATAAAATTTTTTCGCCATTATTTATATCATCTTTTGATAGTATTTTCAGTGCAATAACTGGATATGTTTTATGTTTTACTTTAGCGTTAATATTTTACTTTAAAAACCCTTATTCATTTGGTGGCGGTGATGTAAAACTAATTTCTGCAATTTCAGCATTTATTGGTATAATAAATTTATCATGGATTTTATGTTTTTCATTTATTTTTTCTATAGTATTTTTATTGATAAAAAAAGAAAAATATTTAGCCCTAGCCCCTCTAGTTTTTGCATCGTTTATCTTATGGCTATTTTTGAAAATTTTATATATTATATAAAAACACTTTATTTTTACACTTTTTGTGATATACTCTTATAAGGAGAGAAAGTTAAAAGTGTTTAAGAAAGTATTGATTTCGTGGCTAGTTTTATCAATGGTATTCTTACCAGAGGTTTCTTTTGCTCAAAGACGCTTTTCTTCAAAATCAAAAAAAATTACAGGAAAACAAAAAAAAGTTTCTCAAAACAATATCGATGTAGCTATAGAAAAAAATGAAAAAAGTCAAACACTTACTTGTGGAGAAAAATTCAATCTTTGTATGGATAATGTTTGTGTAAATAATTTTGGAATAAGAAGTAATTGTGATACTTCGATTGATAGTTTTGAAACAGTAGAAAAAGATGGCGAAAAATTCAGAATTGGTAATGATTTATACACTTTTGCAAGAGGTGTTTGTAATGATACTTTAAAATCTTGTGAACTTAAGGAAAGAAATCATATAGAAACTGTTTATAAAGCCAAAATAAAAGAAGATACTTTAACAAAAAGTTATATTGATGCTATGAATGCTGCGTCTGATGAAACACAAAATTCCGTTCTTGAGGAATATATAGGGTGTATGGGACAATACTGTGGTGCCGCTTTTTCAAATTGTTTTACAATAAAAAATGTTGAAAGAAGAAGTCTAAATTGTTCCAATATCTTGGCAAAAACAAGTAGACCGTTGACAGTTAAAAAAATGTTTTATGAAAAAATGGAAGAATTACGAGGAAATTTTTGCAAAAATTCCGGTGGTTATTTAGATTATAATTCAAGTATTTGTAATATAAAAGTTAGTTATGGTTCTCTTGAAAAAATAAAGGGCGAAGATGGAAAACCTTATTACACCGGAAAAATGGCAAAGGAAGCCGCATCAAAATACTTTAAAGTTGGTGAAATTGTAGAGTGTACACAGGAATATTTCAACACAATGAATACCGAAAAGCCTTTTGCTTTGCGTGGAATTTTAGATATTGCTATGGGTGCAGTAAAAGCTGTTGCTGGTGTTGCATTGATTGTTATAGGTGTTGTAGGAACTGTATTTTCTTGGGGTAGTGCAAGTGTAGAAACAGTTCCTATGATAATGAATGGCGCGTCATTGGTATGTAAAGGAGCTGCTTCGACTCTTAATGGTGCAGTAAAATTAAATACCGATGTAAGAAAAGAAAGTGGATGTTTTATAAACGGAAATTTTGTATCAAATATGGGTGAATATTTTAAAGTTAATTTTATAAACTAAAGGTTTTATTGATTATGTATAACTTATTGAAAAAACAATATAATATTATAATAAAGTTAAGTTTGATTACAACTTTAACTATTGCTTTTTCTGAATATGTAAATGCTCAGAGAGGAAGTAATGCAAAAAGGAATGCTTCTTCTAAATCATCAAAAATAAAAAGAAATAGAAATCAAAACTCAACGACAAAAACAAGAACTTCAAATATTGAAAATACAAGTAAAGAGGCAATCCCTGATACATCAAATATAACAAAATATAATTGCGAAACTTTGTATAACAAATGTATGAATCAAACTTGTTATAAAGAAAGTAATGGTAGATGTGATTGCAATAATACTTCTGTTTTTAATCAAGCCGATGAAAAATGTAAATACATATACAATGCTTGCCCAAATCTTGCTGACAACATTATTAGTATGTATAAAAGAAATGCAAAATCTGACTGTTCAAGTTTTGCAATTTCTGATATAAAAAATACAAATGTATCTATAACAAATATATTATCAAATCTTATCTCTTGTATGAAACCAAAGTGTAAATCCAAATCAAATGAATTTGTTGGTTGCTTTGATGAGGATAATTTTGAAAAAAAGTTTGAAGTATGTAAATCCACATATACTGGAGTTTCAGATATCGCATTACTAAAATCAATGTTTAAAAACAACCTTAACGAATACAAAAAGAAATATTGTGATGAAATATATGGAACTATAAAATCTGATGGCGAATGTTATTTAAACATAGGTATTGGTGCATCATTTAAAACCATATCTAAGATAAAAGAATTTAAAGTTGGAGATCATGTGTCTTGCTCGGAAAGTGATTTTGGAACAAAACTTAGTGAAAATAAATCGCAGAAGATTAGACATATAAAAGAAATAGTTTTAACAGGACTTGATTTTGTCCAAAAAGGTTTAAGTATTGCATCAAAAATAGCAAGTGGGAAAAAAGAAGGTCACGGAAAAGAAGCTGAAAAAAAATATCTAACAGATGAAAATGGAAATAAAACAAATCAATTTATGGAAGTGTATAAAGGGTCTGGGGAATTGATTTCAACAAGAGATTGGAATGATAATTTAGAAATTGGACTTGAAGGATTTAACGCTCTTGCTGGAAGTCAACATTTAGCTGGTGCGATTATAGGTATTGACGCATTGAATAATCAAGATTTTTCGTATTCCGGTTATTGTTATGTTATAAAAGGAGATACCGTGAAAGAGTTATTTCCGGCTAGTGATGATTACTATTATAAACTTCGTTGGGGTGAAAATTGGACATCTAGTTCCTTTATAAAAGATGAAGGAGGCGAACAATGAAAAAAGTCAGTTTTATTGTCTTGTCATTATTGCTTTGCTTTGAAGTCGATGAAGTTGTTGCAAAAGCAAAAAGTATAAGAAAAGCCTCATCCAGACCTAATGGAAAACGAAGTGCAGGAAGAGCAAGTAAAAATATAGTCAGAGAAAACAATAAATCTAATGAAAAAACAGAAGAAACTTCTATACAAGAAGTAAAAACAGTATTAGATAGAGCATCTTGCGATTCAGAATACACAAGATGTATGAATAAAATTTGTGCAAGCGAATCATTAGGCAAATGCGTTTGTTACGAAGATAGAACTTCAAATAGTCCTTTAACAAACTTCATAAACATTGATGGTATGAAAGTTAAACAAGGTTTTGAAACTTTTGAATATGCAAAAAGACAATGCACCGAAGTTTTAGATAAATGTATGGAAGATAGACGATCTGTTACTGAAAAATATAAAAATTTAGTTCAAAGAGATTGTCTTATGTTATCAAAAAACGAAGCAGAAAAAGCCAAAGGAATCGCAGGAGATTTGCAAGAATTAAAGACTTGTTTAAAAGATGCTTGTACCGTAAAAAATATTGAAGGTTTTGAAGATTTTTCATTTCCAGAATATAGTCTTTGTTTTAATGAAGCATATGCAAAATTTAGTATTGATGCTTATTGTTCAAACATTGTTGCAAAATCTTCATCTCCTCTTGGCTTAAAACAAATGTTCCTTGATGAAATGGCTTTGGGTAGAGAGCGTTCATGTAAAATTATGAATGGCATATTATCAAATGACCGAAAAAAGTGTTATGTAACTGTGGAATATGGAAAAAACAAAGATATAATAAAAGCATCAAAGAAACTTGCCGTGGGTGAATATATGACTTGTGCCGCAGATGCATTCGATGCAAAACAATCCGATTCGTGGGAGAAAAAACAAAAAGATGTAAATAATGTGCTATCCCTTACAGCATCAGGATTTAATGCTGCCGGCGCTGTATTAAGTATTGCAGGGTCAACAGATCCTATTGGAGGATTAGTTTCATCAGGTATTGATATTGCGGAAGCCGGTGCAAATTTAGGACTTGATGTAAAAGATTTTGCGGATGGAAAAATAGATAACAAATCCATGGCGACATCAACAATAAGTAATGTTATGTCTATCACATTAAGTTCTGTATCTTTTGCAAAGGGGGTTAAAGCTGCTGGTGATACGATGAAAACAGCTAAAACACTAGGAAATGCTGGAGTAAACACTGCTAATTTAGTCAATAATGCAGATGGTACATTTACTGAACTTTCAAAAGCGGGGACAAATTTAAAAAACACACAAAATGCACTTAATGCCGCAAATATAGCAACTACTGTCGCTATACAAGCTACTGATACAACTATGGAAAATATAGCTGATAAAGCTCAAATGCAAGATGAAAAAGATGCAATTATAAAATATGCCGAAGTTGATCGAGCATCCGGTCGTGGTGTTGTAAATCAAACACTTTCTGAAAAAGGAAATTGCTTTTTAAATAAAGAATGGTTTGCAACAGAAAATGAAATAATTATGCTTTTGTGGAAAAATTAAAATAATGCTTTTATTTATAAAACAAATGTGATAAAATTTATTTTGATTTAGGAGAAAATATGTTTTGTTTGAGAAGAATTTTAGTTAGTATCTTGATTATTGCATATCCTTTGGCTTTGCAGTCTGATTATGCTTTGGCTAGAAGAACTTCTAAACGAGCATCAAAAAAGAGTTCTAAAAAGAAGACTAAAAGGGCTTCGAAATCTAAATCTATAGAAAAAGAAGAAATTTCTTCAGTTATAGAAGAAAGTGTTTCAAATGGTGGTATAGTGTCAGTTTCAACGACAGAAACGACAGCTACAACAACAACTACTACTCAAGCATCTTCAACAGCAAATGTTGCTACAGATACTTCCGCTTCTGATGAAATAGGAACTGTCGTTTCGGGTGAAATTCAAGACATGTCAAAAGATGAAAAATGGGAAGAATTTAGAATTTGTATGCAGACAAGTTGTGCAGGAAGTGATGAACAACCAAACAATGTTGAATGTTATAAAAGTTTGACTTTTGATAATGTGTTTATGAACTGTAAAATGTTGGTTGATGAAGATAAGCGTGAAGCTTTTCGTAACTACTTTACAGGTCCATTTATAAGAAATGAAAAGAAAACATTCTGTGAAGGTGATCTGTATGGCGGAAAGTTTGATGAAGTTTCTGGAAAATGTGCAATAACTGTTAAATACACAAGACCTGCATACAATGGACAAAAATTTCATTGTGCAAAGGAATCAAAATCTCTTACATGGTATATTGATAACAGAAATTATGTTTGTGACGCAAGTTTGTTTAATGTGGAAAACTGTTATCAAGATAGTGAAAATTACACTTCTGCTAAAATAGAGGCTATTACTGGCTCACTTCAACTTGTTGGTGCAGCTGCAACTGGTATCGTTGCTGGTATAAGTGCAGGAAAACAAATGGTTAATACTTCTGTAAAGACAGAAGGAACAACAACAATAAATGCCGATGGAAGCAAAACAACGACAGCAACTGTTTATAATAAAGAGAAAGCTGGTGTTTTGGCAGGAGTGCAAGCTGGATTACAATCTAGTTCCGGATTGCTTACAAGTGGTGCGAGTGATGTTGCTACTGCTATGATTTTAGCAAATGAGAAAGGAAAACAGATATTCGGTGTTTGCAATTTGCCAAATGGTGAAGTTATTCAGGAAGGTAACTCTATAAAACTTTCGTGGTAATTATTTCTTGCTTATTTCTTCTTTTATTTTTGATTCAATAAATTTGAGAGTATGACGCATAAGATATTCAATTTTATTGTAATCCATATCTAAAATACCTGAACGTGCAGTAAATACGAAATCATACCCCTCTACCCTATATTTACGAATCAATTCACTAACTGCATATTTTAAACGACGACGAATCAAATTTCTTTTATTTGCGCGTTTAGATGTGCTTTTTATAGAAACAGTAAATCCTACATGAATATTTCCATCATTAAAACGAGTTGGAGACCAATGCGTTATAAATGCAGGGTTCACAAATCTATTAGGATTATCCTGTGGTCGTTCAGAATTTTTATCGACAATCCCCTTTCGGATCAAACGATTAAACCCACGACGCATAACGCCGACAGGGTTAATCCTATAAAAATCGAGTTTACGACTTTTAAGGAGTGCTATTTTAACTGGACTTGTTTTTTTTCTTAAAAATTTTACCATAGGATAGATGATATCAAATATTTTATTTTTTTCAATAAAAAAGGGTCATGCAAAGATGACCCAATTTGATTTTGTGTTTAAAAGTATTAGAATTCAACTTGAGCACAAAGGCGTTTTCTTCCTTTTGCGCGTCTTGCATTTAATACTTTTCTTCCGTTCAATGTTGCCATTCTAGCACGGAAACCATGTCTTCTTGATCTTACAATTTTTGATGGTTGAAATGTTCTTTTCATAATATTCACCTTTTAATGTTTAAAATAATGTGGCTATTTTATATGTAAATAACCGTAAAGTCAAGCATAAAATACTATTATCTATGTTTTTCTTGTTCTTCAATGTATTTTTTAGCACAATCACCATACATAATCATATTACATTGAGTATGATCATCATTCCAAACAGGAATTCCACCTTCACCCAAAGCAGACAATGCAAAAAGATTTTCATACAATTCACAAACAGGATTATCTTTTGAAATTTGCATAAAAGTTATCTTCCTGTATTACCAGCAGGGAAAAACAAACTGCATGAATTACCATATTTTTGGGTTAAATTTTCAAAATCTGAAAAAGCATTCACTTCATTTGATGAAAAAACTTCACCAGTTGCCATATTTACGATACGAACTGGCTCAATAACATCAATATCATTTTTTTTATCAATTTCTTTTATATAACTATTAACATCTATTTTTTTAGAAATATTATTCATTGCTAACCTCACTTAATTTGACAAAATGTATCTCATTTATTAAAATAGTCAAGTATTATTTAGAAATATATATTGCAAATACAAAAAAGGGACTTTTCTGTTGCTAGGAAAGTCCCAAACCCCACTTTAAGGGTTCTATATCCTTAAAGAATTTGGTTCGCTAAACTGCTATTAAGCAGCCATTGCGAAAGAACGATTATCATTTGCGTTCATTTTTTTTGACCCGATTGAAAGTCGGAATCATCACTTGATACACCTTAATCCTTTATTGTATCCGTCGATGCTATTTTACCCCCGTATATCTTTTTGGTGGAGGTATGGGGTACCGCCCCCCAGTCCGAAATACCTATTCCAATTAAGATTTAGTATCATAGTCATTACTGACGCTACTATTATAAGCAAAAAACAAACTTTTTTCAAGAGCAATTATTTCTCATCCTTTACTATTGGCTTTTGTAAAAAATTATGGTATAATTATTGAAAAATTATGAGGGAAAAAATGATTATTGAAAATATCAATGTAAAAGAAAATAATGTTGATGAGATAGTTAAAACATACAAACTTGATCAAGATTTGCTTCTTGATGTTCAAGATTCAAGTGAAATTGCCCGATTTTTAGAAAAAAGTAATTATACCGAAGTTATCTTGAAATACCCTATTAAGGCCGAGGTTTCTACTCTTGGTGTTTACTTAACAAAGGATACAATGCTTTTACTTCACACTGATGATTTTCCTTATGAAATTGATGTTTCACACAAAACAACTTTACTTGTTCTTGTTGATATAATTGACAAGATTACAGAAAGTTATTTTAAACTTTTAAAAAGTGTTGATAAAAAAATAAAAAAGATAAAAAGTTCTTCGAAAACAAAGGTTAAAAACTCTAGTCTACTTTCTCTTTTTGAAATACAAAATGATTTGGATGAGTATGTTATGGGAATGAAAGGAAACCTTATAGTCATAGAAAAAATACTGCAAATTCTTCATGGAAATGAATTTGTAAGTGATGCAAAAATTGAAAATAATCAGGCATTGGAAACCGCCCTTTCCTATTCAAAAAATGTTTCAAATTTGAAAAGTACATTGGAAATTATTACTAACAATTTAACTAATAAAAGAATGGAATCTTTGACTATTGTTAATGTATCCGCACTTATTATCACAAGTATTTCTGGACTTTATGGAATGAATGTTCGTTTGCCATTTGCTGAAAGTTATAATGTGTTTTATTGGCTTTTGTTTGGTGGATTAGGACTGGCTATGACAATAGGGTTTTATATAAAAAGAATTTTTGCTGATAAGAAATAAAAAAATCCCCACCAAAAATGATGGGGAATTTTTTAGAAATATTTGATTATTATTTCTTTGCACCGAAAGAAAATCTTATATCCAAATCGCGAGCATCACTTGCATTTCTACCTTCTATTCTAACAACTCCAACAGCTTCTTCTGGATTACCATTGTTGCCAAAATATTGGAAATCTGCTTTTTCCAAGCTATTATCACCGACACGCATATCTTGGTCTGTTATATTTTTGTCATCAATTATTGCATCTTTTGATCCATCTTTTTGTTTTGTTACAGTAATGGTGTAAGAATCATCAAAATCTGCAACTAACTTTTCTTGGATATTTTCATTTGGAGTTAATGACAAGGTAACAGAACCTGAAATATCAATAGCTTCATCAAATGCACCTTCATCTTGATTACTTCCTAATGTAACGCCTCCAAAAGCTTTTCCTTTAAATGTTATATCATCAGAAATATTATTAATATCAATTTTATAATCAGAATTACCACCTGCAAAAGCATAACTTTCTGATCCTACATCATCTCCATTTTTTATACCATATTTTTCAAAGGCATCTGATGCAAGTGTATTTTGTATCGTTATATTTCCAAATTGAGAATATGATAAATCAACTGTATTTCCGGCTAGCTCAATCTCAGTATCAATTTCAATTTTATGATTATCAATAAAAGATAATGCAAAACCGTTACCTATATCAATAGATTTATTTTTTGCAATAGCTTCTGCTATATCTTCCTTTGTTATTTTTTTTACTTCTTCCCAGGCTTCTTGACCTTCTTCATCATAACGACCAGTTTTCAAATCTACAAGGTAATCAGAAAATTTTTCATCAGTAAGGACTTGGAATGTTTCCCAAAGGTTATCTGCATTAAATTCTGCTTTTCCTGTATAATTTCCGTTTTTATCAGAAGCAAAAGCTGGAATTTCAAATTTTTCCTGAAATTTTCCATCTTTTGAAAGAAGAACTGTGTTTGCAAAAGTGTATGTTTTACTGTTTAATGCAGTTTGAATACCGTTAACTTCTTTAAAATCTGAAAGATTAAAATCTGTATAAATTGTTGATTTATATTTTGTTCTATCTTTATCTTCTGGATTATAGTATTCTGCAAAATCCTCATCCATATCATTAGTTAATCTTATACCTGTCACAGTATTATTTTTATCAGTAATGAAAGACATATTTTCTAATTCATATTTTGAAAAATCAACATCAACTTTTTTAAAATCGCCGTTCATTTTTTCTTGCACAATAGTTTTTATATCATCTACTGTTTTATCAATATTTTCAATAAGTTCATCCATAGATATTTCTGTATTTGAAACATCAATAATATTACCCATTTCAAAAGCCTTTATACCCTGAATCAAAGTGTTTTTTGCTACTTCTTCTTTTCCTTGGGATTTAAGGGTATCATTGAATTTAGAAATAATAGAAGTTCCTTTTTCAAAAAGTTTTGATGTCATAGTTAAAATATTAAAACCTTTTTCTATATCAGTAAGTTTTTCACCAGAATTTGCAACAATTAAACCTGATGATGAAACAGATGACCTATTCACTTTTCTTGAACTTGCACTTCTATTTGTTTCTTCTGGAGATGATATTGCTGTTTTATATGCTGTTTCTATAGCATCATAATTTGATATATCTATTGCAGTTCCAATATTTTCTTCAGCTTTTGAAATAATAGATGTTAAATTATCTGATTTAACAGAAAACACTTTTTGCGAAGCAGCTCTTTGTTCTGCTACTGATAATGTTGGCTTTGTAGAACTAGGCAAAGTTGAAACAGGTGAATTTCCACCACCACAAGCAGTAAGTGTTAAAAGTAATGCGATTGAACTAACTTTATTTTTCATAATAAATTCCTTTCTTTTGTTTATATTTTACCCTTTATATTGAAAAAAAAAGGGTGGTTTAATTTTCAATATCTTTTAAAAAATAAAATTGGCTATTTTTAGGAATTTTCTTGCAAAAATATTCCTTTTAATTATACTTAATTTTAAACCACCATTTAATTTATCATAACCACTAAATAAATTAGCATAAAGATTTTATGCAAATATTTCTTTATTTTTTATCACAATAGTTGTAGAATGAAAAAATCTTGTGGAGAGGTGGCAGAGTGGTTGAATGCGGCGGCCTCGAAAACCGTTATGGGGGCAACTCCATCGGGGGTTCAAATCCCTTCCTCTCCGCCATAAATGCTATAAGTTTTTGAATTTTCAAAATTTTATTTTCAATTTAGTATCAGTTTTTGTTAAAAAGGGCAAAAAGTGATACAGCAGATGTCAAAAAATCAAAGATTATTTAAGCGAAATAATATTTTTTATTTGAGGGTTTCTATACCTCGAAATATGGCTAAAATCCTTGGGGTTAAAGAGATAAAGAGGAGTCTTAAAACCTCTTCGTATGATGAGGCTTTAATAAGATTGCGCAGTGATACAGCAGATATAGATAAAATGATAGTTGATTTTAGTAAAAAAATATCTCATTCTTTATGTGAGGAGATAAAGAAAATGGAGATAAATGAATTTCGTGACAAAAGGTTTTTAGTTTTAGAAAAAGCAGAATTAGATAATGTTATATATGAAAGATTTTCTAATCTATATGTCTTTTATAAAATGATTTGCGACATTAAAGAAGATAAAGAAAGATTAGAAAATGAAATAAAACGACATTACAAATACAATTATTTTGACTATGATTTGAATAAATATGATAAGTATATTATTGAAACTTTAAGTAATAAATTTATTACTGCCGCCCCACTTCATCATAGAGAAAAATTCGCAATTGAAGAAAAAGTTATAAATGATGTAAAAAATGGAAAAATACTTTTAAGAGGCTGTAAGCCATACATGCCTTGTGAATTAGAAAATATGTATAAAATACATTATGAAGTATTTGATAATATTAAATACCCTAACCTTCTTTTTAATGAAAATGTTTATAATCTTAAAAGTCTTCCATTTGAAGTAAGAGATAGTTTTATTTATATTGATACACATTACAAAATTCTATATGAAGATTACTTTATAAAGGGAAAAAATATAAAAGACTTTGATTTCTCTTATGAATTAAAAGAATGGGAGGAAATTTATAGACTTAAAAACAATATAGTTAAACAAACTGATTTTGCTAAAAGGCTTGAAAATCTAAATAAACAATTTAAGTTAAAATATTCATCTTGGTATGAGTTATTTCAAGAAATGTGGAAGAAAAAGAAAAATGAAAGACCGGATATAAGCCAAGAAAGTTTTAATAATTATAAAAGAGTTATTGCCCTATTCTTTCAATTATTTAATACCAACAAAATAGAAGATATAACAAAAGAAAATTGTTTAACTTATATAGAGGATTATTTATACAGAATCCCACGAAATTATACAAAAATTAAAAGATATCAATATTTATCAGCAATGGAATTATTATTAAAGGAGGGAGATGTAAAAAACAGATTATGTAAGAAAACTTTACAAACCTATGTAACTCCTATTAAAGAGATTTTTCATTATGCTTATATACATGATTTAGTTGATAACGATTTTTCTTCTATTCTAAAATCGCCAACAGTAACAAGACATGATAAATTAGAAACAAGAACAGTATTTTCAAAGGCTGATATTAAAGCGATACTTGAAAATTTACCACCAGCAAATCAAAATCCAACTAACTTTTTTGTACCATTGATAGCAATGTTTTCTGGTGCTCGCTTAAACGAAATATGTCAATTGACTGTTGATGATATTGGTAGAGAAGGACAGGTATATTATTTTTATATAAATGATAACAGTAATGTAAAATCTGTAAAAAATTCATATTCTATAAGAAAAGTTCCAATTCATAATATGCTCATTAAACTTGGTTTTTGGGACTATGTAAAATATAGAAGAACCGATACAATGTGTAATAGAGTATTTAAGGATGTTACTTATAACGAACACAATAATTGGGGAGGACTTTTCTCAAAGAGATTCAGTAGATTACTTGATAAAGCTAAAATTAAAAGAAATACTGATGAAGGAAAGAAATGTTTTCATTCATTTAGACATACTTTTACTACCCAAGCACAAGAATGTGGTATAAGTACAGAATTTCGACATATTATATGTGGTTGGCAACAAAACTCAATTGGAGAAAGTATTTATGGAAATCATGTTAAACTATCAACTATAAATAAAGAACTTCAAAAAGTAGAGTATAAAGGATTAAAGGTCGCATTTAATAAATTAAAAAAATGGAAACCATAAAATTTAACACCTAAAATCTTTACCATTCCCCTATTTTCTGGGGAGTTTTTTTTCATTTTTACACACTTCTCTATGTCAATATTTATATTTTTCCAGCGAATATTGAGAATGATTTTTCATATCCATATCATCGTTCATATAAGCAAAATAGGAGATGAAATATGAGAAAATTACTTAAATTTATAGTGTCGATTTTTAACAGAATAATCCTTAAATTTCCCCATAAAAAAGCCGTGAATAACAAAGAAATTAAACCTAACCCCCAGCCAATTAAACAAGAATATAAGCCAGCATTAAAACAAATGCTTATAGATTTTAATGGAAACTTGGCGATTACTTTTGCTTTCAATAAGGAGGCTTCGTGTGGGATAACCACAGATTTAATTGAAAAAATAATCCGTAAATGGAATTGTATGTTTTTCAGCAAAATATATGGGGCAAGGTTTTACAAACATTATAAAATCAAAAATATTCACACCATAGAACATTTGAAAAGTAATATACATACTCACTCTGTTTATAAAATTGAGGATGAAGAGTATATCAAAGACCCAAAGGCTTGGATTTTGAAATACGAAAAATTAGCCAATAAACTGTTTAACGATTTATGGTCTACTGGCACAGTATTTATGGATAAAATCCGTGATGAAGGTTGGTTTGACTATATGATAAAAGAAAACCATTCTCGTGAAGACTTGTCTTACTTCATCCTACCATAAATACTTATAAAGAATTAAAATAGGAGATAAATTATGAATAGCAGACATTATTTTGGCAACGAAGATGAAGTTCAAGAGGCTCTTAAACAACTTTCCAATGGAGCATATGATATTCCAAAAACTTTGTATATAGTAAAAGGGTCAGACGCTCAACGATTAGTTCCTCATTTACTACCAGCAGATTATAACCATTATGTTTGGTTAAAGGAGCCAGAAGAATATATCTCTTATCAACCACTTTTGATTATAGACGACGGTTCATCCTCTTGGTGTAGAGAGGTTTTGAATGAATTAAAGAAAGATGATAATTAAAGGGAGCAAAAATACTCTACCTTTACTAGTATTTATCATAAAAAAGACTGTCATATAGACAGTCTTTCCAGTTAAACAACATATAAGGATTACCAGTTGTGAGGTTCATAGTATTCAATAGTATTGTTTGCAGGTTTATCAGTCTTTCCAGTATAACCAGTAGCAAATACACCATGAATTTCCATAAATTTACCTTGTTCATCACCTCTAACTACTAATGAATATCTACCATCATATTCATAAGGTTGAGCTCGGTGTGTTGTTGCATCTACCGATGGTTCACCAGTCTTAGTTTTCATAGGTGTTTGGCTATACATATGACCTTGCATATCACTATCATACAAAGAAATGCCAGGGTTTGTAAGTTTAAGATTATCATCTTTTACTTTTTCAGCTCCAGATAGCCAACCGTGCATATGTACACCAGCCTTATGACAGTTTGTGTCATCAGTGCATTGGGAAGGAATCGTGTCAACTGGAACACTTGTATAATTAATGTCATACCAATCATCAAAGGACATATGCATATTAGCATATACACGTTCTTTATCACCGCTGTATTGATATTTATAAACACGAATATTTATATCACCTTCTTTTATATCTGTTGTGGTTCCATATGTTTTAGCACATGCAACATTCCTATCCGAACAACCAGAAAACACAGTTGATACAAGAGCCATAGTTTTACCTTCAAAATTATATATCTTATCATCAGCAAGGTATTCTTGTTGGTCAATAAGGTATCTTTCTGAATCTTTGTTAGCTAGCATAAATGAATCACCTGATTCTGTATGTTCAGTAATTGTATCTTTTGCTACTTGCTTACCAGAATTTGTAAATGTAATTGTATGGTTATAGTCATGGTATATATCCAATAAAGCTAGTGTTTCAAATCGTAAATTTCTTTCTTCACCATTTACAGTGTATTTTGTATCATTATTGTAAAGATAAAGCATAGCATCGGTTGTTATGTTATAATCATGTTTTTGAGTTGTAGGTAAGCAATGTGTCCCCCAAGTATATACACCAATACCGTTTGCTTCACAGTCACTAAATTTTGCAGTTCTTGTAAGTAAACCATCGTTTTTATCATAATAGTAATAATAATTAGTGTTTTTTGAATATGACAATGTTGGATGCTCATACTCAACCACACTATCACTCTTTAATGCTACTAGACCTTCTTTAATCAATTTTGGTGATGTAAAATGTAAATCATGCCTATATACTGCTGGAAGAACCCAATCTGTTTTATTATCATGAATATCATCGTTGATTACACTATGTGTCATATTATTAAACCACACATTAGTAATATCAATAGATATATCCCAAGGGTCAAAATCATACTCATTATAAATAAATAAATTAGGACGTGTTGAAGTTGCATATACATCGGTATTACTGATATCTCTTGTGGTTGTACGATATGTACAATCTTCATCACCACAATCCAATGTATCACGAAGACCTTCTGCAATATATGGTGTCACAAAATCTGGGTTTTCAGCCAAAACCTTAGTATAATATTCATCACTCATTTCAACAGCATCATCGTATAAATTTTTTGCTATTTGCCTTTTGATAACCGGTGGTACATAATCGCCTGGATATATCCACGGTGTTGTTGGCTTTGTTGGCTCATTATTCACATTTGGGTCATCGGCTGGGTCTTGTGACGCTGGAGTATCTGTTGAACCATTTTCATTGCCAGTATTTGAACCAGTATTCTCATTACCACCTTGTGAAGAACCATTATCACCAGTATCACTGTTGTTTTCATTACCACCTTGTGAAGGTGAATCTGTTGGTGTATTTGGGTCATCGGATGGGTCTTGTGACTCTGGATTATCTGTTGGGTCAGTGGTTGTTGAACCATTTTCATTGTCAATATTTGAACCAGTATTCTCATTACCACCTTGTGAAGAACCATTACTGTTATCACCAGTACTACCGTTGTTTTCATTACCACCTTGTGAAGATGGGTCTGCTGGTGTATCAGGTGTTGTTGGAGTAATCTCACCACCGTTTATAATAGGACTTACAATATCCTTTGGTAAACCAGTTTCTGCTGAGCCACCACCGCCACAAGCAGTAAGAGCTAAAAGTGATATAAATAAAAGTTTTTTCATTTCGAATCCTTTCATAATTCTAAAATCTTCGTGTTAAAGTTATGTTAAATAGGTTTTTATCAATATTTCTTTCAGGAATATTTGAATCTTTTTCTTGTCTTGTATAAGTAATAACAGGTGAAAAACCGTAAAAATCTAAATGTCTGTTTGATAATGAAATACTGTAATTATTGATAGTGTCATTTTCTTTCAATTCTACTATTTCAAGGTTTTTAATATATGTTCTTTCCTTTTTGTATTTTACAAATAACCTGTTCCAACTTAAATCTATACTCAAACCGTTGTTAAAGGCATAACCACCACCCAAGCCATAAGTATTTTCATTATGTGGAGCATATTGTGTCGATACATGTTTATAGTTATAAATAAGACTTAAATAAAATGCTGATGAAAAATTATAAACATACCCTGTATTCAATGAATAAGTATCAACTGAAATATCTGGATAATCATCATAAGAGGTCTTTGATAACGAATTATTAAACCATAAATAAGATTTATTAAAGTCAAAAAGTGTTTTTAATTTTACTCCATCAGTTGATAAATATTCTGCATTATCAACCCAATCTTTTGTATAATATCCTGCCAACCAAATATCGGCATTATAGAAAGAAAATCTTGGCCCTATTGAGAATGTAGTAGTGGTTTCATCATATTCAGAGATATTATATTTGTTTATGTCATTTGCTAATTCTGCTTTTAATTTAACACCATCAGTAATACCAAATTCATAGTTACCACCAAAATTTACATTATAACCAACTGCTTTTTTCGGTTCATCTAATTTCCTACAAAGAACACCAAATACTGTAAGAATACACTGGTCTCCACCAATGGCATTGTTTATATTATTATCAGGAGCAACACCAAATGAAAACCAAGCATTCCATTTTCTGTTCTTTCTTGCTAAATATCTTTGATAATTCAAAAATTGAAGTGTATCCGCTGGCATTTCATCGGCAGAAGCAAATTTATACTGTTTTTCTGCTCTATACCATTCTTCTTTAAGAAAATATAAGTGTGCTAACTCAATTCTAATACGAGTAAGTTTAGGATTATAATCGAGCATCTGTTGATACAATGCTATTGCTTCATTGTATCTTTTTAATCCAGTCAAACATTCTGCTATAAGGAAAAGTCTTTCTATTTCTAATCTTTCTGACGCATAAGTATCAATATCAAAAGCAAATGTTTTCAATAAGTCATATGCATCTTGGTATTCCTCTTTTTCAACTAATTTAGTTGCCGTATCCAAAGCAGTTTTTCTGGATACGACAACAGATTCAGCCTTTGATGAAATTGGTAAGGCTAAAAAGAATAGCACAAAAATAAATAAAGAGATAATCTTATTCATTAGTATTATTTCTTCACAAATTATTTAGCTAAAAAATCAATAATTTTTTTGTTATTCTCCAAAATTTTATCTTCATTGTTAAAATATAATTTTACTCTCTTATTAAAATCATCTCTATTATTTACGACAATTCCATTTATTATAGATATCAATAAATCATATCTTGTATCTAAATATATCTTTCTATTAAATATAATATTCTTGAAATTTTCATCATTTGAAAAATTTTTAACTAATTTATTTATCATTTTAATTTGATAAGATTTTATTTTGTTTATTGTGCGTTTTATAAAAAATAGTTTTATTAAATTCATTTTACTAATCCTTTCATTTTATTAAATTCGCTGTTTCCTGCCGGTTTTAAGTAGATAAGTATCTACAAAAAATCAACCTTTGGAATCAACACAATAAGCACATATTCTTTATATGTTAGAGATTGCCTTAAAACCGTTGTTTTATAAGGATTTAGGAAGAAAAACCTTGCTTTTTTAGTGGTGTTTTTATATAATGATTTTAATTGTTCGTTAGGATTCAATAGTATTTTCTCAAAAACTAATAAATACAATAAAAGGAGATACTATTATGATTTACGGATATATCAGGGTTTCAACCGACCAACAAAATACAGAAAACCAAAAATTTGAAATAACCGAGTTTGCTAAAAAACACGAACTTCACATTGATAAGTGGGTAATTGAAACTATTTCATCAAGAACAGTATTAGAAAAAAGAAAACTCAATACTCTTCTTAAACAAGTCCAAAAAGATGATATAATCATAGCTACAGAAATTTCACGACTTGGTCGTAATATTCTTGAAGTAATGTCTATATTAAAGACTTGTCTTGAAAAGGGATGTCAAGTTTGGACTACAAAAGAGGCTTATCAACTCGGTAGTGATATACAGTCAAAACTTCTTGCTTTCGCATTTAGTCTATCAGCTGAAATTGAAAGAAATCTTATAAGTCAAAGGACAAAAGAAACGCTTGCTCGCCTTAAAGCAGAGGGTAAAACATTAGGTCGTCCAAAGAACAGTAGGAATGAACTAAAACTAAATGGGAAAGAAAATGAAATAAGAAAGCTATTATCCCAGTCAGTTCCAAAACTAAAAATAGCAAGGATGTTTTCAGTAAATCCAACCACTCTTTATAAGTTTATAAAATTGAGGGGGATATAACATCCCCAGCATTTGTCTTTGGAGTATATGATAAGAGTATCATTTACCTCCACCATTTTATACCATCATTTGCGAATATTATTACTCAATAGTGTTTTGCTTACCATTTGTTAAAGATATTTTTACTAGCATCTGTTGCTATTATTGCTATCACTATTGCATGCTGATAATGCTTTACTAACTATTCTAAAATAAATTATAAAAATATAATAAGTAATACATTGCTTTCAAATGATGAAAACAGAAATAATTTTAGAAAAAATAGATTCAGGATTGCTTGCCTCTATTCATATAGTCTTTTGTAGGGTATTTATGGAATTATATTTGGAACTTATCTGTTTTTCAAAAATCCACCCATAAAAAATTGTAAAAATAAGGTATAGTTTGCTTACACATCGTAAAAGTGTGTAAATAATGTATAAATAACTTGACTTTTATAAAAGTGTATGATAATCTTTAATGTAAATTACACAATAAAAAAGGAATTATTATGAGTAACATATTAGTAATGCGAGTTTCAACTCAACCTCAATGTCTTCAAAGACAAGAAGTTCTAAAAGACAAGTATGCTATTGATAAAGTCTTCGCCGAGCATATTAGTGGTAAGATTGTAAAAGAAAGACCAGCGATAAAAGCAATGCTTGATTATGTGCGTGAAGGTGATTGTGTTTATTGCCTATCACTTGATAGACTTGGAAGAAATCTAAAAGAATTAAAAGAAGTCGTTGAAGAGATAACAAACAAGGGCGCTACTATACATTTTGAAAAAGAAAATCTTACATTTGGCGGGGAAAATGATTCCCTTCAAAAGTTATTGTTTCATCTTCTTTGTGCTTTTTATGAATTTGAGCGTGAGAATATCCTTGAAAGACAGAGATTTGGTATTCAAAAGGCAAAATCCGAAGGAAAATATAGTAGGGAAAGAAGTAAGAAACTAAATCCTGTTATGCGGGAAAATATGATAAAAGACCGAGAGATAGGTATGAGTATTTCCGATATCCTAAAGAAATACCACATTAGCCGAAAGACCTATTATAACTATTTAGAAAAAATGGAGTAGATAATATCCTATTTACATATTGTATAATCTATTTTATTCAAAAATTCTCTTGAATGTATTTTTATTTGATGCTAAAAAGTGCGAAGAAACTGATGCTAAAATTTGAAAAAAATTATAGCTAATAGATATAAAATTAGGCAAATTGAGAGGTTGTGGTTTTAATAATTCAGTTTTTCCCTTCCTCTCCGCCACGGAAAGTAAAGTCGTTGAATCATTTGGCAACAAATTTGATTTTTTACAATTTTTCGCTAACACCATTCAAAATCAAGAATCTTATAGTTTGGCGTTAAATTTCTTTCAGCCACTGAAAATAAATATAATTATTCTTCCAAAATTTTCTCTATATCATCAAGTTTTTGAAGTATTTCGGATAATTCAGCCTTGTTATCATCTTTTTCCAATAATGGGGCTGAAAAATTGAATTTTTTTAAAATTTTAGATTCCTGAACTGGTTCTAATGCTTGTTTTGTTTCATTCATTTCAAAATCAGCAAAAACCTTTCCCGAAACAGCACTACCTGTTTTTTCGTGCAAAACCTTCTTTGCTCCTTTAATGGTAAAACCTTTTTTATAAAGTAAATCTTTTATTTTAAGGATAGTATCAATATCGGATTGACGATAATATCTTCGTCCTTGACGACGATCTGGATTTATCTCTGGAAATTCAGTTTCCCAAAAACGAATCACATACTTTGGAAGGTCAGTTTGTTCGGAAACTTCAGCTATGCTGTAAAAAATTTTTTCTCCGCTCATTCCACCCTCCTTTTAATATTTAATTAAGAGATGTTTTTAAATTCTTTGCAGGACGGAAAGAAATTACATTTCTTTCTTCGATAATAGCATCTTCACCAGTTTTTGGATTTCTTCCAACACGAGCGTTTTTATGTTTTACAGTAAATGTCCCAAGGCCCATAATTTTTACTTCTTTGCTTTCTGCAATACCATCAGACAAAATATTGAAAAATAAATCGACAATTTCCGCAGCATCAGTAACACTTAGACCAGTTCCTTTTGCAATATCAGATGCTAAATCTATTTTTTTAATATTTTTACTTTCCATAATTTTACCTCGTATTTTAAAATTTAAGAAATACAGAACCCCAAGTAAATCCTGCACCCATAGCTGTTAAAAGAACAGTTTGTCCCTTTTTAAGTTTTCCACTTTTATTAGCAATATCCAACGCAAGCGGAATACATGCCGATGAAATATTACCATGAGTTTCAATAGTTTTTACAACTTTTTCCTCTGGAATCTCAAGATTTTTCAAAGCAGCATCAATAATTCGAACATTTGCTTGATGAGGAATAAAACAATCAACATCAGCCATTGTTTTCCCTGCTTTTGCAACAACTTCTTTTGATATTTCTGGCATTCTTGAAACAGCAAGTTTGAAAACTTCCTTTCCTTCCATAAAAATATTTCCAGAAGATTTTGTAGATGATGGACCACCAGTAGCCTTTAAACAATCGAGGTAATTTCCATCTGTTTTTATAGAATAAGACATTATTCCAGTTTGTTCGGTAGTTGCCCTTAAAACTGCAGCACCAGCACCATCACCAAATAAAACACAAGTTGTTCTATCGTTCCAGTCCATTATTCGTGTAAGAGTTTCGGCACCTACAACAACAGCAGTTTTGTATGCACCCGATTTTATCATTGCATCAGCCATAGTCAAGCCATAAACAAAGCCTGAACAAGCAGCAGATACATCAAATGCAACTGCATTTTTTAAACCAAGTTTTTTTTGAACAATACAAGATGTTGATGGAAAAACCAAATCCGGAGTTATAGTTGCTACAATAAGCAAATCAACATTTTCTGCAGATATTTTAGCATTATCAAGCGCATTTTTTATAGCATTGACTGACAAATCCGATGTATATTCATTATCAGCGGCAATATGTCTTTGCTTGATACCGGTACGGGTATAAATCCATTCATCAGATGTATCAACCATTTTTGATAAATCATCATTGGTCAATATTTTCTCTGGTAAATAAGAACCTGTTCCAATTATTTCTGAATAAATCTCACCCATCCTTTTAATACTCCTAAAATTAACTTATTTTTTCAATTTCTTTTTCAACCTTTGATGTAAAATCATCAACAAGCAATCTTGATGCATATAAAACTGCGTTTGAAAATCCTAAAGCATCAGTTCCGCCATGACTTTTTACAACAATACCATTAAGTCCAAGGAAAACTGCCCCATTATATTTTCTTGGATCCATCTTGCTTTTGAATTTTTTAACAGGTCCACGCATAAATAAATAACCAATAATTGTAAATATTGATTTTTTGAAAAGTTTTTTCATATCTCCTGCAATAAATTTTGCAGTCCCTTCTATAGATTTCAATGCGACATTTCCACTGAAGCCATCAGTTGTAATAACATCAACCTTATCTTTTAAAATATCATCACCTTCAACAAATCCATAATAGTCAAATGGAAGATGTTCTTTCTTTTCCGCAAAGATTTCCTCCGCTTTTGTAAGATAAGCAAGTCCCTTTCCTGCTTCGGAACCAATATTTAAAATTCCAACGCGAGGTCTATCTTTACCAAGCAAGATTTTAGAATAAACACTACCCATAACAGCAAATTGAACAATATTATGCTCATCACATTCAGCATTTGCACCTAAATCAAGCATAACGGTATAATCTTTTGCATTTGGAAGTAAAGTTGTAATAGCAGGTCTTCTTATTCCATCAATCATAGAAATAAGAAGTTTAGAAATTCCCATCAAACAGCCAGTATTTCCACCACTAACAACAGCATCAGCCTCTTTGTTACGAACAGCTTCTATTGCCTTCCACATAGATGTATTTCTACCTTTTCTTATGATTTTTGAAGGCTTATCATCACCCTGCACCACTTCATCAGCTTGAACAACTGTTGAAATATTGTTAAGGCGAGGATATTTTGCCAAATATGGAGCCAACACTTTTGCATCACCAAATAAAAGTAATGCAATTTCATTTTTGACCAAATAATCATAGATTATATCAAGTCCTGCAATAACGGAAAGAGGAGCATTATCTCCTCCCATAGCGTCTATTGCAATTGTCCATTTTTTTGCCAAGACAGTAATCTCCTAAAGTTATTTTGCAGAATCTTCAATAACCTTTTTACCGTTATAAGAACCACAAGCCTTACATACATTATGAGGTTTTACAACTTCGCCACAAACTTTGCATGTTGAAACTGCATTAACAGACAAAGCGTCGTGAGCTCTTCTCATATTTCTTCTTGATTGTGATGTTTTCTTTTTTGGAACAGCCATTTTAATACTCTCTTTCGTTAATTTATTTTGTTAGTTTTAAAATTTTTAATTAAAACAAACGGTTAATTGCAATTATTTAACAACAAATTAAATATTTTTGCAAGTTTTATTTTAATATTCATCGTATCATATATAACTTATTAAATTTTTGCAAGTTTTTTTAAAGATAAAATTTGACTTTTTTTCAATGATATATTATCATAACCCACATAAAGTTGCTACTGTGGCTCAGTGGTAGAGCGCACCCTTGGTAAGGGTGAGGTCGTGAGTCCGATTCTCACCAGTAGCACCATTTATCAGTTTCTGGCGTTTTAAATAGTTTATCAAATGGTTTAGTTATTGAATTGACTTCCTTTTTTTCATCAGTTTCGCAGTTCGATAAGATAAGATTTAAAATGTCGTGTTTTTTCGAAATTATCGAACTTTCTAAGAAAAAAGCCAAATTTTAAAAAAAATATTGACAAATATAGAAAATATGTTTATAAAAAATATATAAAGTATGGAGATAAAAATGAAAACACATAAAAATAATGTTTCAATAAAAGATATACATGCCTTTAATAAATACATTCAAAATTCAGGCAATGTATTACCTTATATGCTTGCATCTTTGATGAAAAATGGAAATTACTCGAATTTCTCTTTATATATTAAAAATATTAAACCGTATTTGGATGATAAATCTTTAGCATTGTGCTTAAAAGAACAGAAAAACACAGAAAAGATTTTGCAAGAATCAAAAGAAATTAATTTTTATTTTTCATTATTAAATTCTAAAAATAGATAGTATTCTTCCTTGGAGATATTAAATGAAACAAATTAAAAAAGATTTTCATGATTATAAATCCGAACTTAAAAATTTAGTTGCTTCTGGTGTTAATAAAAATATTTTTTATTATAATAAAAGGACAATGAAGGAAGTGTTTTTTAAGAAGTCTCAGATTTCAGATATTAATTTAAAATGTTTTCTTCTTGTCGTGTTGATGAATTTGGATTTAAAATCTTTAAATAACTCTAGAGTACATACTAATATGTATAATCAAGTATCAGAGTATGGAGATGTCATTAAGTTTGAAAATGGCGCTCTTGTACAGTCTGCTGATTATAAATGGAGCAATAGTAAAAGAATAATTTTTTCACCAAATAGAAGTTTAAATACATTTTTAGCTATAAAATATTTATCTGCTCATCAAGGTAGTCAAAAAGATAAAGATGAATATAATAAACAGAAGAAAAATGCTAAAGAAACAGCAAATGTTTCTTCTGAAATTTATGAAATCCATAATATTGCGAATGCTTTATTAGGAATAGAAATCGGTAAAAAATTATAAAAATAACATTTTATCTTACTAATTTTATTTTTAAATTTTTAATGTTTTGTTATTTATCGTGTATATATTCTTGATGTTCTTGATATTTTTTATACTATTCATAAAACGAGTTTATCAGGTTCGCATTCCCTCTCGGATACTAAATTTTATTGATAGTTTTTCTATCAACAAAATCTTTCTAGATTTTAATATGAAAAAAATTTAAAGTCAAATTTAAATAAGAATAATTTTCAATCTTGTTTTATTGTTGCGAAAATTTATATTGCTAGTAACATAAACTTAATTTATTTCATTTATAATCAATTTAATTTTTTGTGAAAGCATATCTATAATCATCATAAAAATTAGCTCGATAATTGCACAGTATTGCGCACCATTTCAAATTTTATTTTAAAGATAATTCACATTTTCAGCCATATCGCTATCTTTCTTTGCCTTTGATATTTGGACAGCAGAAAGCGTTGTGGATGTTATCGATATCCCCATTGTGTCTCCAGCCAAAATATTGGAAATCATATTCAATGCCTTAGTTTTTTCCTGTTCGTATTCTTTGTTTTTACAATTAACTGTTTTATCAACCCTTTTGTTTACCATTACCAAAGTTACCGTGCCGGCACCACTGGAAATTGTAGTTGCTACTGACAATCCAAAGACTGTATCAAGGTTGGATTTTATGCCACCGCATCATCAACCTTTTTCTGTGCAATGAAAAGCATTTATTTTATAATTTCAACCTTTAATGCGTAATTATCAAGTTCACTTTTCCCAGAAATAAGTGGACAGATAGATTTGATTAAAAAATGTTTCTTTTTTGAAACATCAATAAGTTCATCACCAATTTGAGGAACCGAACCATCAGAAATAGAATTGGTAAAAAGAAATATTAAATCGGAACACATAGAAACTTTTACATCTTGGACGCGTGTTTTAGTTTTTAATTTAAGTTTTTTAACCATTTTCCCCTCTTATTTTTCTAAAACGGATAATATATTTACTAGAAACAAAAGTCAAGAACAAAATAGAAACTTTTAGAAAATTTATTTGGGAAAAATTTTAATCAACGCCTAATAATTAAAAAAGCCCTCGAATTTCGGGGGCTTGTTTTTTTTAATATATAGGATGTTTTTTACAAAGATTTTTAACCTTTTCACGAACATTTTTGATCGTATCAGATTCATAATCTTTGTTTTTAACAAAATCATCAACCACTTCGGTAATAAGGTTTGCAACTTCGACAACATCTTCTTCATTAAATCCACGAGTAGTAATCGCAGGCACACCCAATCTAATTCCAGAAGTAATAGCAGGTGGATTTGGATCATTTGGAATTCCGTTTTTATTGCAAGTAATTCCAGCATTTTCCAAAGCCAAATCAGCTTCTTTTCCGGTTATACCTTTACTCCTTAAATCAACCAGAATAAGATGTGTATCAGTTCCACCACTTACCAAGTTAAATCCATTTTTAACCAAAGTTTCACCCAAAACTTTTGCATTTTTAAGTATTTGATTAGCATATTCCTTCCATTCAGGTCTAAGAATTTCGCCAAATGCAACAGCCTTCCCTGCGATAATGTGTTCCAATGGACCACCTTGGGTTCCAGGGAATACCGCCTTATTTATCTTTTTTGCAATTTCTTCATCATTTGTTAAAATCATACCACCTCTTGGTCCACGAAGAGTTTTATGTGTAGTAGTTGTAACGACATCGGCAATTCCTATTGGACTTGGGATAATTTTACCAGCAACAAGACCCGCAAAATGAGCCATATCCACCATTAAATATGCCCCTACCTTATCAGCAATTTCACGGAATTTTTTAAAATCAACCAATCTTGGATAAGCGGAACCACCTGCGACAATAAGTTTTGGCTTGTTTTCCAAAGCAAGTTTTTCTACTTGTTCATAGTCAATATAGCCATCTTCTTTCACACCATATTGCACAGAATTAAACCATTTTCCAGAAATTGTAGGTTTTGCACCATGAGTTAAATGACCACCTGCATCCAAACTCATTCCCATAATTGTATCGCCAGCATTAAGCAAAGCAAAAAACACAGCTGTATTTGCCTGCGCCCCACTGTGAGGTTGCACATTAACAAATTTACAATCAAAAATCTTTTTTGCACGTTCAATACAAAGTGTTTCTAATTCATCAATAAATTTACAACCTTGATAATATCTATGTCCACTATAACCTTCGGCATATTTGTTTGTAAGGATAGAACCCATTGCTTCCAAAACAGCCTTTGATACAATGTTTTCAGATGCAATCAATTCAATACAATTTTGTTGTCTATCAAGTTCTGATTCTATAATATTAAAAACTTCACCATCAGCAGTTTTAAGATTATCTTTGAAAAAACTTACCATTTGAACCTCCATTCCTTTTGTTTGATAAAATCCTATAATATAAAAGGTAAATTTTCAACCTATTTCTAAACTATCGGGCAAAAAATCCCCTCGTAATTAAGGGGATATTGATTCGACTTTAATAGAATAGTCACCAGAGCAACTATCTAATGTGTCAACACATCCATTTTTCCATTCGTCAAAACGACTTTGACAAGTGTCCGCGCAACCACAACCACTACTATTAGGAGGACAGGAACAATTACAATATGGTTTTGTAGTTTTACAACA
>JAGBBO010000044.1 GCA_017938435.1 Alphaproteobacteria bacterium
ATAAGCAGCTTCCATTAACTTGTCAAAAGTTTCGGTATCAATCTTTTTATTCTTGAACCATCTGCAAGTTCTTCGTTGCTTTAAAAACTGCAGCATATCATCATATGAAACTGGAATTTGACGAGGATTATACTCCTCAATCCTATCCATCTGGTCCTGATATTCTTTAAGGATTATTGCATTCTGCTTACAGATTGTTGAACACTGCCCGCAATCAAAACAGTTGCTTTCAACATCAACGGCAATGCCATCGATAATTTCTATATTGTCTCTTATACAGACAGTTTTACAAATTCCACATCCAACACATTTTTCTTCATCGATTATCAAATGTTTCATAATAATATATATGATTTAGACAATAAAATATTTTTTTTAATAAAAGGGTGTCCGCCAAAATTAAATTTTGAATTTTTGCGAAAAAAATTTTAGGCCTATTTTTTATTATTTTTCAAATATTTTAATCATATAAGATTAAATTTTTATTTTATGAATCATATTTTAGTTATATCTATTTCTGATTTATTATATGTTTTTATTTTTAATTTAACTGTTTTTTAAACAGTTAAGTTTATATACTTTGTTGTACATATTTTATATTAGGTATAAGTTATTTTGGTGTTGTTATTTATGGTTAAAAGAAAGTTTGATAAGAATCAGAGCAAATTGGGTATTAAGACTTTGGATTGGAATGTTCCGAATGATCATATTTCTCGTTTTGTTGTTGATTTTATTGAGGATGTTTTTCCGCTTTTGGAAATTGATGAACCTAAGAAAAAGAAAGGACGTGACTCTTTACCTATTGATTCTATGTTAAAATTGCTTGTTTATGCTAAAATCCAGCATATTGATAGGACATCCATAATTGCGGACATGGCAAGGTATCATGATATTTTTAGATATGTTTGTGATGATATTAGGCCTTCTGAACGTTCAATTCAAAGGTATCGGAGAGAATATGGTCGTTATTTTGAAGTATTATTGCAAATGACCTTAAAAAAGGCATTTGATGAAGGTTTTACGGAATTTAATCATGTTGCCATTGATGGAACCATCAAAAAAGCATACAATTCCAACAACAACACAATCACCAAAAAAGAAACTCAAATATTAGTTGATTACTACGAAGGACGTCCAGTTAGTCCTGAAAGCCTTGAAAAACTCCATAAACCTGCCCAAAGAATATTGGACAAGAAAGACATGGATGACGAAGATAAATTAGAACTATTATATGGCATAGAAACACAATTCACATTCACAGGACAAGACAGAATACCAGTAAATGATATTGAAGCACGTTTCATGAAAGGAAAGAAAGGAAATTATATGGTTGCCTATAATATCCAATCTGCAGTCGATTACGACACCAAACTAATCTGCGCAATAAACGTCACACAAAACCCAACAGACCATTATGAACTACCAGCAATCGCCAAAAAAGCAATACAAAACATAAACACCAAACCAAAATACATAAGCGCAGATACAATATACCTAAACCAAATATCACTATCATACCTAGCAGATGAAAAAATAGAAGGATTAATACCAACAAGAAAACAAACCAAAGAAAAAATAGGAAAATTAAACCCAAACCCATACCATAAAGACCACTTCGAATATAATTACGAACTAGACGCATTTAAATGCCCAGAAAACCAATATTTACACTTCTATGGAAAATACACCGAACCACACAAAGACCCAGAAAAACCTGAAAAAATAAAAAGAATATACAACAATTACAATGCATGTAAAAACTGTAATGCACGAACAAAATGCTGTGCATCCTCACAAACACACAAAACAATCACAGAATACGGCTCAGAAATGCAAAAAGCAATGAACCACAAAATGGAAAAACAAGAATATAAAGACGAATACGCAAAAAGATCAAGCGTTGAAGGACCATTTGGAATATTCAAAGAACAATTCCAACTAGAAAAAGAAGTAGTCATCGGAATGATAAAAACAGAAGAAAGAATAAATCTAGACGCACTAGCATACAATCTAATCAGACTATACAACATAAAACAAGAAATAAAAAATACAAAAGAAGATTTAGAAGATTTCTGTGAAAGCACATCAATTAAAAACCAATTACAACTCACAGCAACAATATTCTAAAAAAAATTAACTCTCAGCCAAAATTTAATTTTGGCGGACACCCAAAAAAAGAGAAGTAAAAATACTTCTAAAAGTTAGTTATTTTCCTTGATTTCATTAAATGCTGTAGTTGCAGCCACTGCACCTTCACCGCAAGCAACAACCCATTGCTTTAATCCAACGCATACATCACCAATTGCATATACATAATCAACATTGGTTTTTTGGTCCTTATCAATTATTATGTGACCTGATTCATCCAAATCCACACCTAACTGAGTAGCCAATTCCGTATGCGGAATATATCCGACGCTTATGAAAATACCATTAATAGGCATTTCTGTTAACTCACCAGTTTGAGTGTCTTTTAGAACAACTGATTCGACAAGCATGTTTCCCTTAATCTCTTCAACAGTTGCATTATAAATGACACCAATGCCTTCTTTTTCAATCATGTTCTGCAAGTGCTTTTGAGCCCTGAATTCATCTCTTCTGTGGACTAACGTGACATTTGCTCCAAGGTTTTTAAGGTAAAGAGCTTCCTGAAGTGCACTGTTTCCTCCGCCAACCATGATTATGTCTCTTCCCTGGAAGAAAAATCCGTCGCATGTTGCACAGTAACTGACACCTTTTCCCTTGAATTCTTCTTCACCTTCAGCATTCAAATGCC
>JAGBBO010000045.1 GCA_017938435.1 Alphaproteobacteria bacterium
ACTCAATACATTCTTCTTTGTCATCAAATTCTTTTCCGTCATTTGCAATGTAATATTTAATTTCTCTCATTGTTTACCAATTCCTTTCTTTATTGTGTCTATATTATATCACATCAATTCTCATTTGTCAATAGTTTTTTTAAAATAATTTTTTCGCCTTGCAAAGAAATTTCCATTCCAACACTTTCACCATCAATACCCAACACTTTGCGAAAACTTTTTGGAATAGTAATTCTACCCATACTATCCATTGTTTTAATTTCTTTCATTGTGGCAGCGGCAACACTTTGCTCAAGTAATTGGTCTATTTTTTTCTCTATCTCCAACACTTTGGCTTCCATCTCATTCATTACTTTTCTCCTCCTTTTAACTCCCATCAAGTAGATGGGAGAATTCTTGCATTGACTTCTGTGTATCCAAAGTTTTCCATATCTTTGTCAGTCCAATATCTTTTTGCCATTATATTTTTCTTTGCCCTCTCATACCAATATTCTTTTCTTTTATACAAATCATAAGTAGAGGGAACTGAAACAACAGTTGACACTGGTTTATATTTTCCATTTGTACAAAAATAAGTAATTTGAACTTTTAACATATAATCACCCTTTTTTCTTTTCTATAATTATTATATCACAATTTTCTCCAAAAGTCAAGAATTTTTACCAATCTTTTACCTTTTTATCTCTTTTACGATTATATGCTTTGTCATTTCCTTTTCTGCGTGTGCGTGGGTTAATAGTCCACATATTGCGTTGTTTTTTTGCTTCTTGTTTCTTTTTATTTTTTTCTACCATTTCATTCAACTCCTTTGTTATACATATAATACCATATAAAAGTAATTTTGTCAAGTAGAAAATAAAAAAAATGCCCAACACTTTGAAAACTGAAAATTTTCAAAGTGTTGGGGCGGCGAAAAAAAGAGAGTGATTAACACCCTCTTAATAATAATTTTTTATGTGTTTTAATTTTTTTAGTAGTGGAAACATTGAATCTTCTTTTCCATTTTCTGCGGTGGTAAGGCAAAGAAAAATTTTCTTCATAATCAATTTTGTAATTTCCGTCAACATAGGGAGAAATAATTTCTGACCAATTCCACAAATATTTTTCATCTCTCTCTCTCTTTCCCAATTTGAATAGTAATCAGTTTTTAATAAAAATTCAAGTTGCATTTGACTTTTATTCATTCCGTTGGGAACAAAGTGAGAAACAAAATCAAGAAACATCGAAAAATCTTTTTCAGTATCTACAATATCAAAGTCAATATTAACATCAAAAAGATGCATATCTCTTATTGCAATATAACCAAAATCACTATAAAAGAAATCATCAAATAATTTTGTTTGTTCAGTAGAAGAACAATAACTCAATACCTCGTGCATTACAGAATTAAGAACAAGCACAGAATGTTTTGTATCTTCACAATGTGTCATTGCACTATATAAACTATCAAAATAATATATGTTTGAATAGTTCTGCAAGTTATCTTTTGCAATTTTAAGCATTTCTTTGTTGTTGTCAACTAAATAAAAAATAAAGCGGTTCGGGAACATTTCATTGATAAATTTAGCCATTGAGCCGTCGGCACAGCCAAAATCAAAAATATATTTTACTGATTTATCTATCTTATCAAGAAACCAAACTTTATCGAGCAAAGTTTTCTGCATAGCAGTGTTATAATCGTGAATGTTTACAATATTTTCCATAGTAAGAACTTCCTTTCCTTTGTTGATATAAGTATATCATAATAAAGTCTATTTGTCAATACTTTTTTTAAAAAATTTTTATGTTAATTTTTTAACAATCTTCTGTCCCAACACTTTCATTATTTAAAGTTTTGTCCTCCAACACTTTCAATCCCAACACTTTGGAGAATAAAAATAAAAACTCCCCTTTATCGGGGGAGTTCTCTTAATCATTCACTTTTCTTTTTTGACCTTGCAAGTTTTTCTGCCTTTGCCTTTTCCTTTGCAAGTCTTTCCTTTTCCTTGATTTCTTTATCAAGTTCCCATTCCTCTTTTGCGACAAAGGGATCGAAAGCCTTTGATGTCTTTGTGTCTTTAATCTGACCGCAGACAACTGTTACCTTGCCCCAATATTCGACACCATCAACCTCAACGGGAATTGCGATTGAGAAATCTGCGTACTGTTCGCCATTTTCTGCGAACTGTTCTTTGATTGAGTTGAAAACTGATGTTTTTACCTCTGCCTGAATTTCTGCCATTTTCTTTGCCATTTTGGATTACCTCTTTCTTTTTTTATTTTGTGAGTTTATTATATCACAAATCTTTCGATTTGTCAATACCTTTTTAAAATTTTTTTAATTAAATTATACCTTGTTTATACATAATCAGCATTGCTAATGCCCAACCTAAAACTACACATATTAAACTATACATTATATTCACCTCTCTTTTAGTGTCTTTATTATAGCATACATTTTATTATTTGTCAATAGTTTTTTTATTGAAGTTTCCACCCATCCGGGCATGTCGATTTGCCCCAACACTTTCATTCAAAGTGTTGCCCCAACACTTTCAGCGGAGGGTCAAAGTGTTGGAGGGTAGAAATAAAACTCCCTTACGGAAGCTTTATTTCAAACATTTTTATGAAATTCACCAAGTTAAGAACCAACAAAGAACCATTCAAAATAATAAGATTGATTCTGCGACCTTTTAAACAGAATATAGTTCCCACAATAGAACCCATTAAAAACAAGGGTGTAATATTTACTGTGGTAAAAATACCGAGAACAGAACACACAAGAAAAATAATTGCGGTCAAGTCTGTGGGGTCAAATTCGTATGGACGGTTGAGTTCAAAATACTGTTTTAATTTTTTCATAGGGAGTACCTCTCTTTCTTTTGTGACTATATTATATCATAAGAATTTTATTTTGTCAATACCTTTTTTTAAAAATTTTTTTTGTTAAAAATTTAACAATTCTCCAACACTTTGAAGTAAAAGTTTCTCAAAGTGTTGGGGCGGTAAGAAAAAAGAACAGATTTCTCTGTTCTTTTTCTCACACTATATTTTATTGAAAAGAAAATTATTTTCTTTTTAATTTTTTATAACTTATTATAATCTCTCTAATAGTCCATTCGTTTTCACGAATTTCATTATCATTAAAGATTTTAAATTCTACAAAAGAATAATAATTTTTAAATTCTTCTTTGTACCCCTTAAAGACATAATCTTTAAAACAATATTCGTTATAAAGTGCATTATACTGTTTTTTCAATTTATAAATAGACGCACACAGAATAGCATAATCTTTTGTGCCAGCCTCAAAATATTGTAATTCTTTTGTAAGGCTATCAATGGCAGATTGAGTTTTTCTTTTTTCAATTTCAATTTTTTCTTTTTCTTCAAGAAGAATTTTATAAGTTTCTAAACAGTGATAAAAGTCGGGAAAATATTTATTCATTACCTTTTTGCACAGCTTTGGCTCAATGTAAAACGCCCATAATCCCCATACAGGCATAAATAATGTTATTGCTCCGAAAAATACAAAAAATATCATCTCATCATTTGTCGTAACTATCATTTCCTTTCTTTAATGTGTCTATATTATAACATAGTTATTCTTATTTGTCAATAGTTTTTGAAAAGTTTTTTTATTTTTTTTATTGTTAAAAATTTAACAATCTGGCTCCCCCAACACTTTGAATAGCTCCTATTTTTATAGCTCAAAGTGTTGGCTCCTATAAAAATAAGAGCCTTTCGGCTCTTATGAATACAGATAACATTCTCTATCTGTGATTATCTGCACAAAGGAAAAATCACTGCTTTTATATCCTTTTGCTAACATCATATTTGATGCTTCTTTTAAGTTGTCTGCTTTGATAGAAATAAAATCATCATCTGTTGCAAATAAATAATTAAGTCTTAATGCTTTTGTTGTCATAGTTGAAAACCTCTTTCTTTTCTTTAGTGTATCTGTATTATATCATATCTTGCTTTCTTTGTCAATAGTTTTTTTAATTTTTTCTTTGTTAATTTTTTAACAATATGCTCTTGCTCCAACACTTTCACGCATTAGTAGACTAAAGTGTTGGCTCCCAACACTTTGGAATCAATAGCTCCAAAGTGTTGGCGTATTTAATTCAAGCATAAAAAAAAGAAGCGTTTTCACGCTTCTTCAATGGTTACTATGCTCCAAACTTTTTTGTCATAGTTTTTCCATAACTCTTTCAATGATGTTGTATTAACTGTGATAGTTGCTCCACAATATTTATGTACTAACTTTATAATCATTTTAAACCCTCATTTCTTTTTTTTTTATACCTTGCAAGGCTTTCACCTTGCAAGGCTTATTTTATTTACTTTATATTGTCGAATAATCTGCAAGATGGGCTTGAATTACCGATAACGAAATATTTTATTTCAGTATCACCGAAAAGACTATCACCGCCGTTTAAGAGGTCTTTTTTATGGTCTATTGTTGAATGTTCTTTTTTATTTATAAGATATTCAACCGCTTGACCGTTGTTCTGTAAGTGGTGACGGCTTTTTATTTCTTCAAGTTCTTCGGCTTTTCCATAATAAGTAAATTTATTATTTTCTATCATTTCTTTAACTTGACCATTCGCAAGTGGTGAAAAAATCTTGAACATTGTATTTTTACCGCTTTTATTTGTTTTAACTCTTGCAAGGCAGTTTTTAATTTCAGTTTTAAATCCGTAAATGTTACCATTAACATTATAAATTAAAGCGAAATTTTTCAAGCCGTTGTTTTGTGCTTTTTCAATTAAAGCGTTGAGAGTGTTTTTTTCTTCGGTTGTCATAGGTTTTAAACTATTGTTGTTGTTTGACTTTCCTTTAAAAGTTGGTAATGTTTTTAATGTTTTCATCTTGTTTTTTCCTTTCGTTTTTAAAATATAGTGTGTTGTACTCTTTAGTACATCTATAATATAACATACTCTGCCCCCGTTGTCAACACTTTTATTAAAAATTTTTTGAAAAATTTTTCTGCTTCTTCCACGGACCCGGGCGGTGCGGTTCGGGATAACGAACATTTGTTCGTCTTAGTGTTGCCGTTCCCTGGAAAATCTCTCGCATAAAGTATTTTTTCTAACTTGCATAAAGTACTTTTAAATCTAACATTTGACTTTTTCCTCTTTTTATGTTATAATGGAACCAAGAAAGTGGAGCTAAGATTTTTTATCTATTCCTTCATCCACTCTCTTAGCAAATAATTATTCAGGTGAAACCCCCAATGCTCAAATTAGACTTTTCCATAGAAAGCTCAATTGACAGAGCCGACTATGTAAATAAATATATGGACCCTTGCGCGAATTACACTGCAAAAGAACTCGAAACTATTTCAAACTATCTTCTTTATGGTAAAGATGAAGATGGTCTTTCTTGCGTGGATAAAAAAGATGTCCAAATTAAGGCTAAACACTCTACCTGGGCTCGTAAAGATGCAGAAAGTTTAGACGCCCTATTAGAAAAACCTACCTTCGACGAGAGGGGGATACAGACAGGAAATACACGCTACAAAAACCCAAAACCTTCAATTGATAGAATTGCTGATGCGGACGTCCCGGGGATGAAAGATTTATGGAAGGCTATTGACGATGTGCAATATTTAATAGATGTGAATAAAGGAAAAATTGAAGATCCTACTGCGCGCAAATTAACTTCTACAGAATTGTATGAGTATCAACATTATATGGTGGAATTAAGACGACAACAATTTATCTTGAAAGATATGGTAAAACCTGTTATTTGTAGGAGTAAAGTGAATATTACTCCTGTGTATGATATGTTTGATATTTCTATTCCTTGGGATCAAGAAGGTTCTAGATTTTCTATTGCGCCCTTAGGACTTTACACATATGCGAAAATGAGATTTGATGACCCTCGCGCATTGGAAGAAATAGATTATCATTGGAATGAGAATGCGGAGTATGTATTGGATTTTAGAAAACCTGAACACATTTATGAGTTGTTTGAGTTGTATGGAGATTTAGAAACTGAAATGAGCTTAGATGTGGAATCTACTGCGACGGCTCTGATAGATACATTGAATTTCTATCGAGAACGCGCGCATTTATCAGAAGAGCATAATACAATTTTAGACTTAAAAATAAAAGAAACTCCTAATCAGTTAATTTGTGAAGTGTTAAGAGAAAAATTTGGAGTAACTCACTCTGCGAATTACATCTCTACTATTTACAAACAAAAGATTTGCGGCAAGATCGCAGATGCGGCAATACTCCATTATGATTATTATCTTAATCGAGAGATTGCGACCGCATGGAAAAAATGTACTTGCTGTGGAGAATATAAACTTAGAGATACACGAGAATATATGAGAAGAGCAAGATCCTCTGATGGATTATCTTCGATTTGCAAAGTGTGTGATAAAGAAAAAAGAGATAAATCAAAGAGAGGTGAGAAGTAATGGCAAAAGTTACTTTTGAAAATTTAGGTTATTTGACAACTCAAGAACTTTGGAAATTGATGGCCCATCTTGGTATTCCTTATTGTAATATTGAGGAGACCGAAAAAGAAGATTTGTCAACTGGAGAAAAAGTTCCTGTTCCAAAATTTATTCCTCGTACAGACTACGATAATATGAAAACTGATGTTTTAGTTGCGATGACAGAGCTAAATAGAGATTTTCGTAGACCTATTGAACTTGGATTGGAAAAAGTTGTAAAAAAGAGAAAGAAACTTGTTCCTCAGGAAGTGGATAATAATGGCTAAGAGACTGTTTATTACTTGTCAATATTGCGGCCAGAACAAACCTGTATCTGCATTTTTGAAGAGTAAGAGTAAATTCTTTCCTTGCGGCACTGTGGATGTGTGTACGGAATGTATTGAGGATTGGATTGTTAGTGAAAGCGCCAGTTTCAATTTTCTTGATAGACTTTGCCGCTGGCTCGATATCCCTTTCATTCCTGATAGATGGTTGAGTTATTATAATATTAGCGGACCTGTGGCAATTTCTACATATGTAGAAACCATTTATGCTGAATCCTATCCTATGTTGGATTGGAAGATTGTTAATGATAAATATTTAGAGTTAAAAGAAAGAGACGCTTTAGAGGAAGCTATGCCGCAATTGAAAGAAGAAAAATTCAATCAATTACGGAAAAAATGGGGAGAAGAATATTCAGATTCTGAGATTGAATATATGGAAGACTTATTTCAAGGTATTCTTCAAACTCAAAATGTAAATGGAAAATTACAAACCGATGATGCAGTAAAGCTTTGTAAAATTTCTTTACTCCTTAACCAAAAGATTAGAGATGGAGAAGATTTCGATAAAGTTCTTAAATCTTATGATACTTTGCGCAAAAGTGCCGACTTTACTCCAAAAAACATTAAAAATGCTTGTGACTTTGACAGTGTCGGAGAATTATTTATGTATTGCGAAAGAAAAGGATGGGAAAATGCTTTTTATGATGATACCCCAAGAGATACTGTTGATTTAGTTATGAAAGATGTTCAATCTTGGACAAGAAACCTATATAAAAATGAAACAGGTATTGCAGAAGATGTAGAGCGTCGTATCAATGCGCTTAAAATGGCAGATGAAATGGAAGCGTCTATTATGGCAGTTGAGGATGATGGCTTAGACGAGTTTGATGCAGAAGGCTATGATCTTGAAACCTTTGACGAGGGGGCAGGATTGAATTAATGGCAGCAACAATTATAAGTGAGGAAGTTCTCTCCGATAGAGCGAAAATAGTACAAGATAGTAGTGGTAGATATCATTACTATCGTGATGACATCGAGCTTGAAAAAGGAGTGATGTTAAATAAGCAAAGAGTAGATGAACAATGGAGTGTTTACACTAAATGGATGAATTACTTTTCTGCTTATCCAGATAAATTTGTAGAACTCATTACTCCCGCAGAAAGTAACTTTAAGCTATTCTTTTATCAAAAGATTTTCTTGCGCGCGTGTCTTAGGTATCGTTATCACTACTGTACTGCACCTCGTGCGTTCTCAAAAACATTTATCTCCATTTTAGGAATGTTATTAAAATGTATTTTCCAACCTGGAAGTAAATGTTTCATTTGCGCGCCTAAGAAAGAGCAGTCTGCAAAGATTGCGAAAGAAAAATTCGACGAAATTTTCGATTTATTACCTTTATTAAAAAAAGAATTGGTTGGTGAAAGATACAATGCCGGCGCAGACTATGTAAAATTAACTTTTAGAAATGGTTCTGTATTTGATGTCGTTGCAGCGTTAGACTCACAGCGTGGTGGTCGTAGACATTTTGGTCTTATAGATGAGGTTCGTGACCATGACGGAGATATACTTAATGAAGTTGTTATTCCTCTTATGAACGTTAATAGACGTACCAAATCTGGACTTGTTAATCCTCATGAGCCACATCAGGCACAGTTCTATATGACATCTGCAGGACAAAAGAATTCATACGCATATCAAAAACTCATCGAATTACTCATTCTTGAAATTATAACTCCTCGTTCATCTTTTGTTTGGGGATGTGATTATAGGGTTCCAATGCATTTTGGTCTTTTAGATAAAAATTTCATTCGTGAAATTAAAATGAGTGCAACCTATAAAGATGATACTTTTGCGCGCGAGTACATGGGACAATGGACTGGCGGTGGAAGTGATAGTTGGTTTGATTATGATCGTATGGTGAAATATAGAAGATTAATAAATCCTGAAAGTCACCAAATTATTAGAGAGGGCGATAAAAGTTTTTACTTATTATCAGTGGATGTAGGTAGACTTAGTTGCCAAACTGTAGTTTGCGTATTTAAAGTTCTCCCTCGCGAATCAGAGTTCCATATGAATTTGGTAAACTTATATGTTATTGGTAAAACTCCTGAGACAAAATCTTTCCCCGCACAATCTCTTGAATTAAAACGCATAGTAGATGCATTTAAACCAAAAGAGATTGTAGCCGACGCAAATGGTATGGGTATAGGTTTCTTAGATTTCTTAGCTCAAGAGAATTATGACCCTGCAAATGGGAAAACTTACCCAGGATATTGTAGTATCAATCTTGATTCTCATAGTAAAAAAATGTATCCCGGTAATGTTCCGTTAATATATGGTGTAAAGGCAAGTGCATCACTTCAGCCGCAGATTGACAGCAACTGTTATTCTAAGGTTTTTAGCGGCAGAGTTACATTCTTGGCAAGAGAACAAGAAATTAAAACTCGTCTTATGGAAAGTAAAACAGGACAAAAAATGAAAGTTGAAAAGAGGGTAGCGAGATTGCTCCCGCATGAAATGACAACTCGTCTATTCGAGGAAATGGCAAACTTACGACTTAAGGGAGTAGGTAATGACATTAAACTTGAACAAATCAATACCAATATGATTAAAGATAAATTTTCTGCTTTTGAATATGGACTTTGGAGAATAAAAGAAATTGAAGAAGAATATTATAAAAAACTCAGGAAAAAGGCAGGTAAACGAAAATTATTCTTCTACAATTAATGGAGGTGACATAAATGAGTGAGATAGAAAAACCAGAAAAATTGACTGAAGAAGTTAAAAATCGTTTTGTTAATTTTGCGCAAAAATTAGTATCAGATGTTTCTATTACTAATCAAGATTTTTTCACTAGTGGAACATATTCTATGAGTTCTCGTGCGAAAAAAATTACTCCTAAAACTAAGGAAGAAGCTGAAGAAATCATCTCATCGGGAGATCCCGAACAATTAAAAGAACTTTCACAGACTTTTTTCTATTCAAGTGGTTTTTATCGTAGATTATTAACTCATTATGCTACGATTTTATATTACACTCCTCTTCTTATTCCTCATATGGTAGGAAATAAGAAAAAAATAACAGAAAAAAAATATGAAGAAAAATATTTCCAAGCATTAGAATTTATAAACTCATTAAATTTTGAACAACTTTGCCGCCATTTTGCACTTTCTGTGCTTGTTGATGGCGCATACTATGGAATGATAAAAGAGGTAGATGGAAAGTGTTGTATTCAAGACTTACCTTATGATTATTGTCGTTCAAGAATGAAAAGTTTTTCAGGAGTAGACATTGTAGAATTTGATGTTTCCTGGTTTGATAAAATTAGAGATGAAAAAATTAAAAAAGAAACTATCTCTACTTTTCCAAAAGAAATTCGGACAGGATACGTTAAATATTTAAAAGGTAAACTTAAAAGTTCTTGGATTAGAATTCCTACAGAAATGGGCATTCACTTTTGTCTATATGAAGAGAGACCCTATTTCTCTCCTGTAATCCCTTCTATTATCAACTTCAATGACTATGTCGAAATTGAAAAAGCAAAAGATCTTCAGCAACTTCATACTCTTGTTGTTCAAGAAATTGCGCACACTTCAAATGGAGATTTAGTTTTTGAACCTGAAGAAGCGATAGAACTCCATAAAGGTCTTACTGAAATTACCAAAAAGAATGATTTTCTTGATGGTATCACTTCTTATGGAGAGATTAAAGTTCATCCTCTTTTAGACGACGATTCCACAGTAAAAAACAATCTTGAAAAAATCAGTTCCATTCTTTATGCCGAAAGTGGTTCTAGCCAACAACTTTTTGCGGCAGATGGAAATGTATCATTAGAGCGTTCAATTCAAAATGATATAGCTTTAATGATGTTTTTAGCGAATAATTTTTCCATTTGGTTGAAAAATGTTATCAACTCAAAATTTGCAGATAATCATATTACTTTTGGAGTAGAAATTCTTCCAGTTGGGCAATACAATGTAAAAGATTATCAATCTCAAGCCCTTAACGCCGCCCAATATGGATATAGTTTTATGATTCCTTCTCTTGCAATGGGATTAGAGCAAAATCAATTGCTTGATCTTAAAACTGTTGAAACAAAACTTCTTAAAATGGAAGAAGTCCTTAAGCCTCTCCAATCTTCTCATACTGCATCAGGTAAAGATGATCAAAGTTCATCTTCAAAGTTGACCGAAGCAGAACAAGAGAAAAAAGAAAAGGAAGGCAACGAGAAACCCGAAGAAGAGCGTTCTGAAAAGACGATCAAAAATAGAGAATCTTCTGTGGGAGGTGAATCGTAATGGACAAGAAATTCGCAGACAGAATAAATTTTTCAATTGCGCCCGTACGAGAAATTCACGAAATTAGCCCAATAATTTCTAAAGCGAGAGTACGAATTTTTTATACGGGTCTCAATCGAAATCTCACTTATATAACAGAAGAGTTTGCAGAAAAACTTTTAAAAACTCTTCCTTACTCCCCTGTCGGTGGGCTCTGGCAACAGGAAGAAGAGGATTTCTCCGATCATGGCGGTCCTGGAGAAGCCAACAGAGAACGCTTCCAAGCGTTCGGCGTTGTGCCTGAGAACCCAAATATTGCCTGGGAAGACCATCTTGACGACGACGGAGTACTAAGAAGATATGCTTGTTGTGATGTTTATTTATGGACAGCAAGATATAAAGCAGCTAGAGAAATTCCTAAAAAAGCTCAGTCAATGGAATTGTATCTTCAATCTATTGATGGAGTCTGGAAGCGCGATGGTGCAGTAGAATATTTTGAATTTACTGACGGTGCTTTCTTTGGTCTTTTAGCTTTGGGAGATGATGTAGACCCTTGTTTTGAGGGAGCGGCATTCTATGGACTTGACCACAGTGCAAAAGAATTTTTTGAGGAATTAAAAAATTATACTTTATCTGCACAAAATGAACTTATAGGAGGAACAGAAATGGAAGAAGTAGTAATTGAAGAAACTCCTGTAGTTGAAGAACAAGTAGAAGAAGTTACTTCTGAAGAAGTTGTAACAGAAGAAACTCAAGAAGAGGTTCAAGAAGTTGTAACAGAAGAAACAGAAGAAGCTCCTGCGGCAGAAGAAGTAACAGAAACTACTGAAGAAACTGCAGACGATGATGCAAACATCATCTTCGGTGTTGCACTTGATTCATCACTTGATGATGAAATGGTTGTTACTGTTGTTGCAACAGGCTTCGGTGACCAGCCTAACACATTCAAGTCAGCAAAGAAGGAAGAAAAAGCTGATGTCAAGGCTGAGCCTGTCCGTGAAGAACCCGTTCAGCAGTACGGCACAAGCGATGATGATCTCAGCGACATCTTTGACATGTTCAAGAGCAGAAGATAATACAGGACACTGATTTAAATTGAATTATTTCAAAGCGGTGGCACAATGTCATCGCTTTTGTTTTAATAAGCTTATAAAAACTATTGACAAAGTGTAAGAAATCAAATAGTATTTTAATATATATTTATTGCTTTTCATTTTACACTAAGGAGTGTTTTTATGTTGTTTGAAAAAATAAAGACAATAATCTGTGATTACTTTGAGCTCAGTGAGGATGAAGTGACTCCCGAAACAACATTTGCAGAAATCGGGGCAGACAGCCTTGATATGGTTGATCTTGCAATGAGTCTTGAAGACGATTTCAGTGTTGAGGTGACAGATGATACACTTGAAACATTTGTCTCGGTTGCAGATGTTGTAAAGTTTCTTGAGGTAGCATTATGATTAAAAATATTGTTTTTGATATGGGTAATGTCCTTATCATGTTTTATCCCGAGAAGACTTTTTCAAAATATCTTCCCGATAAAAAAGATGTGGACATGATTCTTGATGTTTTTTATAACAGCGGTATTTTC
>JAGBBO010000009.1 GCA_017938435.1 Alphaproteobacteria bacterium
CTTGGAGTACCATCAATTCCTGTAAACCACTGATAAATATATCCCATATTCAAAAATACTTTTACAGGAACATTGAAGTTTTTAAAATCATAACTACCGTATAACGAGAAAATGCTCATCCATTCGTAAACTCCATCTCGTAAGAAGTATTTTCTTAAGGTATCTCTATATCCTGGTTGAAGTTCAGAATAAATATTACTTCCAGGAACGGCTCCACTTCCCCAATCAGCACCATGACGAATCAACTGATATTGAAATCCAAAGGCTGTACTTGTAATTGGTTTTGATTCAATTTTAAATAAAAATTCATCAGCATTTGGTGGTAAATAATAACCAAGACTTTCACCATTATTAGTATATGGTTGTGCAATATATGTGTTATACCAAGGAGCATTTAAAATTGCCAAGTGAGTATAACAATATGGTTCAATTTTTGTATATCTAAAAGATATTGTTGTAAATGGTAAAATTGGTACGTTTACTTTTGTACCAAGTTGAAATGCATACATACATCTAGTTTGTTCATAAAAAGTTTTGGTAACTGTAATTTCATCTAAGTATAAAGAAAACCAAATACTTCCTAAACCTGGATATCTTAATTTAATATCACCAAACAAAGCTAAATTATCATAATCACCAACATTATTTTGATAAATTAATCTATCTAAAGTTGGAACTGCATACCCCATTTCAAAACGTTTTGGCCAAACACAACTAGTTCCAAAATCTAAATGCAAATATTTAAAGTCTAAATCAACCATAGCAATAGAAAAAGCATTTTGAAAGAAATATGCATCATAATTATTCTTTGCTGTTTCAATTTTACCATCTGAATCAAATACATACCAAGCATTAGAATTTAAATCCATTCTATTAGGAAATTCCAAAACTCCAGTTAAAGCTGAAATTGAGAAAAAATCAAACAAAGAAACTCTTAAATCAGCAGAAACAAAAGGTCTAGCATTTTTATTTAATACAAGACTACTTCCATCATCCATCCCTGCCCATTCACGATTCATTCTACTAACACCAATTTCTACAGCATTATCAAAAAAAGTTGCCCGTAAATCTGTTGTCATTCCCATTCCAAGACTATGAGTTTCAGGCCAACATCTAAAACCACCACTTGAAATATTAGTTAAATAATGGCAAGAACCATCCCAAAATTTATTATAAGAAAATGGAAGGAAGGAATTATATCTTTTTACATTCACAGTTCTGTTTTGATTTGCAAATCCAGGTTCTGAAGTTTCTGGAAGATTGTCTGTATACCACCAACGACCAATATTGTATGTCCCCATCTCTTGAAGAGGCATGTATGTTAATCCTGCAAAAAAAGTAACCTTATATGAAAAATATTTTGTAATATCACCAACAAAATTAAAATCATTATATAAATCATAGGCTACAGCATTTTGGCTGGTATTTTGATAAACACCAGCAGATCCCAAAATATTTAATTCATCATTAAATTCCAAAGAAACTGGAAATTTTTCATTATTATTTTGAATTCTATATGAAAGATTTTGAAAATCAAAACCAAGTTTTGTTTCAAATTTCTTTATGTATTTTTCCAAATACTCAATTTCACTATTCTTTATATTATCTTTATAGTTTGAATTTTCAATATTATTTTTGATTTCTTCAACTTTTTCTAAAATATAATTTTGTGTATAAGGTTTTACATTCAACAA
>JAGBBO010000046.1 GCA_017938435.1 Alphaproteobacteria bacterium
GCTACATCAACAGAAAAAGGTTTTTTATCGAGTTCTTTCTGTTTCTTAAAAAGAATCTTTAACTCTTTATTTGCTTTATCAAACTCTAAATTATTATGTACATCTTCGAGTTCTTCTTCTAAATTCTCATTCAGAAACAATGGGTACTTATTTGTAACCCATTCAATTATTACTTCTTTACTGTATTTTTTTAAGATTTCATTTACAGTCATTCTTCCATCTCCATTAAAAATTATTCAATATCTTCATTTGGAAAAATGATTGAATCAAAAATCGGTACACCACCATAACGACCGTCTAAATAAGCCTTTTCAATTTTTTTATCAAACCGTTCCTTAAATCTATCAAAAGGATATAGAACACTATCACCTGTTGGTGTTGATTCAACAAAGAAGATTTCATCTTGTCTTACCATCTCTAAATCAAGAAGATGACTTTCATGAGTTGATATTATAAGTTGAACGTCCTTTCTCTTTGCATAATGCAAAAAGTTTTCAATAAATCTTCTTGTTAATTGTGGATGAAGACTTTTGTCCATTTCATCAATTATAAAAACAGAATTATAATCATTATTAATCTCAAACTCTTTAATTTTTCCCATACTTCATATCCTCCTTTTTTAATTAGCGCCAATTGGCGCTAATTGTTCTAGTAACTTCATATACTTTATCCTTGATTTTCTTTCAGTCTTTATTCTGATAAATACTTAATAAAGTCAACGTAAACCATACGATAGTACAACATAAATACATTAAAGGTTTGTTTAATAATGCAGCACTTAACCAAACAATAGCATTTATTATGACACAAATATTTAATAAGATTCTTTTCATTCTTTTACTCCACTGAAATAATTACAAAGGTTATTCCAGCATCTGAAATAAACTTTATTCCTGTACCTCCTTTTCGAACTGCTAGTATCTCAAATACTTTAATATCATCTTCTATAATTTGTTCATCAATAACCATTACAGCATCATCACAATTATCAAAAACTTCAGTGTTAAGCATTGGATTAACTAGAACTGATTTTATGTTTTCAGCTGTATAATCTTTATCTTCCGAATCGTTAATCACTTGTGTTTTTGATGTATCAAATTTTACCCTTACAGGAATCTTCAAAGTATCTTTTATTGACATCTTGTAAAAATGATGTGGTACAGACAAACAATAAGGTTCATTTTCTTTTACTTCCAAAACTTCAACATTTTTTTCTGATGAAAATAAAGTTTTAATTTCAGTAAAAAATGTCATACAACATAAAACACATACTGGAATTAAAATTATAAATCTTGTTCCTTTGTTTTTTTCTGTTCCATATTTCTTGATAAACTTATAAGAAATATACCCAAGTAAAATAATCATTAATGTTTTAAGAATTAGTTTTATCATATAAACACTCCTCTATCATATTTTCAAAAGCTTCATCTTCCTTTGCTCGTTCTTCTAACAAACAAGCATTACACTTGTCTTTTTCAAAAAATTCTAAGTCTCCATTTTGATGGTCCTTCATAGATTCAGGTACACCAACTCCATAATTACTTTTTGAAACTGCATAAGTAACAGCAGGAAATTCTTTTCCACACTTTACACATTTACTCATTATTCTTTGTGCCTCAAAATCTTTTCTTTGATTTTCATAATTCACCTTTTCTAAACAAAGCAAAACTTCGCTTAAATAATGTTCATAAGACAAACATTCTTCTTGTAGCTTTGCTGCTAGAAACCAGTTTTCATCTTCCCATTTCTTAATCTCAAGTATTTGCTCTTTCGTTACTTCCATCGACTTCTCTTTTTAATTAGCGCCAATTGGCGCTAATATTAGGTTTTTTTACTCTATTATTAAATTTATACTAATCCCTTCTTGTTTTTTTGTCAAGTTTTTTGGTACGGAAATAGTACACCCCAAAAACCAACGGTACACCCCAATAAATCTATATTCAACAATGATTTAGACCACACGGTACACCCATTCTTTATCTTGCCTATCGGTTAAGGACTCAAGTTTCTCTTACTAAGGTCTTATTTTATCTTTATTTCCTTCTTTTTCTGAATTCTTCACTTTCACTAATTAGCGCCAATGGGCGCTAATTAATTCTTGGGTAACCAGTTGACAAAATTTCTTTTCACTTATATTCTTCAGTCAGGCTCTCGAAAGGAAAAACTATTTTAATCATTACTGAAAAGCCATCCGTGGCTGAAAGTTTTGCTGTTGCCCTTTCAATTCCATTTGATAAAAACAAGAAATATTATTCAGATGGAAAAACTGAAATAACGAATTGTAAAGGCCACCTTTACGAACTTCTCAAACCTGACGAATATTCTGAACAATACAAAATCTGGGCTTTTGAGAATTTACCAATTATTCCAAAACAGTTTTTATACAAAAAAACTGAAAGCACAAAATTTCAAACGAACCTCGTTTTATCTCTCTTAAAAAAACATCAGAACGATAAAATTATTATTGCAACTGATGCAGACCGTGAAGGTGAACTTATCGCCAGAATCGTCTTCAGCGAAGCAGGCTTAACTAATACAACTAACTGTTTTCGATTTTGGGTTTCAGAAGCCCTCACAACTCCTGTAATTCAAAAAGGATTATCTCAACTTAAACCTTGGAATGATTATTCTGAACTTGCAAAAAAAGGTTATGCTCGCCAACACGCTGACTGGCTTGTCGGAATGAACTTTTCACCTTATGCAACTTTACTTGCAGGTAAACGTGCAACTTTTCCAGTCGGTCGTGTTCAAACTGCTATTCTTGCTGCCATTGCTCAACGCAATAATGAAATCAAAAACTTTGTTGCAACTCCTTATTATCAATGTGTTGCTCATCTTAAAGATAACCAAGGAAATAAACTTGATGCGTTACTTATTAATCCAACGACTAAAAAAACTCAATTTGCTCAAATTGATTCCTACATTAAATCAGCAAATAACTATGGACAAATTAACAAACAAATAAATATTACTCCAACTACAACTCGAAAAAAGCTTTCACCACCAACATTACTATCACTTACAGCACTTCAAAAAAAAGCTGCAAAAAACTGGAATTATTCAGCGGCCACAACTTTGGAAATTGCTCAAAGGCTTTATGAAGACTATAAATGTCTTTCTTATCCTCGTACTCCATCAATTGTACTTGGTGATGATGATGTTGAACTTTTTATGAAAACATTTGAACTATTAAAATCAAAGTTTAGCTATAGCAAATACTGTAATACAAAACTTATATCAAACACAAATAAACATATTTTTAACTCAAAAAAATTAGATAGTCACCATGCTTTAATTCCTTTAAACTTTCTTCCTCCTCAAGCAAATGAAAAAGAAAAAAACATTTACAACTTAGTTTGCTATCACTTCTTTGCATCTTGTATGCCAGATTGTATCTACGATGAAACTAAATTAAACATTTTAAACGGTGAATACAATTACACAGCAACACTCAAAAAAATTGTTTCCCCTGGATGGAAAGCCGCAGAAGAAGACAGCAGAAAATTAGCGCCAATTGGCGCTAATTTAGATTCGAAATCAAATGATGACGAACTTAAAAACTTTGACGAAAAAACAGCTATCCTCAGAACTACAGAAATAGTTAAAAAGTTTACAACACCTAAA
>JAGBBO010000047.1 GCA_017938435.1 Alphaproteobacteria bacterium
CACAAACTGTTTAACAACAGGTGTTGCTTCTTGTTCAGCAACAACCGGTAAGGCGACAAGTTGTAAGGCAGGATATGGTTTTAATTCATCAAATGGAACTTGCACTATTTGTGAGGCTGGAACTTATTCACCTGGTGGAACAGGCGGTTGTTATTCGTGTTCATCAGGTTACTATTCTTATGCAGGTGCATCAAAATGTACTGCTTGCACAAATAAACCTTCTAATTCATCATATACTTCAAATAGCACATCAAATAGTTGTTCATGGTCCTGCAATAGCGGATATATCAAATCAGGTTCACAATGTTGTTCAACAAAAACTGTTTATGTTTACACAAAAGAGCAAGATTGCAGATCTTTTGGATTTAATCCTTGTAGTGGATATACTGGTAGTGCCTATACATCTTGTACACTTGAAAAGGGATCTGGCGGCGGCAGCTATGAATGTGGTCCTGAATACTATGAAAAAATAGGAGAAATATCATATACAAAATCATTGAATGTTGGAAGCATTTCTGGATTGTATTATTCAACAGTAAATGGTATTGGTACATCTGAACCAACTTATTCGCCTTCACTAAATACTTCTTGTATCTCATGGGATACATATGGTAATTGCACTGAATATTCAATAAGGCTAAATTGTTCACAATAAAAACTTCCCCCCTCAGTTACGAGGGGGATTTTTTTATTATGGATTCCAGTATCGGTGCACTTGTAATGACAACGAATAAGTTGTCCTTCCTTTTGAATTTTATACTCTCATTTCTAAATTTGGGATAAGGGAACGAAGTTTTTCTTCAAATTCTTTATCCATAAAAAATTGCATAGCCAAAGGATTATTTGGCTGATCCTTTGTTGCAGGTCTGCACCTTTGAACGGCATAATGTTTTACCCCAGCCTTTGAAAGTAATTCAGCAATTTCTAATATATCATCTTTTGTAAGAACTGTCGGATCCGCAGTAGTTCTAACCTCAAAATCTTTTCCACTTTTTAAAAGTATTTCTAATGATTCAAATGCAAATTCCCCACTACCTTTTACTTTTGTAATTTGTTCATATTTTTTGCATGGAGCCTTTATATCTAATCCAACCCAGTCAATATATGGTAAAAGTTTTGAAAGTTTTTCAGGAAAACATCCATTTGTATGAAGTCCAAATTTAAAATGTGGAGCAAACTCCTTTATCTCCTCAATCGCAGTAATAATTTCATCGGTTTGTGAAGTTGCCTCGCCACCACTAAACACAACTGCATCAAGAATTTTTGTTCGTTTTTTAAGAAGTTCTAACACATATTCGTAATTTTCTTTGTCTTGTTGGGTTGGTTTCCTATAGCAAAGAAGTTGTTGATTGGAACAATAAATACATCTCCATGGGCAACCTTGCAAAAACAAAACCGCAGAAATTTTTGTTGGATAGTCAATAGTTGTAAATGGAACAAGTCCACCAATTATAATGTTTGATTTAGCCATATTCTTCCTCCACCTATTTTATTATAACCAAAGCAAAAAATAAGACAAGGAATTATTCTTTTTCTTCTTGACATAGACAAAAAATAAAGTTAGTATAATCAAAAAATAAAAAAGAGGTGTAATATGAATAAAGAAATTATTTCGCATAAATTCGAAAAATTGAATAAAAATTTAAATATGTGCACAACTTCATTTGATGGTGAAATTGCATCTATTTCTCTTTTCCGTCAATATGATTTTGGAAAAGGGAAAAGGCTTTTTGAAATCTTTTTTTATGGGGATATCTATTCCAAACTTGCAAAGGAAGAACATATTATTGATGGAAAAGTGCAAAAAATTTATGATTGTGATACTTCTATTTCTCCAAATATGAATGAAGTTTACAGATACCTTAAAGGTGAAAAAATAAGATAAAATCAAAAGCCGGTTGTTAAAAGCCGGCTTTTTTATCACTTTTTATGTTTATAACGACATATTCCGATTTGGTTCCAGTTTTAAATTTTATTGCCCAATCAGAAATCCCCGATGTCACAATAAAATTTGTATTATTTCGTTTTTCATATCCATAAATTTTATCATTTGCACCAATCCATTTTCCAACATTATTAAATGGAAAAAGTTGTCCACCATGTGTATGTCCAGAAAGAACCAAATCCACATTTGCCTTTTCTTGGTTTTTATAATCAGCAGGTTGATGATCAAGAATGATAGTATATTTGTTTTTATCAAGATTTTTTGTAATATCTGTCATAGATTCTCTTTTTCCATTAGTCAATAAATTTTCGGATAAATCTTTCCTTCCTATTACATAAAACTGATTTGCAATCAATTTCATTTTATCTCGTAAAACTATTATATTATTTTTTTCAAGTTCATGTATTAAGTCACGATCACTAAAACCACGATATTTTGGTCCATAATATCCATTATCATGATTACCAAAAACAAAATAAATTCCATACTTAGTTTTTATTTCACTTAATGCTTTTACAGATTTTACCATATCATCTTTTGTTGTATCATCATCAACAAAATCTCCAACTATAACGAGTATATCAGGTTTTTCATTATTCATAGCTAAAGTATGTTTTTTAAAACCATCACCATCAAAAGTTGCACCTATATGAGAGTCTGCAAACATAACAATTTTTAAATTTTCTATATCTTTTACAGTTGAAATATTATATTCTGTTCGCCACACATTATGTGCAAAATACCAGCCAAAAGCTAGGGTAACAATACTTGATATAATAGCTGACCATCCTGCATAGTAATGCTTATATGATTTTTTTATTTTTCCAAATATAAAATCACAAATACACCAAATCATTGCAAAATATATTGCACAGACTATTGCATTTATAAAATTTATTATAAAACCAATACAGGTAAATAAAGAAACGACAACAAATAATCCTATTGCCGTTTTCTTTTTTACTGAAAAGTTTTTGTTGGAAATAAATTTTGCAACTCTGCTTCCAATGTATAACAAAGCAATCGCTGTAAAAAGTAATCCAACAATCATTATTATTAACCACATAATCATTTATAGCCTAACTTATTTTAATTTATTTTCACTAAGCTAATTATCAACTTTTGTTTTTGATTGATAAGCCATCATGAAATGTCTGTCCTACAATATCTCCTACTAAACGATAGGAATGTATCGCACTACCATAAGAAATAATATTCATTTTTCCTAAATTAACAAGACCTTTTTCATCTATATAAATGATAGAGGTAAAAAATGAGTTATACAATAGGACAAGTTGCAAAAATAATGGGGCTTACAACCCATTTTTTCTGTTATGAGCATGACATATTGCCATTGCCAAAGCATCACCAGAATGTTCAGAATTTATTTTTGGTTTGTTAAGTAAAACGCCAACCATCATTTGTATTTGTTCCTTTGTTGCGTGTCCTATACCAACAACTGACTTTTTAATAAGATTCGGTGAATATTCAAAAACAGAAATTCCTAAAATTGATGGTGTTAAAATAGCTACACCCCTTGCTTGCCCCAATTTAAGTGTTGATGACGGATTTACATTTACAAAAACCTCTTCAACAGCAACTTCCTCAGGTTTATATTGTTCCAAAACTTCCCTAAGTCTTTTATATATTTCAGCAAGCCTTTCTGGCAATGTTCCTTTTTCTGAAATGTTAAGGGTTCCATTCGCAATGTGTCGGAATTGATTATTTGTGAAATCCACGATTCCCCAACCTGTGTGTCTTAATCCAGGATCAATTCCCATTATAAGCATTTACAACTCCACTATTTCATAATTTGATTCATCGGACATAACTTTGCGAACAAGTTGATTGTTGTGAAAATGTCCACCACGACTATTTTTATAAAATCCAATTATAGAGTGTCCCATAACATATAAATCACCAATCGCATCAAGTATTTTATGAAATACAAATTCATTTGGTTCACGAAGACCTTCTGGATTTATGATTTTTTCTTCATCAACTGCGATTCCGCTTTTTAATGTTGCACCAAGACAAAGCCCTTTTGAATGAAGGTATTCTACATCACTCATCCTTGCAAAAGTTCTAGCCATACAAATTTTAGATTTATAATTTTCTTCTGTTAAATCTATAATTTCTTGTTCAATTCCAATAGGTTTGATTCCACTGTAATCTATTGTCACATCAAGGGTTAAAAGTCCCTTATCTGATGGTTCAATAGATACAGATCCCTTTTCATCGCTATATTCAACTTTTTTTAGTATTTTTATTGCCTTTTTAGGGGCATTTTGTATTAAAAAGCCGGCTTTTTCTTCAATTTCTTTAAGTAAAGGGAGTGCAGAACCATCTTGTATTGGAATTTCTTCGGATTCTGTTTTTATAACTAAATTATCAATCCCAAGTCCATGTAATGAAGATACAAGATGTTCAATAGTTTTAACATTTACACCATCTTTTTCCCCAATACAAGTATATCCAGTTTCTCCGAATACATTATTAAGGTTAAGTTGATATTTTTGACCTTTTATTTCAAAAACAATACCTGTATCAATATCTGCTGGAAAAAGTTCTATGGTATTCAAAGTTCCTTTGTGTTGACCAATGCCAGTAAATACGATTTTGTTTTTAATTGTTTTTTGATTTTGCATTTTTGCTCCTTATTTTATTTTTAATATCCCATCTATCATGAACCCAGAACCATTGTGCAGGATTCTCTTTTATCCATCCCTCAATGATATCATTTATTTTTTGAGTAGTTTTTATTGCATCAGCATCTTTATCTTTCGATTTAAATGGCATAAAAGTATTGTGGAAAATAATTTTATGATGAACGCCATGTTCTCTTACTATTTGTATAGGAAGAATAGGGCAATTAAAATGAGAAGCCAATTTTGCGACTCCAACAGGACTTTTCACTTTTACTCCGAAAAATTTTGTAGGAATTCCAGTTTGAAATTTTTGGTCAGGAACAGCAAGCATTGCACTTCCATTCAAAAGTATTTTCATTGCATCTCTAGTTCCATTTACTGTATTTGGAACGAATTTTAAATTTCCTATACCATTACCAAAACTTTTTGTAACAAGATTGTTTGTAAGATTATTACTTGGAAATTTATAAAGTATAGAGCAAGGAGCTTTATGAAGAGCAAATGGTATTGCAATCAATCCCATTGTCCCAGAATGAGAAATAAATGCAACATATGGTTTATTCTTTAACTCATCTAAAATTGCATCATTTTCAAATGTAAGATATTTTTTATAATTTCTAAAAATCTCAGGAAAATGAACTGGCTCAGCAGTATATTTTCCCATCATTTCCCAAACATCATGTTTAATTTTATTACGTTCAGCTAAACTTTTCCTTGGAAATGCAATTTTAAGATTTGCATCTATAAGTTTATTGTATTTGCCCTGAGTTTTTCCAATTAAAACACCAATTTTTCCACCAAGCCATGATGCCCACTCCACAGGAAAAATTTTAAATATTAAATAAAATAAATGTGAAGCAAAAGATTCAAGTGGATGAGAAATATATTTTTTGATAAAAGGTTTTTTCCTATATGGATATGATTTTTTATCCTCTAAATCAATTATGGAACACAAAAATAATATAGCATAAAGGGTTTTTGCAAAAATTGTTAAATCACCTCTGTCAAAATAGAAATCTTCAACACTAATAAAAAAGCAAAAATAAAATATTGCAAAATCTATGAATGAAAAAAGATAAATTTTTTTTCTTTGTAAAGATTGTTTCGCATAAGCAATGTATGCCGGAAACATTGCAAATATGAATAAAAGCAATGCCCTTCCAAACCCAAATTTTATTGGAAGTGTGGGAAGTAAATCAAAACTAAACTTATTCCACAAAGATTCTAAAAACATATAAACACCTCTTTATTTTTACCTTTTACTTTTACTTTAAATTCTGGTATAATACAAGGGAAAAATAATTAAATTTGGAGAAAATTATGCCAGAACAAAAAAAATTTTTATCAGAAGATATTCAAAAAACTATACTAAATGCTACTGCACAGATTGCATCTGGGTATTTTAGTAATAATAAAGTGGAAGATTCAAAAATCACAGGAATTGTTGAAAGTATCTATTCTCATTTGGTTTCAATTTCTGATAAAACAGCAAGTTATGCTTTAACTCCGTTTATAAATCCAAAAGATTCTATTAAACCAGATTATATAATTTGTCTTGAGGATGGAAAAAAGTTAAAAATGCTAAAACGATATCTTAAGGCAAAATATAATATGACCGAAGCTGAATACAAAGAAAAATGGGGATTACCAAGGGATTACCCAATGGTTGCACCTAATTATGCAAAAAAAAGGTCGTCTTTGGCTAAAAAAAGTGGGCTTGGACAAAGATAGTAAAAATTTATGCAAACATCTTGAAATTTTAAGATAACTTTACTATATACACTTCGTGTATTAAAAAAATATCGGGACAATTTATAAAATGGCAAAAGCTGATTATTACGATTTACTTGGCGTTACAAAAGGCGCATCTGATGATGAAATTAAAAAGGCATATCGAAAGATGGCTATGAAATATCACCCTGATCGCAATCCTGGTGATAAAAGTGCAGAAGAAAAGTTTAAGGAAATAAATGAGGCATACGAGGTTTTAAAAGATCCTCAGAAAAAAGCTGCGTATGATCAATTTGGTCATTCCGCTTTTGAACAAGGTATGGGCGGTGCTGGTCGCGGTGGCTTTGGTGGTTTTGGTAATGGTGGCTTTGACTTTAATTTCGGCGAAGGTGGTGGATTTTCTGATATTTTCTCTGATATTTTCTCTGATTTTATGGGTGGTGGAAATTCTCGTCGTGGCTCTACACGAAATAGGGGCCAAGACCTAAGATATGATATAGTAATAACTTTAGAAGAAGCATTCCACGGTGTATCAAAAACAATTCAATTCCGTAGAAATGGTAAATGCTCTCATTGTGATGGCAAGGGTGGTGAAAATAAAACAACTTGCTCGAAATGTCATGGAAGCGGTGTTATAAATGTTCGTCAGGGCTTTTTTATGAGCCAACAAGTTTGTCCTGAATGTGGTGGAACAGGGTATGTAATTAAGAATCCATGTCATTTCTGTAATGGTTCTGGTATCGAAGTTGAAAATAAAACTTTGGAAATAAAGATTCCCGCAGGTGTCGATACTGGCACAAAACTTCGTGTAAGTGGCGAGGGGGAAGCTGGTCTTGGTGGAAGTCCTGCTGGTGATTTATATGTTTATGTAATGATTCGTCCAAGTAAAGTGTTTGAACGCGAAGGCAAAAATTTGATTTTAAATGTTCCTATTTCTATAGGAGAAGCGGCACTTGGTGCCACAATCGAAGTTCCAATTATTGAAGGTGGTAAAGCCGAAGTCCGCATCCCAAGGGGTATCCAAACTGGTGAAAAACTTCGCTTAAAAGGAAAGGGTATGACAGGCATAAACTCTTCGGTTCGTGGTGATATGTATTTGGATATTACTGTTGAAACTCCGGTAAAACTTTCATCTCGTCAAGAGGAATTACTTCGTGAATTTGAGGAAGAAAGAAAAAAGAATGGCGATTCGAAAAATTTCTTTGATAAAATAAAAGAGTGGCTTTAGTTTTTTTATATTATTTCCATAAAATAATTTGCATATTTTCCTAAAATATGTTAGAATAACCTGCGAAGAGATGTGAAAAATTGGTTAATTCCAGTTTTTTTGAAGGAGGATAATATGAAAAAATCTTTACTTTTGCTTGCACTTTTAATGGGTTGTAGTTCGCTTAATTATTCCTTTGATAAAAGTGGTAAAATTCAATATAACGACCTTGTAAAATCTACTGAAAACATCAAGGCTACTGTTCAAAAGGATGATTTATATATTTGTAATAAACAAGATAAAACTTATATGAAATATTGTGATGAAAATGGTTATGTTTTCACTGGTAATATTCGCAAGGAAGATAAGGAATATCGCCTAGTTGAGGGTGATGTAAAAGAGGTTATTACATACGATGAAAAGGATAGAGTTTTAAGAAGTTATACTACAAAGGAACCAACTGCATTTGGTTGGGGAATTTACAATGTAAAATCTTTCTACGCAAATGGCTTTTTGAAATCTACAAAAATTGGTGATGATAGTTATATAAACTTTTGTGAAAACGAAGATGTTGCCGTTGCAAAAATTGGAACAAAGTATGTTTTCAAAAAATACACAATTAACGGTGTAAAAGAGGTAAATGATTTATATTGTGCTGTTAATTCACCTATGGCTGGATGTGTATTCCAAGGTAAAAAGAATATTACCGGAAAGGTTGCAGTTCTTAACTGTGCTGGCGAAGTTAAATATCAATTCTCTCTTTTGAATGATAAACTTCATGGTGATTTCAATGTTGGTGATTTTAAAACAAGCACTTATGATAAGGGAACTTTGTTATTTGATACTTTCCACCTAAAAAATCCAAGAACAAATAGTTATGTTGATATAGATGGAAATGAAAAAAAAATATAAATATAATATTCGCAAAGATTTTATGAAAAATGATAAAGTAATAAATACAATCTATTCTATGGACAAGGATATAACTGCAATTACTTGTTACGAAAAAAATGGTGACGAGGATAAGGTTATAACTTACTCAATGCTTTCGCCAAATTGGAACAGTATCGAGTTAAACAATTATAAATGTCCAGAAACAAAATAAAAAACTTCTAATTTTTCCCCTCAATTACGAGGGGGATTTTTTTATACCATTTAAAATTTACTTGAGTTTTTTGATATATTACTATACTATTAAAGTGTGTCATATGGCATGGGACCGTCACAAGTCCATAAAAGTTAACAGTAGAGCATATTTTTTTGCTCTAGGGATTTTAGCCCTGCTTAATTGCGGGGAGTCCTTGGTGTATGTCCAAAGGACGAATTGTTTCCTTAAAGATCAAGGAGATCATACCTGTTAACATGATTTTGTGAACTCCCCGCTGTATAGACAGCGATTGAAGGGGGCAAAAACCTTATTCGATTGCAAAAATATATGGAGTGGATTTATCTTGGTTTAGCCACTCAACTTTGTGGGTAAGCTTCTCATAGCGATACCCCCCTTATGGGCGAAGTTTCCATATTTATACTTCGTCCTACCATGGGCGGTGTTAGTAGTTTCTCCGCCCTCCCTCTTTAAAAGGAGGTAAAGGTGAAGGGAAAAACAAAACAACCAAAAACCAAGGAATAAAACTATGGAGGGAGAATGAAAAAATTACTTCTAATCGCCTTGCTGTTGTCAGGTGGCGTCGCCCATTCTGCAACAATCGAGCAAATAACAAACGCACTTGCAAAATATTGTGTGCCAGATCCAGAAGCTGCGACCTGTGGCACCGAGGTAGAAGGCAAATATTCTAATACTGTAAGTGCAGTTAGCAAACAAAATTGTCTTTGTCATCAAAATACAAATTCAAAAGCAAAAATGCAATATATTCCATCATCTCGTAAATGCGAGGCTGTATGTGCAAAAGGATACAAATCAGCTCCAGAAAAAACAAAAATAATAGTATCAGGTAAAAAATGTCCTGCTGGATATAGGGCATATGCTGTGACAACATCTGGAAAATATGAATAAAAGGAAAGGAAAAATAAATGAAATTAAGAACAAAAACATTATTAACATCTTCTTTAAATTTAATTATTTTAGGTCTTCCAACACCTGCAATTGCTGAAACATATATATGTGAGGCATGCCCAGCCGGAACATACGATAACGGAACAAGTTGTGTTGCATGTCCTGCAGGAAGATATAGTGATGCATCCGGTGCTGTAGAGTGTAAAACTTGTGCTGCTGGAAGCAAACCAAATGCAACAAAAACAGGTTGCGACAAATGTCCTGCTGGAACATACGATAATGGGACAAGTTGTGTTGCATGTCCTGCAGGAAAATATAGTGATACATCCGGTGCTGTAGGATGTAAAACTTGTGCTGCTGGAAGTAAGCCAAATACAACAAAAACAGGTTGCGACAAATGTCCAGCCGGAACATACGATAATGGAACAAGTTGTGTTGCATGTCCAGCCGGAACATTTAACAAAACAGTAGGACAAGCAAGTTGTAACGCATGCACTGCTGGTTACTATTGTCCATCAGGTTCTGTAAATCCTATTATATGTCCTGTTGGTAAATATTCTATAGCTGGTGCTGCAACTTGCACTGGATGTCACGAAGATAAATTTGGCACACCGTATGGAAAATGTGGTATCAGTGGTGTTGAAAAAACATCATATTGTTCAAAAGAAGGTTCTACATCATCAGTTGCAAATCCAGTGGGACCTGTTGTCGTATATAAAAATCTTGAAGAGAAAACTCCTATATGTATTGGACATACATATTGTAAAATTACTGATGAAAGTGGTAAGGCAAATGGAGGTTCTTATTGTGCAGAATATAATAAACCATATAATGCAACATGGGTATCTGAAACTGGTCCCGATTGGAATTGTAATGCAAATTATTATAAACTAGGTGATGAATGTGCTCCTTGTCCATCACATTCAAACAGTCCTGTTGGTTCAACATCTATAGATAATTGTGTATGTGAAGATAATTATTATAGAAGTGGCAATATGTGTAAATTAAGACTTTATGCTTATTATTATACTTCAACTAATTGTAAAGACAGTAACGGAAATTATGGATCTGTTATTACTTACCATCAATTAAAAGATGGTTCTGGAAGATATGAATGGGGTGATGGTGGTCATACAGTCCATGGATCAGGTCTTATTTTATCAACCAGCCCAAATGGAACTAGTTATTCTGTGTCTAGTTGCTATACAGGGTGGGAGTCTTCAAAAAATTATATGCCTGGACAAGTAGCAGTAAGTGATTATTTTAACACTGGTTCAAAATGTAATAGTGCAATAGGTTTATGCTGGATTAGTGCAAAAGATTATACCTATACTAGAAGAGCTGATAAATAAAAATTTCCTTTTCTTAAGGATAATCCCCATTGTTTATTCGGTGGGGATTTTTTTGTTATTGTATTCGGTTTGTCATTCCGCCACGATACCTTCAGTCCGTTATTCCGGACTTGATTCGGAATCCACAATCAAGCATAAATTCCTTTTGAATATTGAAATTATCCTTTGATTTTCTTTTCGTAATGTTCAAGATAACTTTGTTTTAAATTCTTTGTTTCAAAAATTATACATACATCAAATGTATTGAATGAATAATCAACAAAAATACTTTTACTTACCTTACATCCAACACGAAGGTATCCTTTTATCATAGTAGGAAGAGAGATAAATGCTTTTCGCTCATCAATTTCTTCTTTTGGAACAAGAGGGTAAGGCACAGCATTCTCTGTCCTTGCATTTATTTCCAATTTACCATCAGCAGTGTGATTATAGTAAAGATAAGATAATGCCTCCTTTGCACTGTTTACATCAGTTCCCAAAAAACTTCCACAACCAAACATTAGTTTTATATCAAAATCAAACATATATGCAGCCAATCCATTCCAAAGCATTTGCATAACAACTTTTGATCTAAAATCCTTATGCACACAGGCACGGCCAAGCTCCAATACTTCACCATCATAATCATTAAATTTTTCAACATCAAATTCAGCCTGTGAATACCATTTTCCAACACCTTTTGCCCCAACTTTTCGCATAAGTCGGTATGTTCCAATTACATAATCTTCTGGATCATTACCAGCATTTTTATCTATAGCAATAAGGTGATCACAGTAAAGGTCAAATTCATCAAAATCGCGTTTTTCTTTTTCTACTTCTTCGGATGGTTTTGCACCATCTTCTTCAAAGAAAATTTTATATCTTAATTTTTGTGCAGCAACAACTTCGGCCTCTGTTTTAGCAAGTCTAACTTCAAACTTTTCGTTTTTAATATCATCAAGATAACTAGTCATAAATATTCCTATTTTTTTATTCTACTCGTTTATTCTACAGTGTAGAAGATAGAAAATAAAGGAAAAAATAAATCTAATTTTAGTATGGAAATTTTATTGATTCGGTATTATACTCAAATTAAGATAAATTAAGGAGATTACAGAATGAAAAAAGATGAAAATTTAATAAATTGTCGTTGGGATTTAAGCCCGCTTTACAAATCAATAAATGATAAAAAAATCACAATAGATGTCGCAAATGTCGAAAAACTTTGCCTTGATTTTCCAAAAAAATACAAAGGTAAATTGAATTCAAAATTAGAAGACGCCATAAAAGATATAATTACAATAGATGAAATTACTACTACAATGTTTGCATATTTTTATTTGATGAGTAGCCGTGATGCCGAAAATCAAGAAATAAAAAAACAAACATCTATTGCCCAAGAAAAATTAAGTATTGCCCTTGCAAATCTTACATTTTTTGATATCGAGTTGGGGGCATTAGATAAAAAAGATTATGATGCACAACTTAAGACATCAAAACTTCTTAAACATCATAAACCTTATCTTGATAAGATTCGTAAAAATGCAAAATACCAACTTTCGGAAAGTGTTGAAACAATACTTACAAAAGTTTCTCCATTCTTATCTGGTGAATGGGATGATATGATGGATGAAATTGAAACAAAGTTGGAGTTTCATATAGGAAGAAAGAAATATAATCTTTCTGAAATTATAAATATAAGTAATACCTCACACAGTGCAAAATTGCGTAAAAAAGCACTTGATGAATTAAATAAAGTTTTGGAAACATCAGGATATGCAAATTTGCGTGCAAGAGCGTTAAATTTGGTTATTGGTGAAAAAAATCTGATGGATAGTGAACGCGGTTTTAAATCTATAATGGATTCGCGAAATATATCTAATAATCTTGACGCAAAAACGGTTGATGCCCTTCACACTTCTGTTGCAAAATATGGTGCAGAGCAGGGTAAAAGATATTATAATATTTTAAGAAAATTACTTCATAAAAAAGTTTTGAATTGGGCTGATAGAAATGCCCCACTTCCATTTGAAAGCAAGGCTTACTATTCATGGGATGATTGTGTGAAAACAGTTATTTCTGCGTATGAAAAGTTTTCTCCAACACTTGCAAATTTAATTCGTGATTCATTCAAAAATCACCGTGTTGATGCACCGGTATATAAGGGAAAAACAAGTGGTGCATACAATTATACTATGGTTGCCCAAGGTGGAAAAGTTTATACCTGGACCTTCTTGAATTATATGGGGACAACCCGTGATGTAATGACTTTGGCACATGAATTAGGTCATTCTGTTCATGGTTTACTTGCCGGAAAAAAGCAAGGAACTTTACAAACCCAAGCACCTATGGCTTATGCCGAAACTGCAAGTATTTTTGGAGAAATGTTAACTTTTGAATATATGCTTAATCACATTACTGATAAAAAGGAAAAATTAGCACTTCTTTTATCAAAGGCAAATGATTGGATAAATTCGGTTAATCGTCAAATCAGTTTTTCATTTTTCGAACAAATTATTCATGAAAAAAGGAAACAAGGTAAACTTACAAACCAAGATTTTAACGATGCTTGGATGAAAGTATCAAAAGATATGTATGGTCGCGATGGTGAAATTTTCAAATATGACAATATGGAAAATCTTTGGTCTTATGTAGGTCACTTTATGCGTCCATTTTATGTTTATGCATATTCATTTGGTGAACTTTTTACACAAAGTTTGTTTGCAGTAAAAGGTAAAGATGCAAAAAAGTTTGAAAAACTTTACATAGAAATGCTTGAAAGTGGTTCTACAAAAGATGCTGTAAGTTTGATGAAACCATTCGGACTTAATCCAACGGATGCAAAGTTTTGGAAACAAGGTATTGATATTTCTATTAAAAAATGGCTTGATGAGGCTGAAATTTTAATAAAAGAATTGAAATTATAATAATATTTTTATGTTTTTTGATACGGATATTTAATTATTCCTAAAAAAAGACTTTAAAAATAAAAATATTATAGTAAAATCAGCCATTATGAGCCAAAAAGTAAAAGAAATAAAAATAATAGATAAATATATTGCGAAACAAGTTTTGTTTGGCTTGTTTATTGTATCATCAATATTGTTAGGTATTGCTTGGTTTTCTCAAATAATCAGACTTCTTTCTTATTTGGTAAATAACAATATTGGTTTTTGGTCATTTTTAAAAATGACAAGTCTTCTTTTACCTGATTTGCTTGTAATTATTTTGCCTATTGGTTTATTTGCAGTGATTCTTTTTGTGTATAATCGTCTTGCTTCGGATAAGGAACTTGTCATTATGGAAGCCGTAGGTATGTCAGTCCGCGATTTATCAAAACCAACATTATTTTTATCTGTTGTAATTACATTATTGTGTTTTTTTATAACGTTATATATTTCTCCTATTTATGCAACAAAGTATCGAACATTCCTTTTTGATTCACAAAATGATATCTCTGCGCTTTTGATACAAGAGGGGGAATTTAATCAAATTACAAATGGATTAACAATTTATGTTCGTAGTTCAAAAGATAATATTCTTTCTGATATTTTTATCAATGATCAAAGACAAAAAAATAGGGTAAGAACTATACTTGCAGAGCAAGGAATTGTTTCTACAACAAACAATAATATTTCACTTGCTTTGGTAAATGGAAGTATCCAAGAAAAGGCAAAGGAAAAATATACTTTTGGAACATTTGAAAAATATACTGCAGATTTAGGTGTTGTTGCAAAAAATTCAGTTAGGTATAAAAAACCTGGGGAATTAAGTCTTTTTGAACTTCTTCATGCAAAGGAACTTGGGCATGCAAATGATACTACTTTTCCAAAATATTTAGTTGAATTTCATAAAAGGTTAATACAACCACTTTATAATTTAATTTTTGCTTTAATTGCACTTCTTGCGATATTCAAATCTCCTCTTAATAAACGAAGCAATAGCAAAAATATGATTTTTGCCGTGTCAAGTATGGTTGCATTTCAAATGCTTTATATTTCTATTTTTAATATGTTAAGAATACACACAAATTTATATCCGCTGGTTTATTTTGTTACAATTACAGCAATTATTATTATGTTGAAATTTCTTTACTCAGATAACTTGTTAAACATAAAAAGGTTAAAAATCAAAAAATGAAAAATTATTTAAAATACTTTATCTTTTTTATGTTTATATGTTCGGATGTTTTTTCTGCAACGAATAGTGATGCTACATTATTTGAAACTGATGAAATAGTGTATGATAAAAATACTGGAAAATTTACAACCGTTGGTGATGTTAAAATTGATTATAAAAGTAATAAACTTTTGACTAAACAAATGGAATATGATGTTAAGACAAAGGAAATTACTGCTGATGGCCGTATTGATATTTCAAACAAAGATTCGGTTATGGATACACAAAAACTTGTTATCAACACCGAAACAGACAAGGCTTCTCTTGGTGAAATAAATGTTAAGTTTGGTAAAAATTCTTATGCAAAAGCTGAATCTGCAAATATGACCAATCCAACAAAAATTATTTTGGAAGATGTTGAATACACTGCTTGTAAAGAAGGATTAAATGATTGTTCTAATTCTCCTACATGGAAAATTGGGGCAGGTTCGGTTACACATAATCGCGAAACAGGAAGTTTGTTTTATACCAATGCTTTACTTTATATGTGGAATTTTCCTGTTTTTTATTTGCCGATTCTTCAAAATTATACTCCAAATATAAAGAATAAAACTGGGCTTTTAATTCCAAAATTTGGAACATCAACAAAACTTGGAAATGTTTTTCAAATTCCATTTTTTATAAAACTTAATGATTATAATGATATGACTATCAGTCCAATGTTCACAACGAACAGGGGAACTATTTGGTTTGGTGAATATAGGACTAATCAGGATTATTTTACAAGTGTTACAAGTGGAAGTTTTAAGGAAAAAGATTCTGCTAATAACGAAGATAAAAGATGGTTTATCAACACAAATAATTATTTTGAAATAAACGATATATGGCGTGGAACAATCCATATTGAAAGAGTTTCTGATTATAACTATCTAAGAACATACGATTTCAATACTGACCCATGGCTTTCATCAAATATAGAATTAGAAGGTTCATTGAATAGAAGTTATTTGACTGCGGATATGTATTTTTATCAAGCATTGCATAGCAATTACACTTATACTCCAAAGGTTATGCCTATAATAAATTACAAAAGGGTAAGTGAACCAAATGAATATGGCGGATTTTGGGATTTTAACTTAAACACATCACATATAATACTTGACTATAATAATAAATCTACTAAACGAGATGAAACAAATTTCAGAACTTCATCAATTCTTCGTTATTCTCAACCATTTAAAACAAGTGGAGGTCATTTATTTAATTTTGGTATAGAGGGTAGGGGTGATTTATTTGTTCTTGATGATGTAGAAGATAATCAAGAAGCAAGTGGTTATTATTCTGGTTCTACTGGTCGTGCAAATATAAGTGCTGATTTAATGTGGAAATATCCATTATATCGATCATATTCTAACAGAACTGAAATTTTGGAACCAACTATACAACTTATTGCTTCACCAAAACAATCATCTGATTCTTCTATCCCTAATATGGATAGTAGTTATCTTGAACTTGAAACCGAAAATTTATTTAGCACAGATAGATTTTCAGGTTATGACTTGTTTGAAAGTGGTATAAGAGTAAATTATGGAATAAACTTTATCCAAAATTATAACAATAATCAACAACTTGCATTCTTTATAGGGCAAAATTACAATATTGATGTTCCCGATGATTTATATATTGCAAACAGTGGTCTTAAAAATGATAAAGGTGCATCTGATATAGTATCAAGTATCAGTTATACACCATCAAATTTTTTCCGTTTACAATATAAAACACGTCTTTCTCATGGTGATTTTCGTGCAAATAGGAATGATGTCAACTTGTATATTGGACCAAAAGCACTTAACCTTACTTTAAGTTATGTTTACTTAAGAAATATGTTTATTGAAGACGGTGATTCTGTTAAGTCTGATGAACTTTATGCCTATGTTTCATCTCAACTTACAAGAAATTGGAAAGTTTTTGTTGGAAACAGATATGATCTTGATCAGCATAGAAGTATCAAGTTTTTATCAGGTCTTGAATATGAAAATGATTGCTTTAAATTTAACATAAATCTTGTGAACGATTATACAAGGGATAAAGATTATGTTGGTGATAAATCAATTTACTTTACACTTGCATTTAAAACATTGGGTTCTATTTCCTCAAGTTTTGGTGTAAGTTCAGACAGTAATTAAAGGGGGAAAATATGTTGAAAAAAGTATTATATTTATTTTTATTTTTGCTTTTTCCAATAAATCTATTTGCATCAGAAGTTGCAATTCGTGCCATAGTTAATGGCGATATTATAACATCATACGATGTTGAACAACGTGCAAAACTTTCACATGAACTTTTGAAACTAAATAAATACACTATGTCTGATAGTGAAATAGAAAACAAAGTTCTTGATGAAATGATAGATGATAAAATAAAAGTTGCCGAAGCATCTCGATTCGGTATTCATATTACTCCTATTGAATTGGATGAAGCCAAAAAGCGTATGGAAAAATATTTGAATCTTCCTGATGGTGGATATGATAAACTTGTAAAAAAACTTGATATAGAACCAAGTATCGTGAATAAACAAATAGAGGCAGATGTTATTTGGATGAAATTTATGTATTCTGTTCTTCGTTCTTATGTAAAAGTCACAGATAGCGAACTTGATTTATTGATTGAAAATATGAAAAATGAAAAACAATTTCAGTATGAAATTTCATCGATTATTGCAGAAAAATCACAAATCAAATCATTGTCAGAAAAAATGAAAAATATTTCAACTTGTGATGATTTTATAAAATTTGCGAAACAAAATGGAAAAGCAGGAAGTGGTTTAAAGTTTACCCTTACAGACAAACAAATGGATAAAAAACTACATAATCTTTTATCTCATACCCAAGTATTAAAGCTAACCCCATTTACACAAATCAATGATAATAATACTGCATTTTTTATTTGTGATAAATCCCAGTTCACACCTGAATTTTCAAACGAAGAAAAGGAAGAAATAAGATTTTCAATTCTTCAAAATAAACTTGATGCCTTTTCAAATAAATATTTTGAAAAGATAAAAGCATCATCAGTTATAGATAAAAAATATTAGTTATCAGATTTTTCCAAATCTTTTTTTACATCAGGAGAATTTAAAATCTCCTCGATTCTGTTTGCATAATCAAGAGAATTATCAAACTTGAATATAAGTGCAGGGGTTGAACGCATATCAATTTTTTTTGCAAGCATAAACCTTATTTCGCCAGAAATTTCATTCAATTTTTTCACAATTTCTTCGTTTTTACTAGGATTCATAGCAGATACAAACACCCACGCAGTTTGGTATCCTGGACTTGGACTTACTTCTGTAATAGAAAATAAATCAGAAATTTTTTCATCGAATAATCCTTCTCTAAACATATTAGAAAGAGTTCTTTTTAAAACTTCACCAACCTGGTATTGTCTTTTTGATGTTTTTTTCATATCTGTATCCTCAAATAAAAAAACTGCTATATTGTTACATATAGCAGTTATAATAACAGTAAATTTTTATTTCTTCAACAAAATATCGCCAACACGAATTTTTGATGCCTTAATTGTTCCAGCAGGAAGTTCTATAACATAACGAACTAAATTCTTTGGTTTAAGGTATTTTGTTTCACATTTTTCAAAAAATTCATCAATATCAATAGTTTTGTTTTTCTTTGATTTCAAAGCATTTTCAAAATCAATAGAACAAGGATTGATTAAATCTTCGGTCATAGGTTTTCTGTTTGTTGCAGTTTTTATTACCTTACCATTTTCATTGAAAAATATCATATCAAGAGGAATAAGAGTATTTTTCATCCACATTGAATAATAATCTGGTGTTTCAAAATCAAATAACATACCAGTATTTTCTGCAAGTGTTTCACGTCCCATAAGGCCGTTCAATCTTTCTTCATCTGTATCAGCTATTTCAAGTTTAAACACAACTTTTTCTCTTCCATCTTTTGCAATTATTGCAAATTTTTCTCGTTTATAACATGGGAAGAAAGAAATGATTCCAAATATCAAAGCAAGCAAAAGTGCAATCGTTACAATAACGAAAGTAATTTTAGATTTTTTGTTGTTTACCTTTTTTACAACAGGTTTTGATGTAACTTTTTTATCTGTTTTCACAGTCTTTTTCTTAGTATTTTTTGCAACCATAATACACCTCTTAATTTTATTGTTAAATCAAAAAAATTGTATCACAAATAAAAGTGATATTCAATGAAATTTATTATTTCTTTTTACTATTTAAAACTTCGGCACCAATTACAACATCAAGCAGTTCATTAGTAATTTCTGTTTGCCGTCTTTGTTGATATTCAAGATTCATTTGTTCCAAGTGTTCATCAATATTTTTTTCAGCATTTTGCATGGAAATCATTCTTGTAAAATGTTCTGATGCCAAACTTTGGGCAATAGCCTTGTATATATTCACAAATAATAGTTGTCGCATAAACAAAGAAAAAAGGGTTCTTCTGCTTCGTGGAGCATATATAGGAATATTTTTGGTTGGCCACTTTCTTTGACTAAGTTTTTTCAAAAAATTTTCATCAACAGGTAAAATTTGAAGCATATTTTGTTTTATTACAGAATGTTCGTCCTTACTATTATAAAATAGATATATTTTAAGTTGTCTATTTGAAAAAGAAAAATCTTTATCTCCGTTTTGTTGTAATGATTGAATTTCACCAAGTTTGAATACAATCTTTTTAGCAACAGTAATCATTGCTTTGACTGAACTTGGCATAGTGAACAAAGTATCAATATCGTATCCCATAGAAAGAATTTTTGACGATAAACTTTTTCCACCAACAATGAATGTAACATCATTTAAATCAATATTATTTTGTTGCAAAGAAGAAATCGCAAAACTAGCAATAGATTTATTAAATCGTCCTACTAATCCCTGATCAGAACCAAAAATTATAGCAATAATTTGTTCTTTGTATTGTTGCTTTATATTTTTTGGAATATTACGCCCACGAAGAAGGGCAAGCAATGCAAGTTCAATACTATCAGCATATTGTTTCAATGCCTTAGTGGATTTTTCATATTGTCCCACACTTACAGCAGAAAGAGTTTTCATACTACTTACTATATCTTTCAACGAAGTAGTAGTTTTAATCCTTCTTTTTAAACCTTCAAGTGTTTGCATTGTAAATCCTTAAATACCTGAGTTAAAAGTTTTAACAATATCATTTGCAAATTTTGCAATTTCTTCTTTAAATTTTTCGTTAAGTTTTGCACCGTTATCTATTTCATCAAGAATGTGTTTAAGTGATACATTTGCTTGTTTAACAAGTTCGTCTTGCAATTTATGAACATTATTTAAAGGAACATCGTCAAATACACCAATATTTGTTGCATAAATAACAACTATTTGTTCGCTTGCTTTTAATGGTTTATATTGTGATTGTTTAAGGGTTTCCCTTATTCTTTCACCCCTTGCCAAAGTTTTTTGTGTTGCTTCATCAAGTTGTGTCCCAAATTTTGAAAATGCCTCTAATTCTTCGAATTGAGAATATGATATTTTCATATCTCCAGCAACAGCCTTGTATGCAGGAAGTTGGGCTTTTGATCCAACACGCGAAACTGAAATACCAATATTTATGGCAGGGATTATTCCTTTTTGGAACAAAGTATTTGTTAAAAATATCTGTCCATCAGTTATAGATATAAGATTTGTTGGAATATATGCAGAAACATTTTCAGCCAAAGTTTCACATATTGGAAGTGCAGTTATCGAACCACCACCATATTCTTTTCTTAAATGAGTAGAGCGTTCCAAAAGTCTGGAATGTATATAAAAGATATCTCCAGGGAAAGCTTCACGACCAGGTGGGCGTCTTAAAAATAATGATAATTGCCTATATGCTTGCGCATGAGTGCTAAGGTTATCATAAATAATAAGAACATCTTTGCCTTCGCGTTCCATAAAATATTCAGCCATAGAAGTTGCCGCATATGGTGCAATATATAAAAGTCCAGGAGATGATTCTCCACTTGCAACCATAACAATAGTATTTTTCATACAATCTTTTTGTTTTAAAACATCAATAACTTTTGCAACACTATCTGATCTTTGACCTATTGCACAATAAATACAAATTACGCCAGTATCTTTTTGTGAAATTATTGCATCAATGGCAATGGCTGTTTTTCCAGTTTGCCTATCACCCAAAATAAGTTCTCGTTGACCTCTACCAATAGGAATGATTGCATCAATCGCTTTTATTCCAGTTTGTAGTGGAGTTGATACAGCTTGTCTTTCCATAATTGGATGTGCTTCTCGTTCTATATTATATTTTTCTTTGGTAATAATTTTTGGACCATTATCAAGTGGATTTCCAATAGGGTCAATAACCCTGCCTAAAAGTTCGGGACCAACAGGCACATTTGCAATATGCCCCAGTCTTTTAACTTTATCCCCAGATTTTATATTTTTAGGATTATCAAGAAGTATAATTCCAACCTTATCTTCATCAAGATTTATCACAATACCTTTGGATTCTTGGATTGAAACCATCTCGTCCATTTGCACACTTGAAAGTCCAGAGCAAGTTACAATATTTCCGACAATTTCTATTACCTGGCCAACTTCTTCAGATAAAACAGAAGCCTTTGTCTTTTTTGAAATTTTTTCGACTTTGTTTATGGTATCCTTCACTGTTTCATTTAACATTTATTTTCCCCCCTTACTTTTTATCTTCAACAGTTTTTGCTGTTTTTGTAAGTTCAGCCAATCCATTATCAAGATTCTTTTTAAATTCGGAAATATAGGTATTTACCCCATAACTTATAAGAAGTGGAGGGCAAACAATTTCCAATCCACAAATTATATCTTGATGTTTTTCAAAGTTTATTTTTAAACTTTTTTCATCAATAATTTCAGAAATAGTTTTGCTTATAATCTGTTTTGTTTTTGTATCTAAATCAAAAGATGTAAAAATACTTAATGACTTATTTTTTTCATAATATTTTTTAAGTTCAGAAAGTTTTTCAACACTTTTTGATTTAAGTTTTAAAACAAAGTTTTCAAGTATTGCTTTTTCAACATTGGTATTTGCTAAATTTTGAAGAGCATCAGCCAAAGTTTTAAGTATTGTTTCCCCAGCCAAATCTTTTATTGAATTGCGTAAAAATTCGCGTTCCAAAACGACTTGTTCTTCAAATGCCTTTCGTTTTCCAGCCATTTCTGCATTAAAAGATTTAAGCATTATTGCATATTCAGCATCAGCTTTTTTATATGCTTCGGCTAAAATACTTGCCTTTGATTGTTCAAGAGATGCAATTTTATTTAAAAGATTTTGCTTTTCTTTTTCAGCCTTGTTTTTCGCATTTTCAGCTTCTTTTAATCTTGATTGTATAGCTTTTTCTCTTTTATCCATAGATGATAAAACAGGTTTAAACAAATACTTTTTCAAAATCCAAACAATAATCCAAAAATTTATTATTTGAAAGAATACAGTTGACCAATTTATATTCATAACAAAATCCTTTAAATTGTTAAAAGATTATTTACCTGCAACTACTGAAATTCCATAATTCCAAAATGGATTACTGAATATCAAAATCATAGCAACAAGCAAAGCATAAATAGCACAAGATTCTAGCATCGCCATAGATACAAATAATGTGCTTCTAAGATTACTTGCTTCATCTGGTTGTTGTGCCATCGCAGCAATAGTTTGTTTTACGGCAAAACCTTCTGCAAAAGATGGTCCAATACCACCCAAACCAACAGCAACTGCGGCACCAATCACAGATGCAACTGCTATCCAAACTAAACCCATATCCATAATATACCTACCTTTCTTTTTTTTGTTAATAAAGTTAATTTATCAGATTCGTTCAAGTTCCAGAGTTTCCAACTCCTCCATTTCCGATTCTGATGGATCCCCCATACCTGCAGAAATATATACCATCGCAAGTACAGAAAAAATATACGGTTGTATTGTGCCTGCCAATAACCCGTAAATATTTATTAAACCAGGAAGCACAAGTGGTGCAAGGACAAATAAAATACTAGCAAGAAGTCCACCACTCATAATGTTTCCATAAAGTCTTATTGCCAAGGATACAAAACTTGAAATTTCACTTAAAATATTAAGAGGGAACAGAATAAATATTGGTTCAAAAAATCTTTTGAAATATCCAAATATTCCCTGTTCAGCCATTCCGTAAACTATTACCGAACTCATCACAACAATAGAAAGTCCAGCAGTTGTTGATATAGATGATGTTGGAGGCAAGTACCACTCTAAATTATTATTTACATAAAATGGTATTGGAAGAAGGGATGACCAATTTGCAACTAAAATAAATATAAATAAACTTCCAATAAGGGGGATAAAATCATCAGCTTTTCTTTTCATCATCATTTCTACTTGTTCGCGTAAAAATTTTACTAAAACTTCCACCATATTTTGAAGCCGTGTCATTTTAAAGCTGCTATTGAAATTTTTTGTAATATAACGAAAGAAAAGCCATAAAAATAGCATAATGCCCCATGTGCCAACAAGTGTCATATTTATATCAATATAAAAATGACGACCAAATATATTGGCAGGTATTTTAAATAATACTATTTCATCAGGGCTTATATTCACCTAATTTTTCTCCTTTTTTATATTCTTTCTATCGTTTCGTAAAATAAAGTATCTACAAATTATAAATATCACTATGATAAGGAACATTTCTTGGATATCATGGTAATATCTTAAAAGTATGTAAAAGAATAAAATTGTTAAACATATTCTTGCAAAAAAAGAAAGATATATAAAGTTAAAAGATTTTTCTTTTGATAAAACTTTATCCAAACTGAAATGTAAAAACTTAAAATATACAAATGAAAAAAGCCCAGTTGCAAAAATAAGAATTAAATAATGAAGTATTGTTGCCATTATTTCATATCCTCCTTATCAAGTTTAGTTTTTTCCTTTTTTATCCAACGATAGGCGTTGTATCCTCCAATAATAAAACCTAAAATCATACAATTTAAAGCCCATGCAATGTATTGATGAGGAAAATTTTTATCCAACCAAAGGCCAATATACGCCATTGCAACAACAGGAACGCCAATCTCCCAACCAATAAGTCCAAAAAGGTATATTGCTTCGAATGTATATGATTTTTTTCCCTTTGCCCAAAAATGTCGGTTAATTTTTTTGGAAACGGTTTCAATCATCTTTTTATCAGAACGAAGATTTTCTTTTTTCTTTATTTCACCTTGTTTTCTTTCCATAAATATCTCCTAATTATTGCCAAGATCCTGTATCAATTTTGCAATATTTCCTTCTAATGAAGCAAGTGCAGTCCTTGTTTGCTTATCTTCTTCTTCCATTTCTTTAAAATTTATTTCCATTTGTTTTTTAAGACTTTCAAGATCAGTCCCCTTAATTGCATGTCTTATTGAAAATTCAACATTTTCCCCATATTTTACAAGTATGCCGCCATCTACTGCAAAAAATTCGGTTTTACCTTTTGTTTCAAATGAAAAAATGGATGTAGTAATTGATGAAACATAGTCCGCATGATTTGGTAAAATTACAAAATGTCCCTCTAATCCTTCGGCACAAATTTTTGAAACATCTTCTATATAAAAGATGTCTAAAGGAGTTATAATTTTAAGTTTCATCAACATAATTTATTTTTCCTTTTTATCAATTTTTGCTTCTGTAATATCCCCAATCATATAAAAAGCATTTGGATTTATATCAAGATATTTGCCAGATAAAATTTCTTCACATCCAATCAAAGTTTGCTCTAAATCAACAAGTTTTCCTTCCATTCCTGTAAAATGTTTTGTTGTTGCAAATGGTTGAGTTAAAAATCGTTCCAGCTGTCTTGCTTTTATAACAGTAGCCTGATCTTCATCAGAAAGTTCATCATAACCAAGCATTGCAATAATATCTTTTAAATCTTCATATTGTGCCATAGTCATTTTTACTTGTTTAGCAATATTATAGTGTCGTTCCCCCACTACATCAATGGAAAGCATTTTAGATGATGATGCTAATGGGTCAACAGCAGGGTAAAGTCCTTGTGATGCCATTTTTCGGGAAAGAACAACTGTTGCTGATAAATGAGCAAAAGTTTCTGCAGCAGATGGATCTGTAAAATCATCCGCTGGGACATAAACTGCCTGTATCGAAGTAATAGCAGCCGATGGTGTGGAGGCAATTCTTTCTTGAAGTGCAGCTAAATCTTGACCAAGTGATGATTGATATCCAACCCTTGATGGAATTCGTCCCATAAGACCGGCTACTTCGGATCCTGCCTGAACAAATCGGAAAATGTTATCTATCATCAAAAGAACATCTTGTTTTAAATCATCACGAAAATATTCAGCAATAGTAAGTGCAGCCTGTGCAACACGAAACCTGACTCCTGATGGTTCATTCATTTGTCCGAAAATCATCGTTGTTTTATCAAGAACACCAGCATCCTTCATTTCGGTATAAAGTTCTTCACCTTCACGACTTCTTTCTCCTACACCACAAAAAAGAGAAACGCCATCATATCTTCCAAACATATTGTTAATCATTTCGGTAATAAGAACAGTTTTTCCACAGCCTGCACCACCAAAAAGTCCAGCTTTTCCACCTCGTTCAAGTGGAGTTAGTAAATCAATAGCCTTAATTCCTGTTTGAAAGATTTCAGATTTAACACTGCGTTCCATAAGTGGAATTGGTGAATTGTGAATACTTCTCCATGCAGTAATATTTTCAAGTTCCCCTTCGTTATCTATTGGTTTACCCATAACATTCAACATACGACCAAGCACACCGCGTCCAACCGGAATAGTAAGAGGGCCATTTGTATCAACTACTTCATCTCCACGGGAAAGTCCTTGAGTTGCAGTAATTGCAACACCACGAATATGATGAGAATCAATATGATCTTCTACCTCAATTATAATATCTTTTTCGTTATTAGTTTTCTTGTTTATTGTGCAAACTAACTTAGAGTAAATAGAAGGAAGTTTATTTTCAAAATAAACAACAACGACACTTCCTTGAACTTCTTTTATTACACCTAAATTGATATTTTCCTTTTTCATTTTTTCCCTTTCCTCATATTTCAAATATATAATAAATAGAAAATATTATCAAGAGCTATAATCTGATAGAATTTTTTATTTGTCTAAGATAAAACTTTTATCCAACAGATATATATTTACTTGCAATTTAAAAGTTAAAATATTATTATTTAAAGGTATAAGAGGGAATAAAAAGGAGAATTCTTGTGAAACAAATCGATGAACAAAGATATTTATGGCTTTTCCGAGTTTTTGGATTATTTCTAGTAATAAGCATTTTTTTAAATATCATACTTTTGATTGCTTTTTCAAAAATTGCACCAGAACCTAAAAAGGAACTTTTTTTTGTTTCAAGTCAAATAGGTAATATAGAAAATTTGTATGTTAGAAAAACAAAAAATCCATTTGAAATTTCTCAAAATAGTGATGGATATGAACTTGCAAAAAATTATATTTCAGAGTATATAGTAAATAGGGAAAGTTTATATTCTGATAGAATAAAAATGTCTGATATTTTTGGAATACATGGCCCTATTTATTATTTATCATCAAAATCAGTTTATGAAAAATTTATTTCAAGTGATGAATACAAAAATGCTCTTTTAAATAAAAATAAAGAAGTAAAAATTGTAAATATTGAACGAATTGAATATCAACCTCAATCCAACAAATGGGTTGCAAAAATTACAGTAAAAACAACAAATTCTTTGGGAATAAATCCTGAAATTGCAACAAAACAACTGTCAATTACTTGTAAATTTTCATCAAAATCATTTACAAAAAACTCTAAAAACAAGTGGATAAATCCTTTGGGCTTTGAAATTACAGGTTATGAATATTTGAAAAATTGAAAAAAAGACTTGTAATATCAAATAAAAAAGGGGTAGATTATAGAAAAGAGGAATAGGAAATATTAAAATGAAAAAAATTCTAACTACATTTATCTTGCTATTAACAGCATTCATCGAACCTGCTTTTTCACAAGAAGTTCCTACTGCCGCTGGCTTTGGAACTCAAAGTGCTTGGGATAATCCTATGCAAAATATGGGTGAAAATCAAACAAAACCTGGTTATCAAAAAATACAATGGGAACCAGGTGCAGTTATGCCAATCAAACTTCGTGATGGTATGTTGACTGTTATAAATTTCCCAGAATGGGAAACAATTAAGGATGCCTATGTCGGTGATAAAGATTTCTTTGATGGTCGTCCTGTTGAAAAAAATGTTTTTATGATTTCTCCTGTTGATGGTAGGGCTATGGCTGATACCAATTTATTTATTTTTGGAAACAGTGGAAATAAATATGTTTTCTATTTAAAATCCGAACCTCTTAATACAGAAAAAATTACATCTTCAGTAATTGATATTGCTGTTCCATATAAGTATAGAAAGGGAAGTTCTTCTGCATCCTCATCATCTTCTGGTGGAAGTAACTTCGCATCTATGAAATCAATTATGGGTGGTCAAAGTTATAAAGAAACTGGCGATAATGATTGGGAAGGTGAAGATTTCGGTTGGATAAAAAGTATCAATGTTGATCCAACTGATTTCCGTTTCGATTTAGATGTTTTTGTTCCAAATCCTGATGATTACATTATTGCACCAGAACGAGTATGGCGTGATAATGTATTCACATACATCGATTTTGGAGAAAAAGCATTGAATATGAATCAAAGACCGGTTGTATCTCTTCTTGTCGAAGGTGGTGAATCTCCTGTTGGTTTTAGAACAGAAGGTCCTCAAAGCCGTCTTTTGGTTGTCGAAGCAATCGGCGATTTAGTATTAAGAAATGGTGGTCGTCTTGTATGTATAAAACTTCGTTCTAAACCATACTTGCTATCAAATCCACCTGCACCACAAAACTTGCTTGCGGTATCTGGTTCAACAGGAAGTGATGCAATAGGTGGTGTCGATTATATGGCATCAGGTGTCGAAGCTGTAAACTATGGCGGTGCATATGGTGCTTATGGTATGCAAGGTGGATATCAGGGATACCAAGATATGTCTATGAACGCATACGCATATCCACAACAAATGAATATGGGTGGTTATCCTGCAACTATGGTTGGTGGCACATCATATTATTCAAATAGTGAAAATCAGGCAATTTATAATGCAATGTCTTCAAAGGCAAAAACAAATGCTTCTGTTTTGCCAAATCACTATGTTCCACTTGTAAAACAAAGCAACCAAAATGTAAGTGTTGAAATATTCAAAGGAAAATCGGTTGTTGAACTTGAATCAAAATGGCTTGAATTAAGCGAAAAACTTCCATGGCTTGATGAATATACACCATTCTATTCTGTTGAAACAAGTGGTGTTGATGAAATAGGTCAACAAAGATATTATGGTGGCGAACTTTACAGATTAAGAGTTGGTCCATTTGGCAAGATAGAAGTTGCTGATGAAATATGTCAAAAACTTTCTCTTCAAAATGTTCCATGTGCAGTTGTAAGGGCTCAATAGTATAGGGGTTTGAATGGCTTTGCTTAATAATAATATAAATAATGCGAAAACTGTATCTGATGAAAATACAGCAATGCTTCCTGATAATAAGCAAAGCAAGTCTGCTATAATTACAAAAAAGACTAATACTTTGCTTATATTCATAGCTGTTGGTATGTTAGGCGTATTTTTAATAGGTGCATTACTTACTGCAAGTAGAAATCAATCTGATTTTTCAAATGTGGCAAAGGATGTTGACGCATCAAAGGAGCAACAAAAATTAAATGATGTTCCATACATTCCTCCAGTTGTAAGTTTAGAACCAGAAGATTTGAAAATTGAAAATCAACTTGTTGGTGAAGAGGCATTTCGTCAGATAATGGTTTCGGTTCTTGCTAATCCTATAAAAATAACTGATGTTTCACTTTCTTATAATATGGATGGTTTGAATTTAGATAGTGCAGATTGCACAGCCAGAGAAAAACTTTCTCCTAATTCCAGTTGCACATTAAATCTTTCTTGGACTCCTGCTAAAAAAGAAAATAAAAATCTTTTTATTATTGTTAAATATAATGAACTTGCAGATGAAAATATTGATGCAAAAGATGCCAAGAAAGATATTTCAAAAAAGGTTAATTTGACTTTACAATCAAAAGAACCGGATGTCGCTCCTCAACCTGTTCAAACCTCTTCTGTGCAATCTCAACAGCAATCTGAACCCGAAGATAATTTTTTCTTTGATGAAGTGGAAGAAGATGAAGAAGAAGAGGGTGATGATTACGAAATTTCTGATGATTTAGCTCCTGCCAAAACTAATGAAGTATCTGAAACAAAATCAAAGCGAATAATTAAGCCAGATGATTGTAAAAAATATGCAAGTAAGGCTTATGATTTTAGTGGAACTTTTATAGGTTGGGTCCAAGGTAATAATGATGTGTATGCACCAAATTGTTCACATATTATTGGAAATATGGAAGATGATGGAATGGTTATTGAATCCGGAACTGGTCGTGTTATTGGAAAGGGTGCGGTATTAGATAAGAAAAAATCCGAAGAAAAACGAATTGAATTAGTTCTTCCTCTTCTTGATGAAACAATGCAAGCAGTAAGTGGACCAATCCAACCTGATTTCGAGGAAATTCGTGCAAATCGTCAGTTGGTAAAATCTGGAGATGCTGGTGAGAGAAGAACAACAATTGGTGATGAGGATATTTACCGTTTAGAAGATACCCTTGGTATTTATAAGGATCAGCAAAAGAAACTTATTCCATTTACTATTATTGACCCAAGCCAACTATCTTCTATGCCAAAGGATGAAAGATATGTTCTTCGTCAATCAAAACCTATACCGGCTGTTTTAAATCGTCCAGTTTATTTTTCTTCTGAAACAGGAAATGATCAAAATATAACAGCAACAGTTGAACGTAATGTTTTTGGTGGAGATGGAAGAACTGTTATAATTCCATCAGGTTCACAACTTATTGGTGTTGCACAATATCCTGGTGCCGTAGGAATACAATCTGTTCAAAAAATCAATATAGTTTGGAACCGACTTATCCGTCCTGATGGTGCAGAGTTTGATTTAGGTGCTGTTGGAAATTATTCTGCTGATGCACAGGGTCGTGCCGGTGTTCCTGGAAAGAATGATACTGAATATATGCAACAATTATTTATAAAACCATTACTTTATAGTGCATTACCTGTTGCGATGGAGGCTATATTCCCATCTACATCAAATTTGGTAACTCGTGTTAAACGTTCGGATGGAACTTATAATACCATTGATGCCGCAACAACAAGTGTGGATGATCCTGGCACTGCTGGTGATTATGGATATGCATGGAATGAAACACAGACACTTCTTGATATGACATCAAAGGATAAAATGAAAGCCGAAGTTCAACAAAACTTTAAAAGCGTTATGCAAAAACTTATCGAAGATAGTGCAAAACAGCAAATTCCGTTTACTGTTCCATCAGGAACTAGAATCCAAGTGTTCTTGAACAATGATGTTATGTTAAGAATCAATGATGAACTTGATGACTTGATTGGAGAGGGAGGGGAGGCAAATAGATATACTTATATTGGCGGAGATAATGGCCCAGTAGATTATACAAATGAAAGTTTTGGGGCGGAATCTGGTGCAACATCGTTTAGTGGTTCTAATTATAGAACTGTTACTGATGCTGTTGAAGGAACTTTTGATGAAGAAACTTTTGATGAAGGTGATATAGAGGAATAATTAGGAAATAAAAATGAAAAAAATATTATTAACAGTTGTATTGTTGTTTGCTTTTGCCTTTCCTGTAAGGGCAGAGGGTTTTATGTCTGCATTTGAAGAAATACCACTCCAAGATGGGTTTGAGGAGGAAGATGCTCTTTCTTTTGATACCGAAGAATTTCGTATTGTTGAACAATATATTTCCAGCACAACTTTAACAAAATCTGATTTTCTTGGATTTTACAAGGAAACTTTAAAATCTTTGGGTTGGGAACTTAAAAGTGCAAGGGGTGATGTGTATTCCTTTAAACGCGAAGATGAGGGATTAACTATTACAATCGAATCCGAAGATCCTCTTGTCGTTTTGTTTACATTAAAACCTTATGGAAAATAAAATTAAGGCCCCTATATGGGGCTTTTTTAAAGGCAACTTTCTACAAATTCCCAATTTATTAGATGGTTTAGGAATATATCTATAAATTCACTTCGTTTATTTTGATAATCCAAATAATATGCATGCTCCCATAAATCCAAACACAAAAGCGGAGTTTGATTATGTGCAATAGGAGTATCCCCATTTGCTGTTTTTACTATTTTATGTTCTCTTGCTTCTGTGACTAACCAAACCCAACCACTTCCAAAAACAGTATTTGCCACTGCCTTAAATCGAGTTTTAAAATCATCAAGCGAAGCAAAAGAATTTTGCAATTTTTTAGGTAGATTTTGTGGCACACCTATTTTCATACAGTTAAAAAAGAAATTGTGATTAAAGACCTGAGCTGCATTATTAAATATATATCTAGTATCTTTTGAATGGCTTGATTTTATTATTATTTGTTTAAGGCTAAGATTTGTAAATTCGCTTCCTTGTATAGCATTATTAAGGTTTGCAATATATGTTGCCATATGTTTTTCATAGTGAAAATCCATTGTTGTTTCCGAAATATATGGTTCTAATGCATTTTTTTTATACGAAAGTGGGTATTGATTAAGTTCAAACATTTGTATCTCCTTTTTTAATGGAAATAATGATTACTTATTTATTCTATTTTTTCAATAAGAACAAAATCCTTATAAAAACACTTGATTTTGAAAAAGTTCTGTATATACTCATTGCTTTAAATAAAAAGGATTTTATAAGAAATGAATAAAGATACAAGAGTAACAAAATTTGTTGAAATACCTAAAAAACAGTCTGAAAATGTTATGGATTATGATATTCGTGTTTGTCGTGGTTCAAAAAGAAGTTATTCTATTGAAGAACAAGATGGACTTACTATCTTTCGTGTGTTTTTTAGTGATTCATTTGAGTTTAAAAAAGCAGATGCTTTTGTAATCGACTGTATTATTGATGGTATGGGTGCAAGGGAAATTTTTGAATTAGTAAAAAAGAAAAACTTTGCAATGCAAACACGCATTACTGAAACCGTGAAAGAAGTAAAAGAAAAAAGTAAATATAAAATGCGTAAATTTTTAGGAAGTTATTATTTTAACTATACTAAATAATTTTTCCTTTAAGATTTGCATAACTTGCTGATTCTATTTTAATATTTTGTATTGTGCCGACCAATTTTGTGTCGGCTTTTACTATAACAGGTTGAAGATATTCATTTTTTCCAATAATATATCCATCATCAACTTTTGATATATCAGTAAAAAGAACACTCATTACCTTTCCAATACATGATTTATTAAATGCATCTTGTGATTTTCTAAGTTCAGTTTGAAGTCTTTTCAATCTATCAGATTTTATTTTCAAATCAATCTGTCCATCCATTTTTGCAGCTACAGTATTAGGTCTTGGCGAATATTTGAACGCATAACATTGAATGAATTTTACTTTTCTTACAATATCCAAAGTTTGCTCGAAATCCTCTTCTGTTTCATTTGGAAAACCAACAATAAAATCAGAAGAAATTTGAATATTTGGATTTGCATTTTTAAGTTTACTTGCTAATTCCAAATATTGCTCCTTTGTATATCTACGATTCATTTTATGTAAAACTTCATTACTACCCGCCTGTATAGGAAGGTAAACCAAAGGCATAAGTTTTGGTTCAGTCGCATGAAGTTCAATCATTTCATCAGAAAATTCAGATGGATACGAAGTTGTATAACGGATTCGTTTTACATTTTCAAACTTTGCAATTTTTTTAATCAGTTTTGCAAGACTTGATTTTTCACCATTTTCATCAAGTCCATTATAACAATCCACATTTTGTCCCAAAAGGTTGATTTCCACAGCCCCAAGTTTTTGAAGATTATTAACCTCTTCCAAAACATCTTTTTCTGTTCTGGAAATTTCACGACCACGAGTATTTGGAACGACACAGTATGTGCAAAATTTATCACATCCTTCTTGGACTTGAACAAAGGCAATTTTTTCAGTATTTTTTGTAACAGGAAGACACGCAAATTTTTCCAAACCAGAAAGTTCTGTATTGATAAGGTGTGAAAGTTTTGTTTTTTTACCCTTTTTATTATCAACATTTTCCTTTGCTATTATTTCCTTTTCAGCCAAAGCCTTTTTCAAAAGTTCAGGAAGTAAATGATACTTTTGAGATGATAAAACAATCGACACAAACGGAGCTCGCTTGAAAATATTTTCACCTTCCGCCTTTGCTACACAACCAATTACAGCAAACACAGGCGACTTTCCTTTAAGCCTTAAATAAAGTTTATTAAGTCGGCCCAGTTCGGAAAATATTTTTGCCGATGCTTTTTCTCTTATATAACAAGTATTAAGGATTATTATATCAGCATTTGTTTCATCTTCGGTTGGTTCCATATTATGTTCAGCAAGAAGCCCCACGATTCTCGATGAATCGTAAACATTCATTTGGCAACCAAAAGTTTTAAGATGAAACAATACCATATAAATTACCCTAACTTTTTCTTTAAAATTTCATTTACTATCTGAGGATTTGCTTGACCCTTCATAGCCTTTAATGTTTGACCAACAAACCAACCAAAAAGTTGAACCTTTCCAGCTTTATATGCGTTGACATTATCCGGTGAACTAGCAATCAAATCATCAATAACTTTTTCAATCGCAGATGTATCAGAAACTTGTTTCCAACCTTTTTCTTCCACAATTTTTATTGCAGATTTTTCATCGCCTTCATACATAAGTTTGAAAACATCTTTTGCAATTTTACCACTAATAGTTCCATCTTTTATAAGGGAAATAAGTTCAGCAAGTTCTTCTGGTTTAATTGGGCTATCAACAATATCCTTTGCTTCTTTATTAAGCACAGCAAAAAGTTCAGATTGCATCCAGTTTGAAACCATCTTACCATCATTATCTTTTACTTTTGCTACTGCATTTTCAAAGTATTCAGCAATAGCGCGTTCTGATGTTAAAATATTTGCATCATATTCAGAAAGTTTATATTCTTCCATAAAACGCTTTTTCTTTACATCAGGAAGTTCAGGCATCTGAGCTTTGATTCTTTCAACCAATCCTTCCTCTAGTATAAGTGGCATAATATCAGGATCTGGGAAATAACGATAATCAATAGCATTTTCCTTACTACGCATAGTTCTTGTTGTGCCAGTATTTGCGTCAAAAAGTCTTGTTTCTTGATCAATCTTTCCTCCATCAGCAAGGATTTCAGCCTGTCTTTGAGATTCATATTCTATTGCCTGTATCGCAAAACGAACGGAATTAACATTTTTGGTTTCTGTTCTTGTGCCAAGTTTGTCACTGCCTTTTTCACGAAGGGAAATATTGATATCGCAACGCATACTTCCTTCATCCATATTTCCATCGCAAGTGCCAAGATAGCGAACAATAGAACGCATCTTTTTAATATATTCACCAGCTTCGAACGGACTTGAAATATCAGGTTTAGAAACAATTTCCATCAATGCAACGCCGGCACGATTAAAATCAACCATAGATTTATTTGAAGAAAGTTCATGATTGAGTTTTCCGGCATCTTGTTCAACATGTAATTTTTCAATTCTAATCTTTTTAGGGTTACCATCTTCATCAGTAATTTCCACCCAACCATCACTTACAATAGGATGAAATTGTTGAGTAATTTGGTATCCAGTAGGAAGATCAGCATAAAAATAATGTTTTCTATCAAAAACCGAGCGTTTATTGATTTTTGCATTAAGTCCAAGACCAGTTTTAATTGCCTGTTCAATACAATATTTATTTATAACAGGAAGTTGTCCTGGAAAACCACTATCAAAAAATGAAACATGAGTATTTGGTTGGGCACCAAATTTTGTTGAACTAGCTGAGAATAATTTTGATTCGCTTATAACTTGACAGTGAATTTCAAGTCCAATATTCATTTCATATTCTTTATCTTTTACTTTTACTGTATACATAATCTATTCTCCCATAACTTTTGAAGGTGTATTATCAAATTGTGAAATAAGTTCAAGTTGAGATGCAACCTTGTAAACTGTTTCTTCATCAAATTTTCTTCCCATAACTTGAAGTCCAAGAGGTAATCCATTTTTATCTTTTCCAACAGGGATTGACATAGATGGAAGTCCAGCCAACGATGAACCAACAGTATAAATATCGTTCAAATAAACTTCAAGTGGTGAAAGTTTATCATTCTTTGAAAATGCAGCCCCTGTTGTTGATGGAGTTAAAATTACATCAACTTTTTTGAATGCCTCTTCAAATTCTTCACAAATAATTCTACGAGTTTTAAGTGCTTTTAAATAAGATCTTTCATAAAATTCTTCAGTTAAGATTGTCGAACCAATAAGAAGTCTTTTCTTAACTTCTGCACCAAAACCTTCTGTCCTTGTAAGTTCATACATTTCATCCAATGAATGATATGGAGATTTTGTTCTATATCCATATTTTACACCATCGTATCTTGCAAGATTAGAAGATGCTTCCGCTGGTGCAATGATGTAATAAACTGGCAAAGAATATTTTGTATGAGGAAGAGAAATATTTACTATTTCAGCCCCTAATTTTTTCAAATCTTCTGCTCTTTCATCCCAGAATTTTTGAACTTCAGGATTAAGTTTATCACTTTTATATTCCTCTGGAATACCAATTTTAAGTCCCTTAATCGATGAACCTAAAACCTTTGTCCAATCGATAACTTCTTTTGGTGCAGTAGTTGGATCTTTTTCATCAAGACCAGAAATAACTTTTAAAAACAAAGCACTATCAGCAACGGTTCTTGTTATTGGTCCTGGACAATCAAGAGATGATGAAAAAGCAACCATACCATATCTTGATGCACGACCGTATGTTGGTTTCATACCTACCAAACCACAAAAACTAGAAGGTTGTCTGATTGATCCACCTGTATCACTTCCTGTCGCAGCCATTGCCATACCAGAAGCCACAGCAGCCGCAGAACCACCAGAAGAACCTCCAGGAACTAAATCTTCACCATTTCTTTTATATGGATTTTTAACTTCTCCAAAATAAGATGTAAGATTTGTTGATCCCATTGCAAATTCATCCATAGATGTTTTTCCAAGCATTGTGATTCCAGCATCTAATAACTTTTTTGAAACAGTAGATTCATATTCTGGAACAAAATTTTCAAGCATTTTTGAAGAAGCAGTTGTTCTAACTCCTTTTGTGCAATATAAATCTTTTATTGCCATAGGAATTCCTTCTAATTCTCTGGCTTTATCCATAGCAATATTTTCATCAGCAATTTTTGCTTGTTCCAATGCAATTTCCGGTGTTTCGGTTACAAAAGCATTAAGACCCTTATATTTTTCCATATTTTCAATATATGCTTTTGTAAGTTCAACAGCAGAAATTTCTTTCTTTTTAAGTAAATCTTTTGCTTGTGTAATAGTTAAATCAGTTAATTTCATTTTCAATCTACCTCTTTTTTATAAATCAAGTTTTTTTGCTTTACCAGTTTTTGCCCACAATTCAAGTATCATTTTAAGACAAGTAATGTTTGTAAAAAGTGATGTTAAAATACCCATAGTAAGGGTAACAGCAAATCCTTTTATTGGACCACTTCCAAATTGGAACATAATAAGTGCAGATGCAAGTGTGGTTATATTCGAATCCATAATTGCAGCAAAAGCATTGCTAAATCCATCTTCAATAGATTTTATTGTGCTAACTCCACGCTTTGCCCCTTCACGCATACCTTCAAATATCAAAATATTTGCATCAACAGCCATACCTATATTAAGTGCAATACCGGCAATTCCAGGAAGAGTTAATGTTGCCCCAGTTATTGCCAATCCAGCAAATATCAATACAATGTTTAAAATTAAAACTATATCTGAAAATACACCCAATATTCCATATGTCACAATCATAAAGATAAGAACCAAAGCAAGCCCAAGAATACTTGCAAAACTTCCTTTTTCAATCGAGTCAGCACCAAGTCCTGCACCCACAGTTCTTTCTTCTACAACAGTTAATTCACAAGGAAGAGCACCAGAACGAAGCATTGTTGATAAATCGTTTGCTTGTTCTGTTGTAAATCCACCAGTTATTTGACCATAGCCTCCAGTAATAGGTTCTTGGATTGTTGGTGCAGAAAGTATTTTTCCATCAAGTATAATTGCAAATCTTTTACCAACATTTTCACTTGTTAGTTTTGCGAATGCTCTTGCTCCAATGGAATTAAATGTTGTTGTCACAGCAGGGCGTCCATTTTGATCATACGCAACATGAGAGTCAGTCAAATTTTCACCACTAACGGCAACTCTTTTCTTAATAACAAGTCCATTTATAACTTCAGAATCCATTGGAACTTTTCCTGTTTGCATAGCTTCCTCATCTACCATATGAAAAGTCATTTTTGCAGTTTTACCAATAAGTTCCTTAACCCTTTCCGGATTATCAGCACCAGGAAGTTGAACCATAATTCGGTTTTCACCTTGTTTTTGAATTGATGGTTCTTTGTTTCCTAAGGAGTCAACACGACGACGAACAATTTCAATAGAATTATTTAAAATATCAGTTTTCATTTTTTGGATTGATGCTTCGGAATAAAATATTTTCATTTTATTACCATCAAGTTCCATTTCAACATCATCAACAGTTGCCTTTTGAATACGGCGTTTTGCTTCTTTAATATCTTCAGGATTTTTGATTATAACAGTTGTCCAATTCGCAGTTCCAGTAAGGTTTGCATAAGGAATCATTGCATCACCTTTTTCCTTATCACCACGAAGTTCTTTTCTGACAATATCTTTTATCTGAGTATTTTTTTCTTTTACAACTGTATCAATATCAGCTTCCAAAAGAATGTATGCACCACCCTTTAAATCAAGACCAAGAGCGATAGGATCCCCTTGTAAAAATTTTGGCATTTTTTCCCTTGTCCTTTCGGAAATAAATGAAGGAAGCACTATTGCAAAAGCAATTAAAGCTATTGCAAGGATTGAAAAAAACTTAAATTTTGAAACTTTCATAATAAATACTCCTAATATATTTTAAACAATAAAGAAAGAATACAAAATCTTTCTATATTTTTCAAGGGTAAAGATAGAAAAATTGAATAAATTTTAAAAGATTATTTTTATACAAAAATCAAGTTATTTTAATAATTCTACATCAATAGATTTTATATCAATAAGATTTGCAAATTGACTGAAGTTTTTATCCAAAACGACAAACTGAATATTGATTTTATCTCTTAAAGAAGTAAATTTTGCAATTTCATTACCAGAAAGGTTTTGTATTGATGGAAGTTTCACAGATAATGGATTTACATGGATACCATCCTTAATTATCTCATAATGAAGATGAGGTCCAGTTGAAAGTCCGGTCGAACCAACATATCCAATTATTTGTCCTTGTTTAACCTGAGTCCCAACTTTTACATCAGGTTTAAATCTACTCATATGAGCATACGCAGTAGAATAAGTTCCATTATGACGAATTTTTATGTAATTTCCATACCCATTTATCCAACCACGGAAAACAACTTTTCCACTTCCTGCAGCAGGTATTGGTGTTCCCGTTGGGGCGGCAAAATCGACACCCTTATGTGCCTTTGAATATCCAAGAACAGGATGTTTTCTATTACCATATTTTGATGAAATTCTTGCTCCATTTATAGGGGTTTTTTTCAAAGTTTTTGAGGCTCCTTTTCCATTTTCATCATAATAACCTACAACACCTTTTTCATTTTTGTATCTGAAAAGTCGAAATTCATTATGTCTTGAATTAAGGTAAAGTGATGCAAATATTACTTCACCACTTCCTAAATATTCGCCATTATCAGAATAAAGTTGTTCATACATCACCTGAAATTTATCCCCAGGATAAATATCTCGTTCAAAATCGACATCGAATGAAAATATTTCATAAAATTTATCAATTACATTATACGGAATTCCTTGACTAACAGCAACCTGTGTAAGGCTGGTCCCTTTTTCAATTATACCTTCACCACGGACAAGTTCAGAATTTATATTTGATTTAGATTCAACAGTTTTAAACCCATCATCGGTTTTTGTTGAAATAATTCTATATATAGGACTTTTTACTATTTCCAAAGAAATAAGTTTAACTTTTGCCTTTTCATCAGAATCATTTAAAGGTTTAACCCTTACAATCAATTTATCAGTATCAGGCCTTAAATCAGAAAGTTTAAATACAGGATTTATAGATTTGCTAACTTCTAAAATATCAGTATATCCGACACCGATATTTGAAAGCATCGAAGCAATACTATCTCCAGTTTTAACATTCAAAGCATACTCTTTTGTATTCGAAAACATACCATCAAAAATACCATTCACGGATGAAATAGGTCTTATATTTTTATTAACAGAATTTGATGTTGAAATAATAGGGTCAAAGGCATCCTGTATCTTAGGAGGAATATTACTGCCAGATTGTTTTGAAATAATAAAGAAAAGCAATAAACAAATAGAAAAACTTGCTAAAAACACCTGAAAATGAGGTTTAGCAATACATTTTTTTATATTTTGACGCGATATATTAATTTTTTTCATTCTTTTATTATAACTTATAATTTGTTAAAAATCAAATTTAAAAAGTATTTACTCCTATTCAATAGATGAAATTTTAGAAATAATTGATAAAAGCCCAACTTGTCGTTGATTGGAAAGAGTAGATTTAAGTCCGATATCTTCAAAAAATTGCATTGCATCAATAGTTTTTATTTCATTTACATTATGTCCATCAAATATAGTTTTTATTATAAACAAAAGTCCCTTTACTATTAACGCATCACTTTCAAAATCGAAATAATATTTATTATCATTTTTTGTTACATTAAACCATACATTCGATGAACAACCATATATTTTATGTTCATCATCTTTTTTATCTTGAGGATATGGTGAAAGTTGTTTCCCAAGTTCTATAACAAAGGCAAATTTTTCATCACTTTCTTCTATCATATCAAAAGTTTGTTTTAATTCTTCTATGTTCATTTGACTAGCACTTTTTTTTGTTATATAATCATCTTGTTTTTAACAAGGAATATTGATATGAAAGCACAAAGTCCTAAATATTTCAATAGTAAAGTCGGTATCGGAATTTTCTTTTTACCACTTGCTTTTGTTTATTGGTTTATTTCAACAATGAAAAAATTTTTTACCAAACCTTATCATTCAAAGGCAAAGGTTGTTTGCATTGGAAATATTACACTTGGCGGAGTTGGCAAAACACCACTTGTTATTAAGGTTATAGAGGAACTAATTAAAAAAAATATTCGTGTTGGTGTTTTATCCCGTGGATATAAGGGGGCACTTTCATCTAAAAATCCAGTTTTAGTGAATAAAAAACATACATCTTTTGATATAGGGGACGAGGTTTTTATGATTTTCCAAAAATTTAATGGCAAAGTTCCGGTTTGTATTTGCACAAATAGGGCAAATGGTGCCAAAGTTTTGGAAAATATGGTTGATATTATAATTATGGATGATGGACTTCAAAATTATACTCTTGCTAAGGATAAGGCTATTATAGTTTTTGATGGTAAACAAACTATTGGCAATGGATTTATTTTTCCCGCTGGTCCTCTTCGTGAAAGTTTGAAAAATGGTATGAAAAAAGCAGATGCTGTCGTTATAATGCGAAAAATCAATCAAGTGTTTGAAAAAACTATTTTTAAATTCAAAAAGCCTGTTTTTAATGCAAAAACTGTTGCCAAAGATTTGGAAAAATTTATGGGAAAAAGTGTAATTGCATTTGCGGGTATTGGTAATCCACAAAAATTTTACGATACATTAAAATCTGAAAAAATAAAAATCAAACGCTCGTTTGAATTTCCAGATCATTATCAATACAAAGACAGCGATTTTGAAAATATTTTAAAAATTGCTAATGGTATTCCAATTCTTACTACGACAAAGGATTATGTAAAAATTCCATCAAAATATCAAAAGAAAATCATTTCTGTTGAAATAGATTTGAATATTACAAACGCGAAAAAGTTTATTGATATTATTTTAAAGTGATTTTTCCATTGCATATGTTCCTAAAATATGATAATATAGGTTTGTTTTAAATACGATAAAAAAGGAGAAAATATGATTAGACAAAATAGACGAATGGGGGGGGTAAATCCCTTGTAAACCTAGGTAAAGCCTTGCTTTCAGCGATAGTTGTATCTGCTGTTATTTTAAATGAAAATGCTATTGCAGCAAGAAGAAAATCTTCAAAAACCACTTCTAAAAAAGGTTTGCGTTCTGCAAGTTCAAAAAAATCTAATTCCGCTAAATCAACATCAAAAAAGGGCCTTCGCTCGGCTAGTTCAAGGTCTAATTCTGGAACTGGTTCAACATCAAAAAAGGGCCTTCGCTCGGCTAGTTCAAGGTCTAATTCTGGGACTGGTTCAACATCAGGCAGAAGTTCAAGGTCATCAAAGCGTGCGGCAACTGCTTCGGCCAAAGTAAGCAATATTAGGGGGTTGAATTCTTATTCAAATTCGACCTATGGAAATACGACAAATTATTCTTATGCAGATGTTAGCGATGTAACAAGTTTAATCTCTGGTTTGACATCGAAAATGAAAACATTGTCCGAAACGATGAATGAATATGCGAACAAAATTTCAAATTTAGAAAAACAGAATTCTGAATATGCAAATAAGATGTCTGACTTTGAAACTCGTCTTGCAAAATTGGAGGCAGGAAGTGTCGTAACAACACAAAATGTTCCCCTTTCTACAAGTTCAACAACGACTTCGGATGGAAAACTTGGGTATATAAAGGGTAGTGCAGATTTGTGTAAACCAGACTCTTCAGGCCATAAATATTGTTCTGTTGCTATAAATGTTGATAAAAAATATCCTGGAAGTTCTTTTTGCATATCTTATCTATATGATAAATCAGTAAATTCTTGGACAGCTCGAAGTAAGATTTTTGATATGCAGACAATAACTGGTCAAATAAATAGTATAAAAGATTTTACAAAAAATAAACCTACTTTATTTGTAATGGATGATTTTTCTTATTATCTTGGTGATGAGTATTCTAGAATGATTTTAGAAAAAAAAGACGATAGAAAATATATTTTATTATGCGGTACTGGATTAGGGCATAACCATACAGATACTGTATATCCTACATTTGATATCTTAGATAAACAAGTTAAATTATATGGTTATCCTGGTGCATACAAAGTGTTTAATGATGCAAAAGGCTCAATAAGACATCCTTTTACTTCACCTTCCGGAGATTTAGTTTTATTTGATGTAAATGGAAGTCCATTAATAAAGTGGACAGGTAATAGTTTAGAATATTCACCAAATCTTTCAGAAAGTTATATAAAAGAGTTAAAATCTTTTGTCCGTGATGGAAGTAATGAAGAATATTTTGATGTAAGAGGAAACAAGTATTCAAAATTAGATTGGTAAAAAAAATCCCCTCTAATTCGAGGGGATGATTTTTTTTATTATCAATTTAAAATTACATTGGTAAATCGACACCTTCAGGAAGTTGAAGTCCAGCAGTTGCCTCTTCCATAGTAGCAGTTGCAACTTCATCAGCCAAATCCTTTGTGTTATTCATTGCTGCAACAATCAAATCTTCCAAAGTTTCTTTTTCTTCTGCCTTCAAAAGAGAAGCATCAATTTCACATTTTTTTGTTTCTTTTGTGCAAGTCATTGTAATTTTAACAAGACCATTTCCAGCTTCGCCAGTAACTTCTTGTTTTGAAAGTTCATTTTGGGCAAGTTTAACCTTTGCTTGCATAGCTTGTGCTTGAGCAACTAGTTCATTTATATTTACCATTTTTTCTCCTTTTGCGGTTTGTTAATAAATAAATTATACTACAATTCTTCAATATTTGCAACCGTTGAATTAGTAAAACAAGTTAGTATTTCTTTTAGTATAGGATTTTGAGAAACTTCATCTAATTGTTTGTTAAACAAGGCTTTTTTCTTTTGTTCTAGGGTATCTTCACCCCTTTCCAAAGAACATTCCACCTTTATATTATATTTATTTTCATCAAAGAAATGGTTAAGATTTTTGATAATTTCCCTTGGATATCCTTCCTCTAAATTTACAGAAAGAATACCTTTATCAAAACCGACAAACCTTATATACCTTGCTACATCTTGGGACAAGATAAATGATTTTTTTTCTTTTAAAATATCGACCAAACCTTCAATAGTCATAGTTGCAACATCATTAGTTGCGCTTTCCACTTCTTCAAAAAGAGAACCTGAAATAATATGACTAGCTATTTTTTTTTTGAACTTCAGCAGAATTCTGATTTTCTATTTTTTCCAAAATTTCAACTGGGCTTGGCATCATACCAACATACGAAAGTCGTATCAGTATCATTTCAACCGCCGAAAGCATATTTGGCACTTTTTTAAGTTCATCAAATCCCTTCAAAAGCATCTGCCATGTTCTTGCAAGCACAGCGATTGAAAGTTTTTCAGCAAACTTTTTGACTTTCTCTTGTTCTTCTGGAATAAGGGGAAGAAGTCCAACCGATTGAGGAGAAATTTTCACTCTTGTAACATAATGAGTCATTTCCAATAAATCAGTAAGCATAAGAACAGGATCTACACCAAGTTTATATTGTGCATTTACCAAATCAATAGCTTTTTGTATTTCACCAGACATAATATCTTCAAAAAGTTCAAAAACAGTGTTTTTAGAAGCAAGTCCCAAAATTTTAGAAACTTTTTCCGCAGTAATATCACCATCACAATTTGAAATTACTTGATCCAAAAAGCTCATACCATCACGAACAGATCCATCAGCAGTTTTTGCAATAATTTGAATCGATTCGTCATCAATTTTTACATTTTCAAGTTCGCAAATATGTTTAAAGTGTTTACAAAGGACATCAATTTCAACCCTTGGCAAATCAAATCTTTGACATCTGGAAAGAACAGTCGCTGGAACCTTTCTAATTTCAGTCGTTGCAAAAATAAATTTAGTATATTCAGGTGGTTCTTCCAATGTTTTAAGAAGGGCATTAAACGCACTTTTTGAAAGCATATGTACTTCATCGATTATATAAACTTTGTATCTTGCAGACGAAGGTTTATATTGTACCCCATCAATTATTTCACGAATATTGTCAACACCAGTTCTACTTGCAGCATCCATTTCAATAACATCAATATCTCTATCTTCTGCAATAGCACGACAATGTTCACAAACACCACAAGGTTTTATTTGTGGACCAGTTGCCTTTCCATCAGCGCCTATACAATTCAAAGATTTTGCAAAGATTCGTGCAGTAGAAGTTTTACCGACACCACGAATACCAGTAAATATATACGCATGTGCAAGTCTGTTTGTTTTAATCGCATTGGTAATAGTCTGAACCAAGACATCCTGTCCTACAAGTTCTTCTAATGTGCTTGGTCTATATTTTCTTGCTAAAACCTTATATGTCTTTTCTGTATCTGCCATAAATTAAACCTTTTCAAATTATTGAATTTATTCTAACAAAAAAAAATCTATAAGCAAGATTAAATTTTAAAATTTATCGTTGCTATTATTTAAAAAATTTAGTAATAATTAGTAAATAGAAAAATTTTAAGGAGAAAAAATTGAAAAAAATATCATTTACACTTGTAATTCTTTCATTTTTTATGAATTTATCTGTTTATTCAGCAGTCGGTCCAGATATAAAAGCGCCATACGCAATTCTTATGGATTTTGATAGTGGTAAAGTCTTATACGAAAGAAATTCAACGGTTGCAGTTCCTCCGTCATCTATGAGTAAACTTATGACTATATATTATGTATTCGAAAAACTTAAAAATGGGACTTATACTTTGGATACAGAGTTTATGGTTGGACCAGAGGCATGGAAAAAAGCAAAAAATATGAATGCAAATTCTGGTTCCACAATGTTTTTGGAATATGGTGAAAAAGTTCGTATCGAAGATTTGATTCGTGGAATTATTGTAAATAGTGGTAACGATGCAACAATAGTTCTAGCTGAAAATATAAGTGGTAGTGAAGCAAAGTTTGTTGATGAATTGAATAACCTTGCATATCGTTTAGGTCTTAAAAAAACAACACTTGTAAATGCTTCGGGTTGGTATGAAAAAGATCATTTAATGTCAGTTGAAGATTTGGCTATATTATCAAGAAAGATTATTCAAGATTTTCCTGAATATTATCATTATTTTAGTGAAAAGGAATTCCTTTACAAAGAAAAATTAACAGGAAACAAAGATAACAGAAATAAACTTCTTTGGATTATGCCATCATCTGATGGGCTTAAGACTGGACACACAACAAAGGGTGGATATGGCCTTTCATCTTCTGCAAAAAAGAATGAAAGAAGACTTATTTCTGTTGTAAATGGAATAAAGGGTGTAAATCCAAGTTATACAAGATTTACTGATTCTAAATCTTTACTTGAGTGGGGATTCCGTGAATTTTCAAATCTTGTTTATTTCAATCCTGGTGATAAAGTTTTGGAAATCCCAGTTTGGTTTGGTAAAAAATCAACTGTTCCAGTTGGTGTTTCTGAAAAAGTTTTGATTACAAATAAAGTTGGAGAAAATCCAAATGTTGAACTTCGTGCAATATTCAAATCTCCAATTCCTGCACCTGTTGTAAAAGGAGCAGAGGTTGGTTCTTTAATCCTGTATGTTGATGGTCATAAAATTAAAGAATTTAAACTTGAAACTTTAGAAGAAATTGAAAAAACTGGTTTCATAAGTCGTATTTTCAAAAATATAAAACAAATCATAATAAATATCGTAAGCTAAAGGAGTTGTAATATGGCTGGATTTTTTATTACATTTGAAGGTGGTGAAGGTGTTGGAAAAACAACACAATTAAAACTTGTTGCAGATGAACTTAGAAAAAAAGGTTATGATGTTGTTGCAACTCGTGAACCTGGAGGCACAACTCTTGGCGAAAAAATTCGTGAAATACTTTTAAAAGGTGATGTCGATAAAATGTCCCCTATGACCGAAGCCTTGCTTTTTACAGCTGTTCGTGCCGACCATGTAGAAAAAGTTATTAAACCAGCTGTTACTGCAGGTAAGATTGTTTTGTGTGATAGATATGTCGATACTACCTATGCTTATCAAGGATATGCTCATGGACTTGGTATTGATAAAATGAAAGATTTATATGATTTAGCCATAGGTGATTTTAAACCAAATTTAACAATTATTTTTGATATAGATCCAAAAAAATCTCATGGTCATTTAACCGAAATGAATAGATTTGAAAATATGGGAAATGAATGGTTATCAAAAGGACTTCAAGGTTTTCGTGAAAGTGCAAAATGCGATGAAAAAAGATGTGTCCTTATGGATTCGATTGGTGAAATTCCAGAAATAACAGAAAGAATTATGAAAATTATAAATGAAAAATTAGGTTTATAATATGCCCAATCAAGAAAGTTCAGTATTAACCAATGATTTATTATGTCCTATTTCAAATCCTTTTTTAATAGGACATAGTAATGCTGAGCAAGAATTTTTTGATGCTTTTAAAAGCGGTAATCTTCATCATTCTTGGATTATTTCTGGGGAAAAAGGAATTGGAAAGGCAACACTTGCATATCGTATTGTTCGATATATTTTTTCATTACAAAATCAGGATCTAATTTCAAATTTATCCCTTGATACAAATCTTGATATAAATAAGGTTTCGGAAAATCCTTTGGATTTTGGTTATGATGAAGAGGATGATGATTCTCAAGACGATGATTTTTCTTTTTCATCAAGTGATTTGATTATTCCTCAAACATCTAATACAGAAACAAAAAATGATGATTCTGCTTTGAAATTAGTTGATAATTCATCATTAAAATTGTCTCCTAAAAATTCAATTTTTGAACGACTTGTTGCTGGTGGAGTAACTGATTTAAAAGTTATAGAAAGGGAATATTCTGATTCTTCAAAAACAAAATTAAAAACAGAAATTTCTGTTGAACAAATTCGTGAATTAAAGGAATTTTTTTCAAAAACTTCATCCGAAGGTGGTTATAAAATTGCTATTATTGATAGTGTTGATGATATGAATCAAAATAGCAGTAATGCCCTTTTGAAAATACTAGAGGAGGCTCCTAATAAATCGCTTCTTATTTTGATTTGCAATAACTATGAAGGTTTGCTTGATACAATTAAATCAAGATGTCGCGTTTTAAAACTTCATCCATTATCAGATGAAAATATGGATATTCTTTTACATGAATATATAAAGGATATTTCCCAAGAAAATGTAAAACAGTTAATACACCTTGCGCATGGTAGTATTGGAACTGCTTTGGATTTTTACCACAATAATGGTGTTGAAATTTCAAAAGTTTTTTATGAAACAGTTCCAAATGTTTTAGCAAAGAAGAATAAACAAATTTTGGATATAGTAAATCTTATCGGAAATTCAGAAACAAAACTTAAAATTTTTGAAAGATTATATATATCTTTGCTTGATAATGTTTTACGAATGAATTCGGGACTTTCACAAAATTTTGCTTCGAATTTAGAAGAAAATACAACAAAATTTTGTGCTAAGTTTTTGATAAATCCGGATAAAATTTTTAAAATCCGAGAAAATGCTTTGAATTATTTTGATTTAACTCAAACATTAAATCTTGATTATATGGCAGTTATTATTTCAAGTTTCGAAAGGTTAAAAAATGCTTATTGATAGTCATTGTCACCTTGATATGTTCGACGATTCGATTCGTGATGATATTGTAAAAAATGCAAATACTTCAGGGGTCAAGTATATGCTTAATGCCTGTGCGGCGAAGAAAACTTTTGATAAAATTATTGAAATTTCCAATAATTACTCTTGTGTTTTTGGCGCTATTGGTCAGCATCCAGAAGAGGCTGAACGCGAAGGTATGGTTTCAAAAGATGAACTTTTATCATACATTTCAAAGGGTAAAAAAATTATTGCGATTGGAGAAACAGGACTTGACTATTCTGGTGAAAATTTTAACCGTGATTTGCAAATAGAAAATTTATTAAATCACATTGAAATTGCATCACAGACGGGGGTGCCTTTAATTATTCATAATCGCGATTCTAATGATGATATGACTGATATTTTGTCTTCACAATTTAAAAAGAAACCCTTTAAGGCAATAATCCATTGTTTCACAGCTGATAAAAAAATGGCTGATGCAATGCTTGAACTTGGATTTTATATTTCTGCATCTGGTATTATTACATTTAAAAATGCAACTGATTTAAGGGAAGTGTTTTCAACTATTCCTTTTGATAGACTTTTGGTTGAAACAGATAGTCCTTACCTTGCACCTGTTCCATTTCGTGGCAAAACAAACGAACCAGCATTCGTTGTTGAAATAGCAAAAAAACTTGCCGAAATCACACAAAAATCTTTTGAAGAAATTTCTGAAATTACAAGTGGTAATTTCAAACGCTTGTTTGATTTAGATATTAAATAGCATCAGCTATTTCTTTTGCCATTTTATACCATTTTGTTTTTGGATAATTTACTTCTAAAAGACGAGTCATATTTTTAACTTCATCTTTATCGCCCATTATATTGTAAATTTCCACAGTCCTGAAAATTGCTTCTGGCACAAACAATGTTGTTTCATATTTTTTTATAACAGTTTGATATCTGTTAAGTGCGGCAATAATATTTTTCTTTTCTATCAAAGTTGATGCAATATACATTTCTTTTGCAGCCAAATTATTTCTTGCAATAATAATCTTTGGTTTTACATCATTTGTAAATTTAGAATCAGGATATTTTTTTTCAAGTTCTTGCATTTTTAATAAAGACATTTCTGTCATCTTTTGATCCCTAGTGATAGGAGAAATTTGATCATAGTAAGACATTGCAATCATATACATAGAATAATCAGCCTGAGGATGATTTGGTTGAAATTTCAAAAGTCTTTCAAATTGTTCAATCGCATCAATATATTTTTTTTCTTTATAGTAAGCATATCCAGCCATAATCCATGACTTTGCAACAAAAGGAGAATATGGGTGATTATATTCAACTTGTTTGAATGCTTCTGTTGCAGAAATATTATTTTCTTTTTTAAGTTGGCGTAAACCTTCCTCATAAATTTGAACATCAGTTTTTGTCGTATAATCAAAATTTGCCTCTCCTGCACAAGAAGCAAGAACAATCACAAATATAGCATTTAAAAATTTTTTCATATTTTCTCTCTTTTTTATATTGCCTATATTTTTGATATATTATATGATAAGTTATAAGAAATAAAGGATTTTTTTATGACTAATAAAGGATTATTTAAAAATACAATACTTGTAGGCATTATTACCTTAATAAGTCGAATAAGCGGACTTTTTCGTGATTTTTTTGTAGCAAAATATCTAGGTGCAGGAAAACTTTCTGATTGTTTTTTGGTAGCCTTTAAAATTCCAAATTTATTTAGAAGCGTTTTTGCAGAAGGTGCTTTTAACTCTGCATTTGTCCCAATATTTTCTGGTGTTTTATATGAAAAATCAAAGGATAAGGCAAAAGAATTTTGTAAAAATTTATTTTCATTTTTGTTTTACATACTTTTAATTTTCACTCTTATAGCTGAAATTTTTATGCCATTTATTATTGATGTTTTTGCACCTGGATTTATCGAAAATCCTGAAAAATTTGAATTAGCAGTGAATCTTGCACATATAACATTTCCTTTTTTACTATGCATAGCACTTACTTCGTTTTTTGGAAGTATTTTGAATACATTGGGAAATTTTAAACCTTATGCTTTAACTCCGGTTATATTAAATTTATGTATGATATTTTCACTTGTATTTTTTGCAAATATTTTCCCAACAACGGCACATACTGTTTCATGGGGCGTATTTGCATCAGGAATAATACAACTTGTTCTTTTGTGGTGGATTGCAAATAAATATGGCTTTGGGCTTATTTCTTTTAAACCAAAATTTACACCAGAAATAGGGATGTTTTTCAAAAAAATTATGCCGGGTATTTTGGGTGCTGGTATCTATCATCTTAATGTTATGATAGGAAGCATTTTTGCATCACAAACGAATGGTGCTGTTTCATGGATTTATTATGCAGATAGATTAAATCAACTTCCTCTTGGTGTTATTGGTGTTGCATTGGCTACTGTTTTATTGCCAAGTCTTTCAAAAGAAATAAAACAACACAATATGAATAAGACAAAGGGGATTTTTAATAATTCTATGAAATTTGCAAGTCTTCTTGTCATTCCATCGGCATTTGGAATTATTGCCTTAAGTTATCCTATGATTCAGATATTTTTTGAAAGAGGAGAATTTAAAGCATCAGACACATTTGCAACAGCAAATATTTTACAAATACTTTGTTTTTCATTACCTGCTCTTGTCTATACAAAGTTGTTTTCCAATATCTTTTATGCACGAAATGATACTAAAACTCCAATGTTTGTTGCAGGAATTACACTTGTATTTAATGTAATTTTTACTATGTATTTTAATAAATTTTTTGGTTATATAGGTGTTGTAATTGCTATTACGATTTCTAATTGGATAAATTGCATTTTGCTATATTTGATAAGTTATAAAAATAAATTTATGGTCATGTATCTTGATATAATAAAGGACATTATAAAAATAACTATTATAAGTGCGATTATGGCTGTAATCGTTCGATTCGGTGTTTGGGGTTTGATGGCAGATATAAGTGTCTATTCTTTCACATTAAAACTATTTTCGCTTGGACTTTTGATTTTTATTGGCGGACTATTTTATATAGCAGGTTTAATTTTTGCAAAGGTAGTGACAATAACTGAATTAAAACATATGATAAAGAGGTAAAAATGAAAAAAATCTTACTAATTATTTTATTTGTATTTTCTAGCAATAATTCTTTTGCTCAGATATTTTTTAACCCAAATTATACGAATGTGAATAAAGGCACATCACAATCTAAAACTAATAATAAAATCGAAATGAAAAAATTAAATGAAAAAATTAAGAAAGGATCTGCTAGCGAAGATGATTACATTGCTCGTGGAAAACTTTATATGGGAAAAGGACAAACTTATCAAGCAATACAAGATTTTTCCGAAGCAATTAAGTTAAATAATCTTTCTTTTTCTGCTTATTTAGAGCGAGCAGAAGCCTATTTTGAATCTGGTAATATATTTGGTGCAAATCAAGATTTATCAGAAATTTTTGATGGCGTGATTGCAGATGTCAGTAAGGGAAGTTTTTACAATTCTCTTTGGAAAAGGGCATATACACTTCGTGCAAAAATTCATGAAAAAAACGGCGACTACAGTGCCGCCGAAAGAGATTACAATTCTGCAGAAAAGTTTTAATTTTATACATTAAACAAGAAATGGAAAATGTCACCATCTTGAACAGTGTATTCTTTACCCTCTGTTCTAAGTTTTCCATTTTCACGAGCACCAACTTCGCCACCAAATTTGATAAAATCTTCAGTTGAAATAGCTTCAGCACGAATGAAACCTTTTTGAAAATCAGTATGAATTACACCAGCAGCCTCAGGTGCTTTTGCCCCACCTTTTACTGTCCAGGCATGTGCTTCCTTTGGGCCTATTGTAAAGAAAGTAATAAGATTCAAAAGTTTATACCCTTCCTTTATAATTTTAGAAAGTCCAGTTTCCGAGATTCCTAATGTTTCCAAAAATTCTTTCTTTTCTTCTGGATTTTCAAGAGAAGCAATCTCTTGTTCTATTTTAGCAGAAATAATAGTTGAAACATTGCCTTCTTTTTTTGCATATTCTTCTACTTGTTTTGAATATTGATTCCCAGTTGCCGCAGATGCCTCATCAACATTCGCAACATATAAAACAGGCTTTGCCGTTAAAAGATGAAGTATTCTAAATGCACGAAGATGTTCGGCATCTTTTTCATCAGGTTTTGCCTTAGATGCAGGTTCCCCAGCCTCTAATTTTTCAATTACTGCGTGCATAACTTCTGATTGTATTTTTGCTTCTTTATCGCCACTTTTTGCCTTTTTATCAGTAAGGACAACGCGTTTTTGTAAACTTTCCAAATCAGAAAGTAAAAGTTCAGTATTGATTGTTTCAATATCTCTTATCGGATTAACTGAATTTTCAACATGAATAATATTCCCATCTTCAAAACTGCGAACTACATGAATAATTGCATCGACTTCTCTAATGTTTGCAAGGAATTGATTTCCCAAACCTTCACCCTTACTTGCCCCTTTTACAAGTCCAGCAATATCAACAAATTCCAATTTTGTTGGAATAATTTCTTTTGATTTTGCAACTTCTGCGAGTTTAGTTAATCTTTCATCAGGAACAGATACTATTCCAGAATTAGGTTCAATGGTACAGAATGGATAATTTGCACATTCTGCCTGTATAGTTTGAGTTAACGCATTGAACAAAGTGGATTTTCCAACATTAGGAAGCCCCACAATACCACATTTAAATCCCATAATTATTTCCTATTGCACTTGTTTTTGCATTACTTTATAATGAATTTGTTTTTAAATCAAGATAAAGATTTAAATGTAATGAAAGGTATAATTTTATGGACAATCCAGAACCGAACCCGACAGTTCAAAATTTAAAAAATCAATATATATCACTTCTCAAACAAGATAGGTTATCCCAAACAGAGGCAGAAACTATTACCGCACTTCGGTTTAATAGGTGGAGCAATCTTAGATCTAATAATCCAGATAAACTTTCTTGGATTATGGGAACAAAAAATCTTACTGACGAGAATATATATATTTATATGATAGCTCTTGCTACAAAAGATAAAAATTTCGCGAAAATTAACTATTTTCAATATCAAAAATAAGATTTTTTGTGTTTGAGAATTTATTTTACTAGAATTTTTATTAAAATTGATATAAAATCTAACTGGCTTAACAATTTTAAGGAGAATTTAATATGGTCGAAAATAAAAATAATAATTATAGAAAAAGATATAACAGGGCTCCAAATCACAGAAAATATAGAAATGGTGGTAATGGTAAAAGACGTGGACTTTTGAACTTTTTGTTCTCTTTTGAAGGAAGAATTTCAAAAAATCTTTTTATCGGATTTAGTTTATTTTTCACACTTTTATCATTTGCTTTTGATATGATTTCAGTTGCAATTCCAGCTGAAAATAATCAAGTTTTTGATACAGTGTTTAGCATTATCAATCTATTCCTTCTTTGGTTTGTTATTACTCTTGGATACAAAAGGGCACATTCCCTTGGTATAAGTGGTTTTTATTCAATCATTGGAACTATTCTTTTCAAACCATTTTTCTGTTTCTTAAGAACAGATCGTGATTTTGCAAATGATAGTGCTTATAAAAATCATTTTGATAACTTTAAAAAAGTTGGATATTTCTTTGATAGAAATATTTTTACACGAATTTTGTATATAGTTTTGCTTGGCGTTTTGGCTGCTGTTCCATATATGCTTTTAAAGAAAAATACTCTTTCAATCCAAGATTTTACTGATATTATGCTTTTCATTCTTGGTATAGTTGTATTTAATATTTTGCAATTATTTGTTATTAACAAAAAATGGTTCAGAAGATATTATTCAAATACTGTAAAAGTATTATCATTTATTGGATATAATCTTTTGGTTATTGCAGTAAGTGTGTTCTTTTATTCTGCATATATTTTAATGATGATGATGCAAACAATGCAAAATGCACCAAAATAATAAATATAAGATTTTTCTATTTAAAAATAGGGGGCTTTGGCTCCCTTTTTTATTGTAAAAAAATTTTTTTATGCTAATATCAATTCAAAAGAATTATGGGTAAAGGAGAAGTAAATGTTTGAAAAATCAAAAGCATTAAATTTTATAGTTTTATTTTTTCTATTATATATTCTAAAGGTTGGACAATCTATATTTCTTCCTTTTGTAGTTGCACTGTTTTTATGGTGTTTGATTTATATTTTAACTAATAATTACTCAAAAATTTTTATTGAAAAATTAAAACTTCCAGCATGGAGTTGGTATTTTGCTCGTATTTTGGCGATTGTTACACTTGCAGGAATCATTTATTTTATCGTTATGGGCATAAAGTCAAATATTGATGATGTATCCCAAACATTTGGACATTATCAAAAAAATATGGGTAATATTTTTGATAAAATTCAACAGTATTTTGGTATAAAAAACAAGGTCGCATTTCATCATGTCCTTCGTGATATAAATATTGGTAAGGTCATCAATTCCATAGCCCAAGGTATTGCAAGTTTTGTGCAATCATCTATGATGGTATTTATCTATCTTTTCTTTATTTTGCTAGAGGAAAAAAGTTTTTCTAAAAAAATTCCACAGCTTTTTTCATCAAAGAAAAAGGAAAAAGATGCAAAAGCATTATTTGAAAAAATTTACGCAAAAATAGAAATTTATGTTTCTGTTAAAATGTTTACAAGTTTCCTTACCGGAGTTCTAGCATATATTGTAATGACATCGGTAAACCTTGATTTTGCAATGTTTTGGGCAATTTTGATATTCCTTTTGAATTTTATTCCAACAATAGGTTCAATCATATCATCAATATTCCCAATATTTTTTGCATTATTACAATTTAATGGTGATTTAATTCCAGTATCTGTTGTTGCAATAGGTATTATTGCAATACAACTTTTGATTGGAAATATTATCGACCCAAAAATTATGGGAAGAAAACTAAATCTAAGCCCATTGGTTTTGATTCTTTCCCTTGTTATTTGGGGTAGTATTTGGGGCATTGTTGGAATGTTTTTATGTGTGCCAATAATGATAATTTTAACTATTGCGTTATTACAATTTCCATCGACAAAGAAATTTGCAATGTTTCTTACAGAAGATGGAACAACTTTTTAATAGGGGGAAATATGTTTAAAACATTATCAGTTTTATTTATTTGTTTAATGGTTTCTGGTTGTGGTTGCAAATGTAAATATAACGATTATCTTCCAGAAAATAATCCACTTGTTATTCCAGAGGATTTAAAACCATCACAAAAATAAGGATGTATGATGAGTAGTTTAGAAAAAGTTACGCCTATGATGCAACAATATTTATCTGTGAAATCACAGCATAAAGATTGTCTTCTTATGTATCGTATGGGTGATTTTTATGAACTATTTTTTGATGATGCAGTAATTGCGTCAAAGGCATTAGATATTGCACTTACACATCGTGGAACCTATATGGGAAAGCAAGTTCCAATGTGTGGTGTTCCATACCATGCTTTTTCATCATATATGCCAAAACTTGTTCGACAGGGGTTTAAGGTCGCAATTTGTGATCAAATGGAAAGTCCAGAAGAAGCAAAAAAACGCGGTTATAAGGCTGTTGTAAAAAGAGAAGTTTCTCGTATTATTACTGCTGGAACATTAACAGAAGATAATTTATTAAACGGTTCGTTTAACAATTATTTAATGTCGCTTGTTTTTGTTGATGGTTTAGAAATGAAAATTTCTGTTGCTTTAACAGATATTTCTACTGGTGAATTTACTATTTATTCATTCGAAGAAAATTCAATATCTGAATTACTTTCATTAACTGTTGTTAAAAATCCTGCTGAAATAATTATGTCACAGGATGATATTGATAATCCTAAACTTGAAAGTTTTATTTCTCAATTCAAGGCAAAAATTGTTATTAAACCTTATACATTTTTTGATTCTCTTAATGCGAAAATTAACCTTTGCAAAGTTTTTAAAGTTGCAGAAGTTTCTGTTCTTGGTGATTTTTCTGATCCAGAGATTCGTGCCCAAGGTGCTATTTTAAATTATATTAACCTTACACAAATTGGGCAAATTCCAAATATTTCTAAACCACATAAAAAATCTAATTCTGATATTCTTCAAATTGATGCCTTTTCAGTTAAGAATTTGGAAATATTTGAAAATATAAATGATGATACAACAAAATCATCCAATCTTTTTGCTGTAATGGATAAGACAAAAACACCTATGGGAAAGCGAGAGCTTAAAAATGCGTTAAGTTCACCTCTTGCAAATGTTACGGAAATAAATAAAAGGTTAAATATTGTTGATTTCTTTTTTAATAAATCTGATTTAATCGAAAATATTCGTGATATTTTATCCCAAGTTTTTGATATTCAACGAATTGTTTCAAGAATAAGTTGCAACCGTGCTGGTCCAAGGGATTTGCTTAATATTGGCGAAACATTATCAATCATTCCAACCCTTAAAAATTTATTATTACAATCTGTTGAAAACAGTATTGATAACCCAATACAATCTATTATTGATGAATTAAAAGATTTTTCATCTCTTGCACATAATATTCAAAGTGCAATAATTGATGAACCGCCACTAATTACTCGTGATGGTGGATTTATCAGGGAGGGGTATCATCCGGCACTTGATGAATATAAATTGCTTTCTAAAAATACAAAACAGGTTATTTTAGATTTACAGGCAAAATATTCTCTTGATGCCAAGGTTTTAAATTTAAAAATAAAATATAATAATCTTGCTGGGTATTTTATTGAAGTTCCAACCAAACAGGCAACATCACTTCTTGAACCAAATAGTGGGTTTATTCATAAACAAACTCTTGTAAATTGTGTCCGTTTTACAACTCCGGAATTATCAGAGATAGAGCAAAAAATATTGGTTGCACAGGATAAATCTCTTTCTTTGGAATTAAGTTTGTTTGATGAACTTTGCAAAACAATTCTTGATAGGGTTGATGATATAAACACATTATCAGATGCTATTGCCAAATTGGATTTTTATTCTTCTCTTGCATTGCTTGCTCAAACAAACGATTATGTAAAACCAGTTATAGATGATTCGTTTGCTTTTGAAATAATTGATGGTCGTCATCCTGTGGTAGAAACTAATTTAAAGCAACAAAATATTACATTCATTCCAAACGATTGTTCGTTGGAAAACAAAGGGGAAAATAGTAAACTTTGGATTTTAACAGGGCCAAATATGGCTGGTAAATCTACATTTTTAAGACAAAATGCAATTATTACAATTATGGCTCAGATTGGTTCATTTGTTCCTGCAACCTCAGCTCATATTGGTGTAGTTAATAAATTGTTCAGTCGTGTTGGTGCTTCTGATAATTTGGCAAGAGGTCAATCAACATTTATGGTAGAAATGAGTGAAACTGCGACTATTCTTAATCAAGCAGATGAACATTCATTTGTCATCCTTGATGAAATAGGAAGGGGAACCGCAACATTTGATGGTCTTTCTATTGCATGGGCAGTGCTTGAATACCTTAACAATATAAATCGTTGTCGTGGTATTTTTGCAACACATTATCATGAACTTACTGGTGCTATTGAAAAAATGAAAAATGTTTCTGCTCATACTATGGAGATAAAAGAATATAAGGGTGATGTAATTTTCATTCACAAAGTAGGTATTGGCGTTGCCGATAAATCATACGGAATACATGTCGCAAAAATTGCTGGTATTCCAGAGGAAGTTATTTCAAGGGCATCCCAAATTTTGGAAACATTTGAATCTAATGAAGATAATTTATCTAATAAAAAATTAGTTAAAAAGATTGATGAAATGGATTTATTTTCATTTAAACCTCAAACTGAAATAAATAAAAAATCCGAAGAAGATGAAAAACTTCGCCGTCTTCGTGACAAATTAAAGGAGATAAATCCTGATGACCTATCTCCGAAATCTGCATTATCAATTATGTATGAAATAAAAGATATGTTTTAATATCTTTCATTTGCAAAGTGTTTCACAGCAATAGAAGCGAGTGGTTTCAAGTGTGCTCTGTAAAACAAAGGTTGCGTTTTTTCTGAATCATTAAATTGTTTAATATTAACATTAAAGTGAACAGAAAGAGTATTAAGTTCATTCAAAACATTTCTTAAATGAGCTTTATCTTCATCATTAAGAAGTCCATAAACATAATCATTATCCAAAAATTTTACAATTTTTTTAATATAGTCATAATTCATTTTGTAAACAAAATAATTGTTATTGGATGCTATGATTTTTTCTTTTTCTGCTTCACGAATAATTTCCATACAATCATCTATAACAATAAACATTGCCTTTATTGTGCTTTTATATATTTTATCTTGTATAGGAGTTTCTCTAACTTTTTTCATTACTTTTCCCTTGTTTTTTTATTGTTAATAAAAAAGTTCTTTTATGCTTAAATATAATCATAATACATTTTTTGTCAACAAAAAATCTTGTAAAATTCAAAATAATTTGCTAATATAAAAGAAGAGGTTAAAAAATATGTCAATAAATGGTTTTATAAATATAGATAAGCCATTAAATATTACATCAAACGATGTCGTTTTTAAGGTTAAAAAAATGCTTTATCCTGTGTTTGGTAAGGTAAAGATTGGTCACACAGGAACGCTTGACCCTCTTGCAAGTGGAGTTTTGCCTATTGCTCTTGGCGAAGCTACTAAAACAGTAGCTTTTCAAATGGAAAATACAAAAACATATGAATTTTCAATAAAATTTGGTTCGGAAACTTCTACTGATGATGCCGAAGGTGAAATAATTAAAACATCAGATTTTATTCCAACAATAGATGAAATAAGGCAAATTTTACCACGATTTTTAGGTAAAATCGAACAAATTCCTCCAAAATATTCTGCAATAAAAATAAATGGAAAAAGGGCGTATGATCTTGCCCGTCAGGGTGAAGATTTTGAAATAAAACCACGAGAAAATTTCATTCATCATCTTGATTTATTGGAAAAAATTGATAATTCTGAATACAAATTTAAAGTAACAGCGAATAAAGGTTTTTATGTTCGTTCTATTGCAAGGGATATCGCCAGAGCCTTAAATTCTGCAGGATTTGTTTCGTATTTGCGTCGTATCTCTAATGGACCTTTTAATTTGGAAAATTCAATAACACTTGACAAATTAGAAAAAATATTGCAAAATACCGAACAATCGTTGGATGTACGGAAATTTGATAGCGATGTTTTGCTTCCTGTATCCTTTGGGCTGAACGACATCTTGGCTTTGGATATAACTGAAGGGCAAAATGAAAAATTAAGAAATGGACAATGGATAAAGGCAGATTGCTTTGAAAACATAAATTCCGATTCTTTATATAAAATAATATCAAACTCCAAACTTTCAGCAGTTATTAAATTAGAAGATGGTTTTTTAAAAACTGTCCGTGTTTTTAACTTGTAAAAGAAAGGAATTAAAAATGTCAATTACAAAAGAAAAAAAACAAGCTTTAATCAAAGATTTTAAAGTTTCAGAAAAAGATACAGGTTCATCAGAAGTTCAAATTGCGATTCTTACTGAAAGAATTAACAATTTAACTGAACACTTTAAATCAAATAAAAAAGATAATGCTTCAAAACTTGGTATGATGAAAATGGTAAACAACAGAAAAACTTTGCTTGCTTATCTTAAAAGAACAAATCCAAAATCATACGAAGAAATTATTAAAAAATTAGGTTTAAGAAAATAAAGTTTATTAAAATGTCTTAAGGGGGGAATTTTTTCTTCCCTTAAGTACATTTTTAATGTATTATTGTAAATATGGAAAAGGGCAAGGTAAGTCAGAATATAGAATCCAATATGACTTGACTTGGATTGTATTTTCTGACTTTTAAAAAGTCATCTTTCCTTTCTCTTTTCCCTTTTTAATAACAAACAAACGAAAGGATAAAATATGTTTGGATTAGGAAAAAAGAAATCTATGTTTAACATAGTTGAAAAAGAAATTATGTGGGAAGGTAAGAAACTTACACTTCAAACAGGTAAAATCGCAAGACAGGCAACTGGTGCTGTTTTTGCAACTTATGGTGATACAAAAGTTCTTGCAACAGTAGTTGCTGCAAAAGAAGCAAAAGAAGGTCAAGACTTTTTTCCATTGACTGTTAATTATCAGGAAAAATTTGCATCTGCAGGAAAAATTCCTGGATCATTTAATCGTCGTGAAGGAAGACCTTCTGTTCATGAAACTTTGGTTTCTCGTCTTATTGATAGACCTATAAGACCACTTTTCCCAGAAACATTTAAAAACGAAGTTCAAGTAATTGCAACAGTATTCAATTATGATAAAACAAATTCACCTGATATAGTTGCAATGATTGCATCAAGTGCTGCTTTAGCAATTTCAGGTATTCCATTTATGGGTCCTATTGGTGCAGCTCGTGTTGCATACATCAATGATAAATTTGTTGTAAACCCAACAAAGCAAGAACTTGAAAATACAAAACTTGATTTGGTTGTTGCTGGAACAGAAGAAGGTGTTTTAATGGTTGAATCAGAAGCAAATGAACTTTCTGAAGATACAATGCTTTCTGCTGTTGAAACTGGTTTCAAATCATTCCAACCAATTATCAAACTTATAAAAGAAATGAAACAAGAAGTTGGAAATCCAGATTGGGAAATTCCTGCACAAGTTCCTGAATATGCAACATTAAAAGCTAAATTTGTTGCTGAATTTGGTGATGAAATTACAAAGGCTTATAAAATAAAAGCAAAACTTGAAAGACAAGATGCTTTGGCTGATATTAAGGAACGTGCATTTGCAACAATTGATGCCGAAGATGAAGTTTCACTTCGTGTTGCACCTTATGTATTTAGTGATATAGAAGCAGAAACAATGCGTGGTGCAATTTTAAGAGGAGAACCTCGTATCGATGGTCGTGATACAAAAACAGTTCGTCCAATCGAATGTGAAGTTGGTATCCTTGGAAGAAATCATGGTTCTGCACTTTTCACTCGTGGTGAAACACAGGCTTTGGTATCTGCTACAATCGGTGTAAAAGATGATGAACAATTAGAAGATGATTTGAACGGAGTTCGTGGTGAAAGATTTATGCTTCACTATAATTTTCCTCCATTTTCTGTTGGTGAATGTGGAAAACTTGGTTCACCTGGCCGTCGTGAAATCGGACATGGAAAACTTGCATGGAGAGCAAATCATGCAATGCTTCCATCATACGAAGAATTCCCTTACACAATTCGTGTAGTATCAGATATTACTGAATCAAATGGATCTTCATCTATGGCAACAACTTGTGGTGCAAGTTTGGCTATGATGGATGCCGGTATTCCAGTTAAGGCTCCTGTTGCAGGTATTGCTATGGGCTTGATTAAAGAAGGCGATCAATTTGCTATTCTTACTGATATTATGGGTGATGAAGATCATCTTGGCGATATGGATTTCAAAGTTGCTGGAACAAAAGATGGTATAACTGCTCTTCAAATGGATATTAAAATTACATCTATTACATTTGAAATTATGAAACAAGCATTAGCACAAGCACACGAAGGAAGAAAACATATCCTTGGTAAAATGGCAGAAGCTATTAAAGAACCAAGAAAGGAACTTTCTCAATATGCACCAACTATTGTTGAAATGCAAATCAATCCAAAGAAGATTCGTTCTGTTATCGGAAGTGGTGGTGCAGTGATTCGTTCTATTTGTGAAAAATCTAATACAAAGATTGAAATAGAAGATTCTGGTCTTGTAAAAATTGCAGGTCTTGATAAAGATGAAATTTCTGTTGCACAAAAAATGATTAACGATATTTGTGCAGATCCTGAAATTGGAAAAGTTTATGATGGAGAAGTTATAAAACTTATGGACTTTGGTGCTGTAGTTTCCATTATGAATGGATCTAATGAAGGTATGGTTCATATTTCTGAAATTCGTGACCGTAAAGTGAAAAAAATAGAAGATGTTCTTGCTGTTGGCGATAAAGTTCGTGTTATGGTAACCGAAATGAAAGATGGAAAGACAAGACTTTCTATTAAACAAGCTGCAGCTTTGGATAGTATTTCTTAATAATAAAAAGGGGGTTCGCCCCCTTTCATCTTTTAGGTTTTAGGATTTTTAAATGAATATTGGAACATTTGATAGTGGTCTTGGCGGGCTTTTGATAACAAAGTCTTTGATAGAGGCAATGCCCGAGTATAATTTTTGTTATCTTGGTGATACTTTGCATGTTCCATATGGTGCAAGATCAAAAGAAGTGGTTTATACTTTTACAAAAAATTGCATTGAATATTTATTTGAAAAAAAAGATTGTAAGTTAATTATTATTGCATGTAATACTGCGACATTTGCTGCATTAAGAAAATTGCAACAAACATATCTTCCACAAAAATATCCAGACAGACGAATTTTAGGTGTTATTGTCCCTACAGTAGAGGAAGTCATAGGAAAAAAATATAATTCTGTTGGACTTCTTGCGACACATGGAACTGTGAATTCTGATGTCTATGGAATTGAACTTAAAAAACGAAATCCAGATATAAAATTGTATTCTCGTTCTGCTCCATTATTGGTTCCCCTTGTTGAAAATAATGCTGACGAGTTTGCAATGCCGATAATTGAATCTTATGTAAAACAGTTTGCTAATACTGATATTGAGGCAATTATTTTAGGTTGCACTCATTATCCTCATTACAAGACTCAAATTGCCACTGCTACTGAAAAAATATTAGGCAGAAAAATTGACATTATTTCCCAGGATGAATTTTTATCTGTATCATTAAAAAATTATCTTTTGCGACATCCTGAAATAGATAAGGATTTATCAAAAGATTCAAAGTATGTTTTTGAAATTACAGATATAAATGATGCTTATATATCACAAGCAAAGGCAATATTTGGTAACGATAATATTGTTGTTCAAAAGGTTGACATATAAACAAATTCTTCCTATATATAAATTATGATTACACAAGAAGTTTTTGATAATAATCTTTCTGGTATTTTAAAGGTGCATCCTTTAAAGGTTGTTGTTGCTGTTTCTGGTGGTTCGGACAGTATGGCACTAACAATACTTACTCATAATTGGGCTATTAAAAATGGTATTGAACTTACTGCATTAACTGTTGATCATAATTTAAGAAAAGAGTCTAAATCTGAGGCAGAAACTGTTCATAAATGGTGTGAAAAGTATGGTATAAAACATCAAATTTTGACTTATATAGGTCCGATTCCTACTTCTAATATTGAGGCAGTTGCAAGGGAATATCGTTATAAATTACTAACTGATTTTATGAAAAAAAATTCTATCAATTACCTTTTTATCGCCCATAATCAGGATGAACAATGTGAAACATTTTTCCTTAATCTTTCTCGTGGAAGTGGTGTTTATGGACTTTGTGGAATGCCATCTATTTCTCAAAGATTTGATATAAATATTGTTCGCCCAATGCTTTTATTTACAAAATCAGAAATAAAGGAATTTTTAACTTCTATTTCCCAAGATTGGATTGAAGATCCAAGTAATTCTGACACTAAATATAAACGCGTTAGAATAAGAAATTTAAAGGAATTGACATCTTCATTGGAACTTTCAAATGATCGTTTGAATAATACCATGAAAAATATGGAACGAGTTCGTGATTGTGTCGAATTTTTTGTTTCGGAATGTATAAAAAAGTCTGTAATATCAAATAATTCAAAATTAGTTATTGATAAGGATGTCCTTTTGTATTATCCAGAGGAAATTGCTCTTCGTTCACTAGCAAAACTTTTGCAAACTTTTGCAAACACAGATTATCCACCTCGTTTTGAAAGTTTAGAAAATTTATACTCTAAGATAAAAAATATGCAACTTGGTCATGGAATTACATTATCAAAAACAAAAATTTCTTTTGATAAAGCAAAGAATATAGTTTTTGAACCAGAGATTGGAAGAGGCAAAAAAACTGCTGGTAAAATATAAATTTATAGTTTAAACTTCTACCTATAATAAATTATTTAAAAAGGATTATTTCAAATGTTTAAAAATTGGAAAAATTGGTATTTTGTAATATTACTTGTTTTAATTTTTTCGGTTGTATCAGATGGAACTTCTAAAAAATCTTCGAAAAAAACTGAAAATTCAATGATTTTTTCAGATTTTATTCAAAATGTTAAGGATAAAAAGATTGAATCTGTTGTTATTAAGGGGGATTTGATAGAAGGAAAACTTAAACCATCTAAAAAAGATGAAAAATCGACCGAATTTACATCAACAGTTGTCCTTTATCCAAAACTTCTTGAAACATTAGAAGAAAATAATGTTCCAACAGAAGTAAAAATTGAACCAGTAGCCAAAGGTTTTAATTTTATGAAACTTGTTGATGTGTTTAGCTCTCTTTTATGGATTGTGATACTTGTAATGCTTTTTAAAAGTATGAAAGGGGATAAATTTGGTATTGGAAAAAGTAATGTAAAAATGTTCACTCCTGATATGCAAAAGGTTCGTTTTTCTGATGTCCTTGGCATTGATGAGGCAAAGCAAGATGTATCGGAAATAGTTGATTTTTTGCGTGATCCAAAAAAATATTCTCGACTTGGTGCAAAAATTCCAAAGGGCGTTTTACTTGTTGGCCCACCAGGAACTGGAAAAACATTATTGGCAAAAGCTATTGCCGGAGAAGCTGGTGTTCCATTTTTTTCCACATCAGGTTCTGAATTTGTTGAAATGTTTGTTGGTGTAGGAGCAAGTCGTGTCCGTGCCCTTTTTGAACAGGCAACAAAAAATGCTCCATGTCTAGTTTTCATTGATGAAATAGATGCTGTTGGTCGTCATCGTGGTTCTGGATATGGTGGTGGAAATGATGAAAGGGAACAAACTTTAAATCAACTTCTTGTTGAAATGGATGGTTTTGCAATAAATAAGGGTGTTATAATTATTGCTGCAACAAATCGTGTTGATGTTCTTGATAATGCACTCCTTCGTCCAGGAAGATTCGATAGACAAGTTTATATAGATCTCCCTGATTTAAAGGGACGTGAAGCGATTCTTTCAAAATATATGAAAGAAGTAAATATTCTTTCCGATGTCCAAGCAATCAATGTTGCTCGTGGGACACCTGGATTCAGTGGTGCTGATTTAGCAAATTTAGTCAACGAAGCAGCACTTATTGCCGCAAGAAATAATAGAAAACAAATTACCGAAGATGATTTCGAATATGCTCGTGATAAAATTCTTATGGGTGCCGAGAAAAAATCAAAAACTATGTCACCTGATGAAATTAAAAACACGGCATATCACGAAGCAGGTCACGCACTTTGTGCAGTTCTTCTTCCAGAAGTAGATCCTATTCACAAAGCGACAATTATCCCTCGTGGAAGATCATTAGGTTTGGTTCAAAAACTTCCTGAACGCGACAAAGTTAGTGTTAATATAACAGAAATTAAATCAGATATTGCTGTTGCAATGGCAGGTCGTATTTCCGAAGAACTTTTCTTTGGTAAAAATAAGGTTACAACTGGTGCAAGTGCAGATATAGAAATGGCAACAAATTATGCAAGAAATGCTGTTATTAAATGGGGATTAAGTGATAAAATTGGTCCTGTTTTTTACGGTAATGATGAAAATTATAAATGTTCCGAAGCAACTTCTCGTGAAATAGATGAAGAAGTAAAAAGAATGCTTGAGGAAGGTTATAAACTTGCAAAAACTACTATTACTAAAAACAAGGCAAAATTGGAAAAGTTAGCTAAGGCTTTACTTGAATATGAAACATTGACTGGCGACGAAGTTCGTGCAATAGTAAATGGTAAAAAAGTTGCAATTCGTAAAAAAGATACAAAAAAAATAAATGATTTTAAACGAATTTCATCTGTTCCATTAACAGAAACAAAAACAATAAAAAAGAAAGATTAAAATGTTTAAGAAAAAAGATAAAAAAATAGATGCAAGTCTTAATATGGGAATATTAAAACGCATTTGGCGTGAACATACTAAAAAGTATATTTGGGCATTGATTGGTGCAATGATTATAACCTCACTTACTGCATTGACCGAAGCATATTCTGTATCACTTTTGAAACCTATTTTTGATAATGGTTTTATCGATAGGGATAACAAAATATTAGCAGTTCTTTGTGCCCAAGTGATTGGACTTTATTTTATAAAGGGTTGGTTTTATTTTTCACAAACTTTAATTCTTTCTCATATCAGCACAAAAACAGTTCAATCAATTCAACAAAGGGTGTTTACACATCTTATTTCTTTGGATATGGGATATTTTAATAAACATTCTAGTGGGCAAATGCTTGCTCGTATTATAAATGATTGTAATGCTATTACAAATATCGCAATTAACTTTATTACACATATTTTCAAGGATTTAATTACTTGTATTTCTATGTTCGGACTTATGATGTTTTATTCATGGAAAATGTGTTTAGTTATTTTCCTATTTTTCCCAATAGGTGCAGTTGCGATTGGCATAATCAATCGTAGGGTAAAATCTATTTCTTTCAGTGATACACAACAAAGTGCAAATTTTGTAAATCAAATTTCTGAATCTCTTCAAAATGTAAAAATTATAAAATCTTATTGTATGGAAAAATTTGAAACATCAAGGATAAAGGGTATCCTTAATAATATGTTTAATCTTTCTATGAAAAGGGTTAAAAATACCGCAGTTGCAACACCTGTTATTGAAAGTTTGTCTGGATTTATTTTATCAGGAATCATAATTTTTGGTGGATTCCAAATCGCAAATGGTAATCTTACAACTGGTGGATTTGTTACATTTTTAGGAGCATGGGTTTCCGTGTATAAGCCATTAAAATCATTGATAAATTTCCGTGTTCAACTTCAAACTGCAATGGTAAGTGCAGAACGCGTATATGAAATTATTGATACAAAACCATCTATCAATGATATAGAAAATGCTATTGATTTAAATACTGTTCATGGTGATATCGAATTCAAAGATGTTTGCTTTGAATATGAAAAGGGTAAACCTATTTTAAAAAATATCAATATGACTATTCCTGCTGGTAAAACAGTAGCTCTTGTCGGTGCGAGTGGTGGCGGTAAAACAACCATAGTGAATTTAATTCCTCGTTTCTTTGAGCCAACATCTGGACAAATCTTGATTGATGGTAAAGATATAAGGACATTGTCTCAACACTCTCTTCGTGAAAATACATCTCTTGTAAGTCAGGAAGTAATTTTGTTTGATGATACAATCAGAAATAATATTGCTTATGGAAAGGGTGAACAAGGATACAAAACCGTTTCTGATGATGAGATTATTTCTGCCTCAAAATCTGCAAATGCTTATGATTTCATTATGGCAATGAATGAAGGATATCAAACAAAAATTGGAGAAAAGGGTGTTCGCCTTTCTGGTGGTCAAAAGCAAAGAATTTCTATTGCTCGTGCAATTATTAAAAATGCACCGATTCTTTTGTTGGATGAAGCAACCTCGGCTTTGGATACTGAATCTGAATTCGAAGTTCAAACTGCACTTGATAATTTAATGAAAAACAGGACAACTATTGTTATTGCCCATCGTCTTTCAACCATTAAAAATGCAGATATGATTTATGTGATTGAAAAAGGTTCTATTATAGAACAGGGCAATCATGAAACTTTACTTGCAAAAAATGGTGAATACGCAAAACTTTATAATATGCAGTTCAAAAAATCAAAACAAGATTCAAAGGAAGTGTAATAACTTCCTATCTATTTTAATATAAAAATTAAGGAGGAATTTATGAAAAAATCTTTTGTTTTAATGTTGTTGTTGGTAGGATGTTCTACCTCAAATACATATACTTTAATAAATGGAAAAATCGATGGTAAAACACATATTAATGAATATGGTGTTGAATATAAAAAAATAGAAACTTATGAAAAAAATAAACTTGTTAAAATTGAAGAAGTGTGGGATGCAAAAGGAAATAAAGAACTTTTACCATCAACTGATTTAGGAGAAAATGACGAAATAGTTTTTGATACTTTCATTCACTATAACGATAAAGATCCAATGATTGGTCTTTATAAATTGAAAGGCAAAGAAGTTTTATTACTATGTGAAACATATGAAGATGTCGTAGAATATACTCCAGCATCGCCAGAATGGGATGAAGTTAAAAAATCAGGTTTCAAATGTCCCAAAGAGTAAAAATAACCCCCTCAATCGAGGGGGAATTTTTTTAGTATCCAGTTAAGATTCGTTCAAATAATTGTTTTACTGTTGGAATGAATGTTCCGTTTTTATAGAACGGATCAAGTTTAAATCTATGAACAATTTGACCAGCAAAAAGCCAATTATTTTTAACATCATCTGTATGAGAAATTCCCTGTAATCCTTTTTGAATACAGAAATATCTAGGATCTGGTTTTATAACCAAGCCTTCCTTTTGTGCCCATCCAGAAAACATACAAGCCGACAAACATCCAACACAATTTTTCATATCTTCCATAATAGTTTTATATCTATTTTCTGATACAAAAAGTAATGTATCATCAGGTGTTTTCATAACTTTACTATAACCTTTTTTAATAAAAGATTCTAATTTTTCCTTGTCCGCTTTGTTTATATAAACGGTCTTTCCAGTTGAAGTCAATTCCACACCCACATCAAATCCGGTTGAAAAGTTTTGTTCTTCCTCAAACCTAATTTGTCGGTTAAGTTGGTCTTCTAACTCCATTAAAAACTCGTTCCTAATAGCAGATGAATAAAGTCCGGTCGGTGAAAATCTTTGTAATTTAACATCACCTTTTTCGGTATTAAGTAATTTTTGTTTTACGGTATCGGCAAGTGGAGATTCTACTGTTACCATAGGTCTTGTTCCAAACTGAAATCCAACAGGACCAATTTCTTCGTTATCAAGGTAATCAATCCATTCCGAAAGCCACCAAATTCCACCTGCAATGATTATAGGAACACTTTTAAGTCCAACCTCATTCATAAACTTGCGAATTTCAATAAGTCTTTGCATAGGTTTTTCAGGTTGATTTGGATTGTCGCTATTGGAAAGTCCATTATGCCCACCTGCGACCCATGGATCTTCGTAAATCACAGCCCCAAGCCAGTCTTTAAAACGACTATATGATCGTTTCCAAAGAAGTTGAAATGCACGAACTGATGAAACAATAGGATTGTAAAAAACATTATTTTCAGAACAAATATCTGCAAGTTTAAATGGCATTCCTGCACCACAAGAAATTGCCTTAATTGTTCCCTTTGCCTTTTCAAGAACACCTTTTAAAAGTTCCTGTGAACCACCTTGTTCCCAAAGGACATTCATGAACACAAGACCATTTCCATTTGATTCTTCATGTGCAATTTTTGCCTGATCAAGACAACCTTTTATTCCATATTTAATAAGTTCTATCTGTCTTTCAAATCTGTTTTTTCCTTTGAATGAAATAGGAGCAGTCAATTTTCCATTTTCATCTTTGAAATCGGGATTAACACCAGAAAAAGTTCCAGCCCCACCACAATTTGCCCATCTACCACTGGTAAGACCTGTTGATACATTAACACCTTTACCACCTTCAACTAATGGAAAAATTTCTTTTCCTGCAATAATTATACTTTTTAGGTTCATAATAATAGCCTTTCAATTTTTATGAAATTATGTTAACTTAATAAATAATATAAGTCAAAATAAAATAAATAAAAATTGCTTGCTTGAAAAATATTTATAAATTGTTATTATAAAGACATAACACAAATTACGAGGGTAATATATGAATTCGTTTTTGGATATTTTTTTGATGGATTTCATAAATACATTTATGGGAATTTCTTTTCTATCATTATTTTTTACATCGTTTGTTTCTTTTTGTATTTTTACATATAAAAAAATGAAAAATCCTAAATTTTTCAAACAGATAGATGAAAAAATTGAATACAAGATAGTTGAAATTTTAAATTTCTTTTTATCATCAGTCACATTATTTTCTTATTGTGTAATTAGGTATTTTTACTTTACAAAGATGGATAATGTGCTTGATTCATTGTGGATTCTTTTTGGCATAATTTTTGCAAATATTCTTTTCAAAATGGCGTGCATTTTGTTAAAGACAAATGAAAAATTTAATATTATTAAGAATTTATTTCTAAGAGTCATTGATAACTATGTGATGATTATCACTATTACTTTAAGTTCATCAATCATTGCAAGCCAGATTCCAATAGTTGATATTTCAAAATTTTTTGGATCAAGTGTATCACGATTCTCTTTAATAAATTTGCCGTTTTTCTTAAGTAGTTTATTTATTGTTACATCGTGTATTTCTCTTATCTGTTGTCATTTTTATGAAAAAACAGAACAAGAAGTTAAAACAAATATAAATGAAATTTTTAAGGTGATATTTCCACTCTTTGTGATGGTGTTTGTGACTGTTTTTTATCCACTAAGTTATAATCTTTTTATGGTTATTTCCGTTGGTATTTTATCAAAATATATTGCAGAAAAAGTTTCTACTTACCTAAATAAACGAAAAATTAACAATAAAAAGTCTATTACAGTACTAAGTTTTTTAAGCCCAACTTCAAATATCTTTTTTTCAAGTTTAATAGACCTTTCTATTATGGTAGTTTTGATTTTTACATGTCTTAATTCCACAGGATTTTTTGGTGTGACTGTTGCTTCTCTTGGATTGATAAGTTCAACAGTTTTGACATCTAATGTAAATATTTTTGATAAACAGTCAGAGGCATATAAGTATATTGCAAAAACACTTGTTAATGTTGCATTATTTTATATCTTTTTTGAAACTTTGGAATTTATTTATAAGACACAAATTCACATAAACATTTTTTCAAACAACGTAATAATTGGATTATTCACAAGTATTGTATTGATAATGTTTAATATTCTTAAGACAATAAATCTTGCAAAATATATTCAAATGAGTGCAAAAAGAACTTATATTGCAGTTAGGACAATGATTTATATAATAATGTTTGTAGTATGTTTTTACTATTTGCTTCCATTTATAAATTATGAACTTTTAGGAGCATTGGTATTGGGCCTTATTTTAATGACAGCCTTTATTTCAATTTTGGTTATAAATGGTATTGATGTTTTTGAAAATCAAGATGGAAAGGCTTTACATATTACTCCATTATTAAGGAATACAATTTTGCCTCTTACAAATCAAATTACTACTATAATTATCATAGTTGTGGTTTTATTGTTACCTATTATTAAATAAAAGGATTAAAGATGAATAAGATTTATTTAGCAACGAAAATGATAGGTGATGCGTATAGTGCTCAAGTTGTAAATCAAAATGAAGATATTATAGCATGGCTTGCCCATAAATTAAAACATTCATTTGGTGTTTCACTTGAAATTATGAATATCCTTTATGGGGAAAAAGAAATATGCGATTCGTTGACCAAAGATGAAAAGGAACTTGTTGAACTTTCTGGAATACTTCATGATTTAGGTAGATTTTATCAACACAAAGATGGTCGCCACCTTTCAAACTCAGAATTTGATCATGGTGAATATGCTGTAAAATTACTTAAGGATAATCCTAATTTTAATAATCCAATTATCCTTTTTGCAATTCAGGAACACAATCAAATTGCAATAAGGTATGATAATCCTTATTATACGGAACTTTCTGATCATGATAAAAAAGTTGCTGATATAACCGCAAAACTTTTACGAGATGCAGATAAACTTGAAAATATTAAACAGTTTATATATGAAGGTCATCCCAAATTGACTTATGAGATAACACACGAACCTATGTCAGAATATGTAAAAAATTGTGTGATAAATAATTTTCAAATTTCAAATAAAATAATTAAAAACACAGTGGATAGAATTGTTGGGCTTTTGTCTTGGGTTCATGATATAAATTATGAAACAACAAAAACTCAAGTTCGTAATTTACATTATATTGAGGCAGGTATAAACGAAGCAATAACTTATGGGGCTACGGCCGAAGATTGTGAATTATTAAGGAAATATTTAAAGGTTTAAAAATGGATTATGTAAAAAAAACTTTTTTTGGAAGAAGAAAAGGTAAGGGAATGAGTAAGGCAAAGGAAGATTTGCTTTCTACTCGTATGAAGGATTTTGAAATAATTTTACCAACAAAAGGTAAAATTGATTTTTTTAAACTTTTTGATTTTACACCCAAAAAAGTAATTTTTGAGATAGGATATGGTGATGGTGAACATATCGTAAATATGGCCCTTAAAAATCCAGATATAGCATTTATTGGAACTGAAGTTTTTATGAATGGAAATGCTTCAATATTAAGAAAGATTATTGATAATAACATAAAAAATATTCGTATTTTTCCTGATGATGTAAATCTTCTTTTCCCATTTATTCCATCAGGCGTTTTTGATACAATTTTTGTATTATATCCTGATCCATGGCCTAAAAACAGAAACGAAGAACGCCGTATGATAAATAAAAATAATGTAAAATTATTTGCTGATTTTTTAAAATCAGATGGAAATCTTTTTGTTGCAAGTGACCATCCTGTATATATTCCATGGGTTTTATTTGTTATGCAAAACCAGGATTCGTTTACTTGGACTGCTTTGAAATCATCCGATTTTACAAACCCTCCAAAAGATTGGGAAACAACTAGATACGAGCAAAAAGCAATTGCTGAAAATCGCAAACCTATTTACCTAAATTTTGTAAAAAAATAAAAAATAAATTTTTAAAAAGAAATTTATTGAAAAATCAATATAAATTAGGCTATTATATAGCTAATGAAAATTTATTTAAAAGGATACAAAATGAAAAAGTTAAGTTTTGGTTTATTATATGCTTGCATATTTGCTCTTGTTGGTTGCACATCTGATGTAAATGATGTTCCTGTATCATCAAATGATTTGATTGATCAAAATGTTGTTTACAAAAGTGAAACTGTAAAGGTTGATGTTGAAGAAACAGAAACTCCTAAAAATGATTTTTCAAAAACAGAAGTTGCAAAATCAGAAGTTGCAAAATCAGAAAAAACTTCTGAAAAATTAGAGGTAATTGTTCCTCCTCATGCAACAGAGGATGAAACTGTTGATTTCGTAAATGAATATTATATCGAAAGAAATCCCGAAGATGTAGAGTTTGAAATGGCTGTTGCACAGGCGGAATCTCGTCGTGGTATAAAACATATTTCGAAACCTGTTCCTGCACCAAAGCCTGCTCCTAAAATGGTAGAAGAAAAACAAACTTCAAAACCTACAATAAAAAGAAAACTTGAAATTAAAGATGTTGAACCAATTCGCAATGTCACATTTTTAAGCACAATAGTTTATCATTCTAATACAAAGGCTGATATCTCGGCAAAAGATATGACAGCATTGAAAAATGTTGCAAAACTTGTTCGTGCAAAAAATGCTATTGTTCGTGTTGTAGGTAATTCCTCAAGTCGTTCAAAAGATATGAAAGAAGTTCAAAACAAAATTGAAAATTTTGATTTATCATTGCTTCGTGCACAAAAAGTTAGTGAAGCTCTTATCCGATTCGGTGTTCCAAAAGACAGAATCTTTATAAGTGCAGTTGCTGATACAGAAAAGGTTGTAGAAGAAAATATGCCAATCAATGAAGCAATAAACAGAAGAACAGAGATTTATTTGAATTATTAAGTTGTGAAAGGTAGCTTTTTTTAGGCTACCTTTTTTAAGATAATATAGGATTTTATTATTATGATTGTTGGTCCAGATGATAACAAAGATGATTTCTTGGTTAACGAAGATTCTTCGCTAAATAAATTTCGTTGGCGTTTATTCAATAGTAATGAACGCGAGGTTGCTACTATTACACAACGATTCGATGTTCCTGATATAATTGCAAAAATTATTTGTGCAAGAAATGTTCCATTTGAAAATATTGAAAATTATCTTAATCCACAAATTAAAAAATTACTTCCATCTCCATTTATTTTAAAGGATATGGATAAGGCTGTTGAAAGAATAGTTTATGCTATAAAAAAGGGTGAAACTATTGGCGTTTTTGGCGATTATGATGTCGATGGTGCAACAGCAAGTTCAATTATATATAAATTTCTTCGTGATGTTGGTGTTAAAAATGTTTATATTCATATTCCTGATAGGCAATCAGAAGGATATGGACTTAATTCTGTTGGATTAAAGGAGTTAAGGGATAAAGGGGCAACCTTGGTTATTGCTGTTGATTGTGGAATAACTGGTTTCGATGCTGTTGATATGGCAAATCAAATGGATTTGGATATTGTGATTGCAGATCATCACGAAGCCGAGGTCGGTGTTCCAAACGCAGTTGCTGTGATAGATCCAAAACGAATTGATGACGATTCTGGATTAAATTATTTAGCTGCATGTGGTGTTGTGTTTTTGATGGATGTAGCATTGAATAAAACACTTCGTGAATCTGGTTATTACCTAGAAAAGGGGATTGAGGAACCTGATTTATTTTCATATCTTGATTTAGTCGCACTTGGAACAGTTTGTGATGTAGTTCCTCTTGTTGGTGCAAACCGTGCATTTGTTTCTGTTGGTGTAAAGGTTATGGCTAAACGCCAAAATGTTGGATTAAAAGCATTATGCGATATTTCTGGTATTAGCACCAGTCCAACCGTTTATCATCTTGGCTATATTTTAGGTCCTCGTATAAATGCTGGTGGTCGTGTTGGAAATTCGGCCCTAGGTGCTGATTTGCTTACAACACGCAATCCTTTGACAGCTGATAATCTTGCAACAAGACTTAATAATTTTAATATAGAAAGAAAAGATATTGAAGCATCAGTTCTTGCCGAAGCATTTGAAAAGGTTGCATCAGAGATAAAGCCTGATGATAACTTTGTGTTTATAAGTGGCCATAATTGGCATACTGGTGTTATTGGAATTATTGCAGGACGAATTAAGGAACGCTATAATCTTCCAACTTTGGTTGCCACAATAGATGATAATGGTATTGCAAACGGAAGTGGAAGAAGTATTCCAGAAATTGATTTAGGTTCTGCTATTATAAAGGCAAAGGAAATGGAAATTTTATCTGAAGGCGGTGGACATTCTATGGCTGCCGGATTTACTTTGGCACAGGATAAAATACCAGAGTTTAAAAACTTTTTGCATGAATATATTGAAAATTCTACTAAGTCACAAAAAATTATTCCTGTTTTAAATATCGATTCTGTTATTGATATTACAGGAATAAATAACGAACTTATAAAAAGACTTTCTATATTGGAACCATTTGGCACAGCAAACGAAGAACCTCGATTCGCTGTCTTAAATGCAAAATTAACAGGTGCAGATGCCCTTTCTGGTGGTCATATAAGATGTTATTTTGCATCCGATAATGGAAAAAGTATTTCTGCTATATGTTATAAAGCTATTGATACCAATATGGGGGAGGCTTTGCTTGACGGTGTTGGAAAATATTTTAAACTTGCCGGAAAAATTCGTGCAAATGAATGGAATGGCAAAAGATATATACAATTTATTATTGATGATGTCGCAAAGGAGTAATTATGAAATTTTTATTAGTTATTTTATTCTCTATTTTTTCAAATTTTGCATTTGCCCAAACTGCTCCTGCTATACAAGAGTTGAAAAATGCACCAGAAGAAATAGAAGCATATAATGAGAAAGAGTTTAATGAGTGGGTTATAGATTTCAAAAAAAAGGCGAATAAAAAATATAAAATAAGCCAAAAAACTTTGGATTCTGTTTTCAAAAATATTAAATATAATCCAAAAGTTATTTCATCTGATAGAAAACAACCTGAATTTATGAAAACATTTTGGAAGTATTCAGATAGTGCATTAAAGCCAGAGCGTATTGCAAATGGAAAAATTATGCTTAAAAAATATAAAACTCTTTTACAAAATGTATCTGATAAATATGGCGTGCCAAAGGAAATAATTGTTGCATTTTGGGGATTGGAAACTTATTACGGAACAATATTTGGCAATTATAATATAATAGAGGCATTAACTACTTTATCATTTGATCCTCGTCGTTCCGAGTTTTTCACATCAGAACTTATAAACGCCCTTAAAATTCTTGATGCAGGTCATATGAAGTTATATCAGATGAAGGGGTCTTGGGCTGGTGCATTTGGTAATTTTCAATTTTTACCTTCTACATTTCAAAGATACGCCGTTGATGGCAATGGTGATGGTAAAATAAATCTTACAAGTGATATTGCAGATGCAATGCACTCTGCAGGAAATTATTTATCTAAAATGGGTTGGAATAATAAATACCGCTGGGGTCGTCCAGTTATAGTTGATAAAACTAATTCCAAGGCATGGGCGTATGTAAATTCAAATGAATGGAAACCATTAAGTTTTTTCCGTTCATTAGGTATAAAACAACTTGATGGAAATCTTGTTGCTGATAAAAACATAAATGCAAGTTTGATTGCTCCACAGGGTGTCGAAGGACCAACTTTTGTTGTGTATGATAATTTTAAATATATCATGAATTGGAACGCATCAACAAATTATGCATTATCAGTTGGACTTTTATCAGACGCACTTATTTCGGATTCTATACCTCTTTTTGATCGTCCTTTAAATTGGGATAAAATGAAGGCAATGACCACAAACCAGATAAGGGAAATTCAGGAAAAACTTGCATCTCTTAAAATATATGATGCAAAAATTTCTGGGCTTTATGGTAAAAAGACTATGAAAGCAATTAAGGAGTATCAACAAATGCTTCTTGATGGGGATGAAGAAGTTTCTAAATCTGGTAAAGAGATTACAAAATATAAATCCGGTAATCCTGTTATTCCAGATGGTTATCCATCATTTGATTTATATGAGCAAATGTTTGGAAAATAAACCCTAGTATTTTTATAAAATATTTGCTAAAATAAGGTGTAATTAAAAAGGAATTTTAATGGCAAATATTTTTAATATATCACCGCGTTATCCATTTCTTGATGTGTTGGCATCTTATATCTTGAAAACTGCAAAAGATAAGAATTTGGATATTGCGGATGATATAATTTTGCTTCCTACTCGTCGTGCATGCCGTCATATCAAAGAGGTGTTTTTAAAATTAAGTGGAGGTAATGCAGTAATACTTCCAACTATTTTACCACTTGGTGATATTGACGAGGATGGCTTGGCTTTTCTTGATTATGAAAATGAAAATTTGCTAACAGAGTTGCCACCTGCAATTTCTAAAATAAAACGCAATTTGATTTTATCTGCATTGATAAAAGAAAAAAATCATGATTTGACTGAGGAACAGGCATATTCTCTTGCTGTTGATTTAGCACATCTTATGGATACTGTTGAAATGGAGGAATTAAGTTTCAATAATCTTCAATATCTTGTTCCAGAGGAATATTCTGAACATTGGCAAGAAACTCTTGAATTTTTAAAGATTGTTACATCTGAATATCCAAAAATTTTAGAAGAAAATAATGTTATAAATCCTATTGATAGAAAGGTTCGTTTAATAAAAAAACAAATTGAATATTGGAAACAAAATCCACCAAAGGGAAGGGTATTTGCTGCGGGTTCGACTGGTTCGCTTGTTCCAATATCATATATGCTTAGATTTATTTCAAAAATGGAAAATGGTTTTTTAATTCTTCCAGGATTGGATAAAAATATTTCAGATGTTGATTTTGAAATTTTGACTTCTGATTATCCAAAGGTAAATCAAAATCACCCACAATATGGGCTTTTGAAATTGATAAAAGGTCTTGGCTTAAAAATTTCGGATATTCCAAATCTACCTGTTTATAATGAATATGATATTGCAGATTCGGACAGGGAACTTTTAGCAAGTCATATTATGCTTTCATCTGATATGAACGATGATTGGTCCAATCTTTCAAAGTTAAAAAATAATGTTTTGTCCGGTGTATCAGAATTAACTTTAGATACCGATTCGGATGAGGTATTTGTTATTGCTGGATTATTAAGAAAGGCAGTTTTTGAAAATAAAAAAGCATTACTTATCACTCCAGATAGAAAAATTGCAAAATCGGTTGCAAATGAATTAAAACGCTGGAATATTATCGTTGACGATTCGGCTGGTATTCCAGCTAGCGATACCGTGACAGGAAATTATATTATTCTTGTTTTAAAAATGATTTACGATGATTTTTCACCTTATTCTATACTTGCTGTTTTAAAGCATAAATATACTCATCTTGGATATACACACGAAAGGTTAGAAGAACTTACTGAACTTTTTGAAAAAAAAGTTTTGCGTGGAAAAATTTCATTGAATAGTTTTGATAAAATTTTAGCCATAGCATCTGATTATAAAGATGTATATGAAATGCTTTTGAAAATCAAAACTTTGTGTTCGGATATTTACTCAAAAATGCTTGATCCTCAAAAGTATAGTTTGCATGATTTATTACAATCTCACCTAAAATTGGTAGAAGATTTTGTTTCATCACCGTATGAAAATACAAATAATATTTTGTGGAATACTGATTTACATAATGATTTATCTACTGAACTTTCATCTCTTCTTTCATCATTAAATGATATAAAAAATGAAAATAGTATAATAGATAAAATGACTGTAAATGCCTATTTTGTTTTTATATCTAATTATCTTTTGTCGTTAAGTCTTCGCCCAAAAATAAATTCTCATCCAAATATTGCAATTATGAATTCTATAGAGGCGAGGTTGCTTTCTGCTGATATTTATATTATGGCAGGTTTGAATGAAGATACTTTTCCAAGAATATCATCTGATGATCCATGGATGAGCAGGCCAATGAAGGCAAAATTTAAACTTCCGCTTCCTGAACGAAAAGTTGGCTTATCATCGCATGATTTTGTTGAATTTTTCTGTAAAAAAAATGTAATTATGACTCATGCGACAAAGGTTGATGGAACCAATAGTATTACTTCAAGATGGCTTACAAAACTTTCTGCAATAATAAAAATTGCTGATATTAAACTTGATACTTCTTTAACAGATGAAGTTATGTCTTGGATTTCTGCATCTAATTTGAATACATCCTCTTCTCGTTGTGATAGACCAAGTCCATGTCCACCTTTATCAGCAAGACCGAAAGAACTCTCTGCAACATGGATTGAAAAATGGTATCGTGATCCATATATAATTTTTGCAAATAAAATTTTAAGTCTTAAAAAATTGGATGATATAAATCCAGTTGCCGGACCTGCAGAACTTGGCACTGTGATTCACAATAGTTTAGAAGAGTTTAAAAAGAAAAAACTTTCAACTTTTTCTGAACTTATGGATCTTATGGTCAAAAATTCTGTTGAATATATGGATATCCCACAAATAGATTTTTGGTATTCAAAATTTGAAAATGTTGCAAAATGGTTTATCGATTACGAACAAAGTGTAAAAAATCTTATTGATTATTCATTCGAAGAAGAAAGTGGAAGTTTTGCTGTTACACCGGATTTTACAATTACGGCTAAGGCTGATAGAATTGATATTTTACGGGATAATAGGGCAATCATTTTTGATTATAAAACGGGAACTCCTCCTAGTGAAAAAGAGGTTTTATCTGGATATGCTCCACAACTTCCTATCGAAGCGTTAATATTAAAAAATGCAGGATTCAAAAATATAAAAACCAATTCAAAGGTTGGTGGTGTCCGTTATATTAAATTAACAGGAAGTCAAAACGGACATATTACCGGTGAAAAATTTGATGAATCTATTGATGAAATTTTGGATACAGCACTTAAAAATTTAAAAGAAAATATAGAAAAATTTTCTAAACCAACGACACCATATCTATCCCGTCCAAATCCAAACAAAGTTGGACATAGTATAGAAAGTTATTCAGAATATACCCACCTTGCACGGGTTAAAGAATGGAATGAATAATTACTTTCTTTTTGGTTTAAGTATTATTGTCGCAAGTGGAGGAAGTGTAATATTCAAAGATTGTTTTTCACCCTGCCATTCAATAATTTCTGGTTTTAAAAGTCCTTTATTTCCAACACCGCTTCCCATATATTCAAAATCATCAGAGTTGAAAATTTCCTCAAATTCACAATTATCAGGAACACCAATTCTATAATTTTCCCTTACAATAGGAGTCATATTTGTAATTGCGATTAAATAATTTTCTCTATTTTTTGCATAACGGATATAAGGGAAAACACTGTTTTCAGAATCGTTATAATCAAGCCATCTGAAACAATCAGGACTTGAATTATTTTCATATAAAGCAGGTTCTGATTTATAAAGTTCATTTAATGTCTTAACTTCTTTTTGCACAGCTTTATTATAGGAATCATTTGTTAAATGCCAATCCAAACTTTGGTTTTCGTTCCATTCATTATACTGTGCGAATTCATCACCCATAAATAAAAGTTTTCGTCCTGGGAATGTCCACATATATCCATAAAATGCACGAAGATTTGCAAATTTTTGCCATTTATCTCCAGGCATTTTATTTATAAGTGAAGATTTACAATGAACTACTTCATCATGGGAAATAGAAAGAACAAAATTTTCAGAAAACGCATACATTATGCAATGTGTCATTTGGTGATGTATATATTTTCTGTAAATAGGATCCTTGCTCATATAATCAAGGACATCATGCATCCACCCCATATTCCATTTATATCCAAAGCCAAGTCCACCTACATCAACAGGTCGTGATACATTTCCCCAACCAGTAGATTCTTCGGCAAACGAAGCAGAATATGGAAATTTCCTATACATAACAGTATTAACTTTTTGTAAAAATGCTATGGCTTCCAAGTTTTCCCTTCCGCCATAAATATTTGGCATCCATTGACCTGCACTACGACTGTAATCAAGATAAAGCATTGAGGCAACAGCATCAAATCTCAATCCATCAACCTTATATTCATCAAGCCAGAAAGTCGCCGAAGCCAAAAGAAAGTTCACAACTTCATTTCTTCCATAATCATAGATCTTTGTTCCCCAATCCTTATGTTCGCCTTTTCTATCATCTGCATATTCATAAAGAGGGCGTCCATCAAAATTTGCGAGTCCGTGAGTATCTTTTGGAAAATGTGCAGCAACCCAATCAAGTATAACTGCGATTCCTGCGTTATGACACTGTTCAACAAAATATTTAAAGTCATCAGGATTTCCATACCTTGATGTCGGAGCAAACATACCTGTTGTTTGATACCCCCACGATCCATCAAAAGGATATTCCATAATTGGTAAAAGTTCTATATGCGTAAATCCCATATATTTTACATAAGGAATCAAATCATGAGCAAGCTCACGATATGTTAAATATTGATTTCCATCTTTTCTTTTCCATGATCCAAGATGAACTTCGTATATTGATATAGGAGCATCAATAGAATTAACTGCTTTTTTAATTTTTTCCCAATGATCATTAACTTCCCATTTATAAGATTTTTCATTCCATACAATAGATGCAGTTTTAGGTCTAAGTTCTTGATAAAATCCATAAGGATCAGATTTAAGTGGTAAAAATCGCCCATCTTTTGATATTATTTCAAATTTATAAAGTGTCCCTTCTTTCAAATGAGGAATAAATATATCCCATATACCACTAACAGGATGTCTTCTCATAACATCGACACGACCATCCCAATGATTAAAGTCACCAACTACACTTACCCTATATGCATCAGGAGCCCATACCGCAAATGATACACCTTCTACATTATTAAGAGTCATAAGATGAGCCCCCATTTTATGATAAAGTTCAAAATGATTTCCCTCTCGTAAAAGGTAATTATCAAATTCACCTATGGTAGGTGGAAAATTATAAGTATCATCAGTTAAAATTTCACGACCAGTATCATCAGTAATAAGAAGTTTATATTTATTATCTTCCCCACCTACTAAAACTTCATAAAGTCCATCTTCATGTATTTTTTCCATAGGGAGTTCAACACTTAATCCTTTTGCAACAACAGAAATTTTTTGTGCAAATGGGTTAAATACTCTTATAACAGCAGACTTTGAATCATTTTCAAGTTTATGAAAACCAAGAAAAGCAAATGGATTACTTTCACGACCAGAAACTATATTTTGAATATTTTCTTTTGTTAAAATTGTATTCCCCATATTTCCTCCTATTACTCTATAATGAACTATAACTTTTTAAATATATAAAAGCAATGAGAATTTTTTTTAATTTTCTTCTTGATATAATAAAAAAAGCATAGTAAAACAAAGAAGGAGAAGGAGTGAAAGGGACAAAAGGAATGCAACGGAAAGTTATTTTATTTTTGATGTTCTTATTTGGCATTTCAAATAATGCATCGTCCCTTGACATGCGTAATTCTGGGGCTTTCTTTAGGGAAGCTTCAGAATTACCAAATGTTGCAACTCTTGCTGATATGGTATTTGAAGCCCCTAACGAGGCATTTCTTCCAGAATCTAGTGAAATTATAAGTTATGAAATCGCTTTTGTTGAACCAGATGAAGAAAAAGAGGATTCTGTTATTTTGCCAGAAATTACTGTTGCGATGAAAGAGGAAATTGAAACCCCAAAAATTGTTCCCGAAAAAAAAGAAAATATTGTTGCATCACTTCGTTCTGATGATTTGGTAACACCTGTTCCTGTAAAATCTCGTTCTTTAAAGAAAGTTGAAAAAAAGAATGATAAATTTGCAAATATAAAAGTTTCCGAGGGAGAAGAGGTTCTTGTTTCTACATCTGAACCAGCACCTGTGAAAAAAGTAACTAAACTTGAAAAACAAGTTGCAAAGGCTTCAACTCCTACTATTAAAAAGGAATCTATAAAATCAAAAGAGGCTGATGATTCTAATATAAAACAAAAAAATATTGCAAAGGTTGATGATAACCCATTTGGTGTAATTGTTTCAAAAACAAAAAAGTCAAATCTTGCTAAAAAATCAGATGGTATTGAAAATGCAAAGGAAAACCCTTTTGTAAAAGCTTTTTCTGCAATCAAACCAGATACTAAAAAAACTGTAAAATCTTCAACATTCGCAAAATCTTCAAAAAAGAAAAAGTCATCAACAATCGCATCATCTGAAATTCTTAAAAAAGATTTGCATAAAACATATCTTTCTGGCAATCAATATCTTTCTGCTTATGAAGATGAAAACGAAGAGGCTTTAGAAGAAGATGTTGATGCAGAAATAGAAGAAAATGAAGAAGAAAACGAAGAAGAATATCAAGATGATGCAGGATTCGAAGAACAAGAAGATGTTCAAGATGCCTTAGAAGGTGAGGGTGATGTTGTTCCTTCTATTGAAAAGGTTAATGTAAAGTCTATTGAGGAAAAAGTGAAAGATGTTAAAAAATCTGTTGGTGCACCAAGCGGTCCATTAAAGGCTGGAACTCGTGAAGTATTACAGATGAAAATTGATTTCCAAGATGGAAGTAGTGCTGTTTCCGGAGAAAGTGTTAATTTGATTCGTTCTTTTGCACAAATTGCAACTGAACAACCTACAAATTCTATTGAAATCACTATTCCAGAAAGTGTTATGAATAATCCTAAAAAGAAGAAATTAACTGCTCGTCGTCTTTCTATTGTAAGTAATATTTTGCGTAATGCTGGTATTTCAGACAGACAGATTCTTCCTGTTTTAACAAATCGTGATGAAGATTCGTTTGCATTTCGTGTAGTAAGCAATGATGTATATACAAAGTTGCGTGTAAGTAAAGGTACTGATATCTTTGGCGAAGAAGAAAATGTGAAAGAATATAATATTATGAAATGGTAATACTTAAGTATTTATGGGATTCTGTAATAAATTTTATTTTCCCTCAACAGTGTTGTATTTGTAAAAGCTATCTTTGTATGGATGGTGCTGTATGTGCTAATTGCTTAGCAAAACTTGATTTTATATCTAATCCAAAATGTGAATGTTGTGGGCTTCCATTTGAATTCAAATGGAAAAATGCAAAACAAAAACTTCTTTGTCCTAATTGTATAAAGAAACCTTATAAATTTGATAAGGCAATTTCTTCGGTTAAATATAATGAATTTTCAAAGAAAATTATACTTCCACTGAAACATGGGGATAAAACTCAATATGCAAAATTTATTGCCAATATTATGACTATGTCTGGTCGTGATATTGCGACCGATTCGGATTTTATAATACCGGTTCCAATACATTTGACCCGTATGTTAAAAAGAAAGTATAATCAAGCAAGTCTTATTGCTAATCATTTATCAAAGGTATATAAAAAGCCAGTTCTTTATTCAACGCTGATTCGTTCAAAATCCACTCCATCCCAAGGCCATCTTTCCGAACGCGAAAGAAAACAAAATGTTTCAGGTGTATTTTCTGTTAAACATTCAGAAAGGATAAAAGGTAAAAATATCTTGCTTATTGATGATGTGTTTACAACCGGAGCAACAGTGAATGAATGTGCTAAAATTTTGAAAAAGGCCGGTGCAAATAAGGTTTTTGTTTTAACTTTTGCCAGAGCTATAAAATAGATAATTCTGTTGATTCTCGATATAAAATTTTGTAATATAAAAAATATTAAAATTTAGGGAAAATAAAAATGGGAATTTTAACAGGAATTATTGCTTTTATTATACTACTACCTATAATCGTTTTTGTTCACGAATATGGACATTTTTTATTTGCAAGAATAAATGGTGTTCGTATTGAATCATTTTCAATAGGTTTTGGTCCATCACTTTTTGAATGGAAGGATAAACATAATACTGTTTGGAAGATTTCTGCGATTCCATTGGGCGGATATGTTAAAATGCTTGGGCAATCTGATACTCCAGAAAGTGCTAAAGAAAAGGCTGAAAAAGCAAAAAAATTAACTGCAAAAGAAAAAGCAGAAAGTTTCCAGTTTAAAAAGCGTTATCAAAAGGCATCCATCGTTTTTGCGGGACCATTTTTTAATTTTGTTTTTGGATTTATTTTATTTTTTAGTTTGTTTTTCTTTAAGGGAATTCCAAATACGACTTCTATTGTTATGGATGTCGTGAAAGATTCTCCTGCATACAGTTCTGGTATTAAAACCGGAGATATATTTGTTTCCATTAACGGGACTTTGGTTGAAAATCCAAGGAGTATTGGAAAAATTATAAAATCTTCTAATGGCAAAAAATTGGATATAGTTGTTAATCGTTCAGGTAAAAATATAGATATTTCAGTTATTCCAGAACAAAAAAACGATTCTTATTTTTTGGGTGTAAGTTATGCCTCTAAATTTGAAAATTATAAAAAAATTGGTTTTGTTAAATCAATACAGGAGTCTTACTCTTCCATTAAAAATATTGTTGTTGATACGGTAAAATCTTTGGGTGAAATTTTAATTGGCTCCCGTTCATCAAAGGAACTTGGGGGAATGATTTCCATCGCAAAAGTTAGTGGAGAAGCTTTATCTTCTGGCTTCTATTCGTTCCTATATTTAATGTCATTTATTTCAGTTAGTCTTGGACTTTTTAATTTATTTCCGATTCCTGTTCTTGATGGTGGATATTTATTTATATATATGATAGAAGGTATTATCAGAAGGGAAATTCCTGAAAAAATAAAGGAAATAATATTTTCAATTGGTTTTATGTTTATTATTTTCTTACTTCTTCTTTCTAATTTTAATGATATTTTAAGGATTGTAAAATAATGAAAAAATTTTTTATTCTTTTTTGTTTTTTAATTTTGTCTTTACCATCAAAATCCCAGGTAAAAGACATTAAAGTTTTTGGTGTAAAGCGTATCAGTCCTGATATGGTAAAAAATGTTATAAATTTAAAAGAAGACGAAAAAATAACTGATAAAAAATTAAATGATATAGTCCGTAAACTTTATAATACTGGCTATTTTAGTGATGTAAAATTATCAGAAAAAAATAATATATTAGAAATCACTGTTGCCGAAAATCCAACAGTTAATGCCGTATCATTTGAGGGATATTCAGATTTAAAACTTGATGATATAAAAAAGGATGTTAAAACAAGACCTCATTCTATTTACAATCCAGCACAAATAAAATCCGATGTGGAAACGATAAAAAATCTTTATAAACGACTTGGTAATTTCAAAGCAGTTGTAGATGCAAAAATCATCGAACGCGACAATAATCAATACGATGTCGTTTTTGAAATAACCGAAGGCAAAAAGGCTTATATAAAGGATATTACATTCAATGGTAATGAAAGTTTTTCACCTAATGAGTTGCAAGAAGTTATTTTAAGTAAAGAGTATTCCTGGTGGAAACTTTTGGAAATGTATGATACCTATGATGAAGATAGATTGTTATACGATTCTGAACTTTTAAAGAATTTTTATAATTTGCACGGTTTTTTGGATTTTCGTGTTGAATCTCAATCTGCAAAAATGGATTTAAGCGAAAGTAATTTTTATGTAGTATTTAATTTAAACGAAGGAAAAAGGTATAAAGTTGGGGATATATCAATTTCATCAGAAATTCCAGATTTAGATACTGATACATTGAACGATAAAATCTTACTTAAACAAAGTAGATTTTATGATGACAATCTTGCAAATAAAAGTATTGTAGATATTGCTAAAAAAATGGGCGAAAATGGTTTTGCTTTTATAGATGTCGATATTGAAAAAAAGCCAAATCCAGAAACCGGAATTGTCGATATTGTATTTAAAATTAAAAATTCAAGACGTGCATTTATAAATAAAATTGATATCAAAAATAACACAAGAACTTATGATAAAGTTATCAGAAGAAATCTTAATTTTGATGAGCAAGATATTTATAATTCTGCGCGTTTAAAATCTTCGGAACAAAAACTTTATGAAACAGGATTTTTTGAATCTGTTAAAATTTCGCCAAAGCCTGTTTTTGGTGTTCCTGATAAAGTAAATATTGATGTTAATGTTGCGGAAAAATCAACCGGAGAACTTTCTCTTGGTGCTGGTTGGTCAAGTCTTAACAAGGGATTTTTGGAATTTGGAATTAAGGAAAATAATTTTATGGGAAAAGGGCAAACTTTGGGCTTTACTTCTACATTTTCTGGCACCCAAAATAATTTCAGCCTTTCCTTTGTCGAACCATATTTGTTTGATAGAGATTTGATGGGTGGTATTGATGCATACTACAGCCAATATAAATATTCTTCAACCTATGGTTATGATATAGATACAATAGGGCTAGCATTTAAACTTGGTTGGAATTATAACGATCATCTATCTCAACGATTCCGTCTTTCTGGTAAAAATGAAAAAATGACCAATATTTCAGATAGCCTTTCTTCACAACTTTTGGAGGGAGTTGGTGATTATAATGTCTTTAAACTTGGGCAAACAATAACTTATCGTGATCAAACAATCGATTTCGTTAATGATACAAGACAGGGATATATTGTTTCATATTCGACAGATTATGCAGGATTTGGCGGGGATAAATATTTTATAAAAAATGATATTTCTGCAAAACAAACATTTTCTTTCTGGGATAATGTGTGGCAGTTGGGTATTTCGTTTTATGCAGGAAAGATACATTCATTGGATGGCACAACTCTTTCTCGAAGTGATAGATATCTTCTTGGTGGTGATAGTCTTCGTGGTTTTGAATATGGTGGTATTGGTGCTCGAAGTGCTACTAACACAAATTATGCGTATGGTGGAAATTGGGAAGTAAATGGAACATTCCAATTTAATTTTCCAATAGGAATTCCTAAAAAATATAAAATTTCTGGTTATATTTTCTATGATTGGGGAAAACTTGGGCGTCCTGTTTTAGCTGATTATTCAAATGTTCTTTATAGTGGTAAAGTAAGAACTTCTGTTGGATATGGTATTTCATGGAATTCGCCAATCGGTGCTATAAATGTATCATGGGCATATCCGCTTAGTTACGAAGAATATGATAAACGCCAACGTTTCCGTTTTTCAATCGGAACTGGATTTTAATACCTATTGATTATTTGATAAAAAGGAATATAATGGGCTTAATTTAAAAATAAATAAGGAGAAAAAAATGAAAAAAATATTACTTGCTTCAATTTTATCAACAATGTTTTTTGTGTCTTCTGCTAATGCAAAGGATGGAATGAATATTGGTATTGCTGATGTTATGAAAATTAACAAAGATGCCAAAGTTATGATTTCTTTAAACAAGCAAAAGGATGCTAAACTTGCTTCTATTCAAACAGAAGTAAATGCAAAGCGTAAAGAATTTGAAAAAAAAGAAGAAGAACTTAAAAATAAACAAGCTCTTATGGCAAAGGATGCTTTTGTAAAAGAAATTCAAACTTTCCAAGCAGATGTTTTAAAGTATGATAAATCTACAGAACAAAAGGTTGCATCTGTGGAAAAGGGATATGTTGAGGCATTGAAAAATCTTCAAAAAAATTATCTTGATAGAATTATCAAAAAAGTTGGACAAGAAAAGGGATTTGATTTAATAATCAATGCTCAAACTGCGATTGCAATCACAAGTGGTTTGGATATCACAGATGATATCATCGAAGCACTAGATGATGAAATTAAAGAGATTGAATTAAAAACAAAATAATCCCTATAAATTATTTACTTGAGTCCCCATTGATTTTTTGTTATAATAAAGAAAAACTGTGGGGACTTTTAATATGAGAATATATAAAAATATAGTTATTTTATTTTTAGCATTATTTTTCTCATCTTGCACGACAAGTAAAGAAAATACCGCTTCTCAAGATAATCGCATTCAGGTTATACTTGATTCTATTCAAACCGAAAATTATAATGAAAATATAGTTTCTTCGGATAAACAACCAGTTGTGAATATAGATGAAAATGAAATATCTGATTTTGATAATAATGAAATAGAAGTTAAAGTTGGTAAAGAAGAAACTTTGCGTGAGGCTGTAAAAAATTCAGTTGATAGAAATAATACAACTGGACTTCCTATGTATCAAGAGGCAAATCGTCAGATTAAAAAGATTGAACGCAAAAAAATTTTGATTAAACCTTTAACTGATTTAAGGACGGAACCTCATAATCTAACTGACAAAGAAATAAGTGACTTTATTGAAAATGTGAAAAATAATAATGAAATAGATGAGGGTAAAACTTATTCTTCAAAAGAAATGAATACTCTTATTGAAAATTACAAAAATATATTGAAAACATCTCAGGCTTGTTGTGTTTCCAATATGACTGAAAATTTCAAAATACACAATTTGACCCAAGATCAAATATTTGATATTTTAAGAGAAGATGCCCAGGATTTACAAATTCAGGATAAATGCTTAATTATTTCCGAAGATGATATTTTTAATTCTTTTGATGGTGGAAATGTTTCCGATATGGTTGTAAAGGCAAGAAATATCTGCATTTGTAATAACAAGGAATTTTTAAGGAAAAATGTAAATAACTTCTATCGTATTTATAATAAAGACGAAGGATTTTATAAAACTCCATTATTTTATAAGTATAAAGATAGATATGGTAGAGTTGTTATCGATGATGTAAATCAGTCTATTATAAATATGGCATTGACTCTTGAATCTTGTCCATAAAGATATTTTATTAACAGATGCCGAACAAACTCAACTTAATGCAATAATCAATGAATTTGCACTTAATTCAAAATAGGTCTTGTAAAAGGGCCTATTTTTTTTTATAATTAAGAAAAAACAAAAAGGAAAATATTATGGAAAGATTTTATAATATAACACATTCAATTACTCTTGGTGAAATTGCAAAGTTAACTGGTGCTAAAATTGAGGAAAAATATTCATCTATTGAAATAACAAATCTTGGATCATTGGAAAAATCTGATAAAAACAGTATGATTTTTTTATCACTTGGTAATGCAGTAAGTTCTGCACTTGATAAATCTGCGGAATACAAGGAAAAATTAAAACATATAACCGCTGCTGCTTGCTTTATCTCAGAAAAGGATTTAGCGTTTTTACCAGATGGTATAATTCCTGCAATAACAAATGATCCAAAACTTGCCTTTATAAATCTTACATATAAATTTTACGAAGATAAAAATACAATAAACACAGGTATTTCGGATATGGCATTTATTACTCCATCCGTAAAATTTAAAAACAAAGCCTCTGTCCATATTGGACCTTTTGCTGTGATAGAAGAGGGTGTGGAAATAGGTGAAAATTGTTATATTGGTTCCGGTGCAAAAATTAAAACTGGTGTTATCCTTGGTGATAATTGCAGAATAAAAGAAAATGCAGTAGTAAGCCATGCTATTCTTGGAAATAATGTAAATATTGGCGAACAAAGTGTTATTGGTGGTAATGGTTTTGGTTGGCACAGTGGTGCATTTGGGCATATTTGGGTTCCTCAACTTGGTCGTGTTATTTTAGAAGACAATGTCGATGTTGGTATCAATAGTGCAATAGATCGTGGAGCAATAGGTGATACAATTATTGGTAGTGGCACAAAAATTGATAACCTTGTTCAAATAGGTCATAATGTAAAAACAGGTAAAAATTGTATTTTTGCTGGTATGTGTGGAGTTGCTGGTTCTACTACAATCGGTAATTGGGTTTTGGTTGGTGCTGGTGCCGGAATTTCAGGTCACCTTACAATAGGTGATGGTGTCGAAATAGGAGCAAGAGGTGGTGTTATTCAAAGTCTTCCTGCTGGTTCAAAGGTAAGTGGTTACCCTGCAATGCCAGTTGGTGATTTCTTAAAGCAAACTGCACTTCTTCGCCGTATGCTTAAGAAAAAGAAAGTGTAAAACATAAAAATATTTATAAAAAGAGTATAATCCTGTAAAAAGGACTTGCCTTTTATTTCCCAAGGGAATATTATATCACAAACAAAAATTAAGAGGTTATTATGGAAAACAAAGTAATGTATATTGATGAGATTAAACAAATCCTTCCTCATCGTTATCCATTTTTAATGGTTGATAGGGTAATTGATATTATTCCAGGAGAGGCTGGTACAGGAATAAAAAATGTTACTGCGAACGAAGAATTTTTTAATGGACATTTCCCAACAACACCAACAATGCCTGGTGTTTTGATGTTAGAGGCAATGTGCCAAACTGCTGTTTTAGTTGGATCTACCGCTGATTCTGATGATAAAAAGGGACAAATAGTTCTTTTAACTGGAATTGATAATGCAAAATTTAAAAATCGTGTTATTCCAGGTGATCAACTTCATATCAAAGTGAAAAAAGTTGCAGAACGTGGTCCATTCGAAAAATGGCAAGCCGAAGTTTATGTCGATGAAAAACTTTGTGTTTCGGCATTGTTAAGTGCGATGAAAACCGGTAAAAAAAGTATTTAATTTTTTACAACAAATTTTCAAAACCTCCCACATTAAGGAGGTTTTTTCTGTAAAATAATTTAAAAGATTCACCTTTTTTAATATAATCAATAGATTCAGGTGTCAATTTGTAATTAGCTTTATATTGAGGATTATTAATTCACCACAACCTTTAAGCCCTGTCTTTGAGTAAATATCAAGGTTATAAAAAGTCATACTTCTTGAAATTTGTCTTTTTCCTTCAGTTTGAACTTGTAAAAAATCTTTACAAGTTGAATCTTTAGACAATTCCTCTTTTCATGCTCACGTTATTTTAGGGCTCAAATCAAACAAATTTACAACCGGCGACCTTATAAACACTCTTTTTTCATTACAAAATAAATTACAAATGTCCGTTTCATTAAAAACAAATAAAAATTTTAAACCTTCCAATAAATATCCAGATAATATCGTAATTTCTCCTATATTTAATACAAACGGCATCGCCGAATATCTATCCAAAGAGTTTACACTAATTCAATCAGATAATATGCAATTTTCCAATACCGATAACATCATCTTCGATTATCAAATATTCAATTAAATCGACTATAGACAAGTGTATTTTATGTTGGTAATAAAATATAAGCCAGAACTGAAACTACTCAATTCTGGCTTGTTTTGCGAATTTTTAAATATTAATTATGTATAATTATTTACTATAAATAAATTTTTAAATTGGTTATTTTCTATACTATTCCAAAGTCGTTTAATATTTTCTATAAAATTATAATCTTTCATAATAAAAGAATTCATATCCCCTATAGTAAGCAACAATGTATAGTCCTTGTATTTATCTTTCTTATTTATCTTTTTCATAATTACTTCTTCACATTTATTCAAGACATAATTATCATCAATTATTTCAGAATCAAAAGAACTATCTTCAATATTTTTATCTTTAATTTTATTCTTTGTAATATATCCTGTTCTATTTTTTAAATCATCAACAGTTTCTCCTGCACCACATGTAAAAGGCCCTTTTTCCCTAGTAATACATTCAACTATATTTTTCTTATATTCATCTGTAATAGTAGTTATTTCAATATTCTCTTGTTCTCCATTAGAATAAAAAAGAATACCATCAATTGAGTTTTCTGAAACATTTCCTGTATATGTTATAAAAGAGGCTTTTTTATATTTAGCATACTTAAGCAAAGGTTTCATTTCTTCATTAGCATATTTTCTTTCTCTTTTATCTTCGCTATTCACAAATATATCATCAAGAATTGTTTCAAATTCTTCTATTGTCATTTTTTCTTTTAATTGCCTCATACAAACTCCTTCCTTGTTAATTTATAAGATGTATGTAGTAAACAAATCCTAAAATTTCAACACTAATATTTTCCTTCTTACATACACGTTTTATTCTGTATTTATAATCTTTAGCTGTGTTAGGTTTATAGTTATTTTGTAGCAACCAATTTTCAAATTTTTTTAACATTTTTTATACCTTTCGTTTTGTTTTACATATCTATTATCCCAGGTTTTCCCTCAAAAGCACACAAAAAAACGCATAAAAATAGCAAAATATTGGCTAAAAACAGCCATTTTATGCAATTTTTACTTAAAAATGCTCAATTTTGCTTAATTTTTTGGGGATTTCAATTATTTGTTATCTCTAAGTATTAACAAATATTTCAAGTAAACGTTTTCTATCCAGAAATGGTATTAATATTTTCCAAGTAATCTACTTTCAAGTTTATTTTCTATTTCTTGCCAATTAGGGATTTTAGAAGATAATAATTTATAAAATTCCGTTGAATGATTTTCATAATAATGATGGCAAAGTTCATGTGTAATAATATAATCAATTGCCTTTTTAGAGGCTTGTATTAAAGCTGGATTTAATATTATTTCATGTTTTTTTAAATAACTTCCCCACCTTTTATTTAATTTTCTAACTTTTAAAGTAGGTGTTGGAAAATCAAATGTTTTCATTAACTCTTTTAATCTATCACTAAAAATCTGTTCTGATTTATTTAATAACCACTTATCAAAAACTTTATTGATTTCATCAATCTTTTGAGGGTGAGATGAATAAAATACAATCTTATTTTTTTCAATTTTTATTAAATCATTTAACCCTGATTTTTGTATTATAAACTGATATTGTCTTCCTAAATATAAAATACTACTTCCTGATAAATTAGCCTTCTTATCAGAAATCTTAAATTGATTGAAATATTCTATCTTATCTCTTATCCACTGTTTTTTGCGTTTAATAAAATCATTAATTTTATCATTCGTTGCATCAATTGGAGTTTTGATAACGACAGAACCGTCAGGAAAAACCGTTGCAGATATAGTTTTTCTGTTTTCTTTAATAATATCTTTTATTTTTATATCAGATATAACCATTAAAATATCTCTTCATTTAAAACAGCAATATCCCAACATTTATTTGCTATAAGTTCAACATCTGGTATAGTTAATTCTGATTCAATATCATCAAGTAAAAAGTCTTCCGTTGTCATGATAAACTTTCTTTTTATAGATATATCATTATACCAATCAACCTTTTTCAATGATACTAGTATATCAACTATACGATTTATAACATCAGGAATATCTTCGATATCTACTTTCTTTTCCAATAAATCTTTTATATTTCTATAAAATGGATGTGATGTTTTTCTATCCTTTAATTCATTAGGAATATCTCCATCATCATAATTTTCAACTTGATTTTGTATATCCTTAATTTCATTAAATAATGATGAAACATCTTCGCGTTTTGCGTTTTCTAATTCTTTTAATAAAACCGTTAAACGTTCAGAAAATTTACCATAAAATATTTCATCTCGTTTATATCTTTCACTAATAGTCTTTTTAGTTTGTGCAGCAATAGCGGCAGCTTTTGATCTATCAGACAAGCCTTGTTTTTCATCTTCTATGTATTGATTAAATTCCCTCATATCAGACAAACTAATCTCTTTTGAAAGAATTTCGACTTCACTTGCAGTAACATATTTATCCAATAATTTATGCAATTGATCTTTATATTTAGAAAAATCAACTTTTTCTGCTGCAGCTAATTGTGTAGTCTTTTTGATTTCAACAAACTTTTTCAAATCCATCTTATATCTATTTAATTTCTCATCATCAAACTTTTGTTGGAAATCGTATAAAGAATAACAAGTTGCAAACATCCTAATAAATTGATTAACATTTGTATAAAATTTATTTCTTTTATCTTCATCTTTCATCAAAGCTTGAACATAAGCATCTGTATTATTCACATCTTTAATATCTTTAAATTGTTCATGTATTTTTTGATAAATATTGTCTAAAAGTTGAATTTGATCATCTGTATTAAGTAATGCACCTTCTATATCTTCAGGGTTATAATTGCTGAATAAAGTAAGTGCATTCTTAAGGTTTTTAGCATTTTTTGAGTAATCAACAATCAATCCAGCAACTTTTGATTGTTTATCTTTATCTCCATTATAAACTCTATTTACACGAGCAATGGCTTGTAAAAGGTTATGATCTTTTAACTGTTTAGCAAGATAAAGAACAGTATCACATGGTGCATCAAAACCAGTCAAGAGTTTGTCAACAACAATTAAAATTTCGCAACCTTCTGGGTTTTTCTTATAATCTGCTATTATTTTTTCTTCTCTAGCTTCAATCGAACCATATCTTCTTTTTTCTTCCTTCATAAAATCTTCTACAACTTTTTTATGAGTTTCGATTTTATCTTCTTCAGCATCGGTTTTTTGTGTTTCAGATATGACAACTTCCGTTTTTATATCTCCAAGCATATCCAATGCTTTCTTAAATAAAATTGCAGTATATTTTGAAGGAGCAACAAGTTGACCTTTTAATCCTGTACCTTGAAAATTTTCTTTATAATGTTTGGAAACATCAAATGCTATCATTTCAATACGTTGAGAAGTTTCATCAAGTAAAGATTGAGAAACAAATTTCTTTTCAAAATCCTTTTTCTGATCTTCAGTAAAGTTTGTAGTAATATTATCATAAAATAAATCAATAGTATTATTTACATCTTGATCGACAAACCGTCCTTGATAAATAAGAGGAAGAATTGCACCATCTTCTTCGGCTTCCGAAATAGTATAGGAGTCTATAAGTCCACCAAATTTACTTTCTGTGATTGACTTTTCTTTAGTCATCAAAGGTGTTCCTGTGAATGCTATTTGACAAGCACGAGGCAAAATTCTATTCATACTGTCGTTTGCATCACCACCTTGGGTTCTATGAGCTTCATCAATCAAAATAAATATATTGTTATCATCATCTTTAAATGTAGTTTTTGTATCAAACTTATGAACAAGTGTTGTAATAACATCTGTGGTTTTACTTTTTATTTTTTTGATTAAGTCATCTTTGGAATTTGCTTGTTTTACACCAACTTTTATATTGCAAGCCTTAAAAGTACCCATAATTTGATCATCCAAATCAGTTCTATCAGTCACTACGATAACTCTTGGATTACTAATTGTCTCAATTAAATTCTTTACAAGCATAACCATAGTTAAAGACTTACCACTTCCTTGTGTATGCCAAACAAGTCCACCTTTACGCTTCCCGTTTTCTTCACGATTTTCAATTTTTTTCAAAATCTTTTTAATAGCAAAATATTGCTGATATCTTGTAACTTTCTTTATACCGTTATCATAAACAATAAAGTTTCTTACCAAATCTAAAAATCTTTCTGGTTCCAAAAGACTATAAATTCCCTTATCCTGTGGAGTTATATTTTCCTTTGGAGCTTGAACATAATTACTTCTTAACAAATCATTTGAAATCTTATCCAAATCTTCCTTACTTATAGGATTATTTACAGACTTCAAAACCTTATCTTCAAAATCTTTTTCTTTCCATACAGAATAGAAATCTTTTGGAGTTAACATAGTTCCATATTTTATTTCACTAACATTAGTCGCAATCAAGATTTGAGGATAAAGGAAAAATTTTGGAGTTTGATCTCCCTTTTGATTTCTTATCATCTGAGTCACAGCTTCATCAACTGGAACAGAACTTTTTTTATTTTCAATAACAGCGAAAGGTATTCCATTAACAAATAAAACTATATCCGGCCTACGATTTTGTTCCTCTGATATTTCAAATTCAGGCACAACATGAAATGTATTTTTATCCCAATTTTTCCAATCAATAAACTTTAATTGTGGGGATGATTTTTTACCATCAATAATTTCGGAAACACTAACACCACCCAAAAGATTAGCATAAATATTCTTTGATACATTTACAACACCATCATCCATTTTTACCTTTTCCAACGAAATAATGGCATCCTTTATACTTTTATCAGAAATATTTGATCCGTTAATACTCCTTATTGCCTTAAATGCAATATCCCTAAGAATATATTGAGATTTACTTTCTCTATACTGATCAACTTCATGTCTACCAATATAGTTATAACCAAGATTTATAAGTTGAATAATAGCAGGTATCTGTGAACAACTTGCTTCATCAAAGTTTGGTAAATAGTATGGATCGTTAATGTTAGTCATTACTTTACTCCTTCTACAATAATTTGTGTACCTAACAAAGTTTCTAGAGATCTTTTTGCAATAAAAATCCCTAAAATTGTTAACTGATATTTTTTTAATATTTCCCAAGAAAAATATAAATTTTTCGAATAAGGAACTTTTTCGATTAGAAATTGGTGTATTTCACTAACAGGTATTTTCCCTAAAAACTTACACATTTTACTTTTAATCGCATCACTATAATGTAAATTCATAATTTCATTTTTATCTTTAAGAATAAGTTGATATTTGTCTGGATAAACAACACTTTTATGGATATATCGATTAATTTCTTTAGAACCTAACTCATAACCATTTGCTCTAAATTTTTCATCAAATTCAAAAAATTCATTATTGAATTCATCTATACCAAAAGCTTTATTAAAAACAATAGATAACCTTTGTAAAATTTCATCAACACTTGTAAAATAATTTACCGTTTTTTCTCTTAAGCATCCATATTTAACCAAACATTCTACATCGATAGGAGAAATAGACAAATTTTCACAAAGTTTTGATAATGGTTGGAAATAACGTTCTCTATATATAGGGGTATATCTAGTAACTGGTGGTAAAAATAAATTTAAGTAAACTGATAAAATTTTAACAAGAGATGGATGAAAATATTCTTCTAAAAAAGAAGCTTCTCGAAGTAAAATATCTTCTGATGTTAGATGTTTAGATAATTCTTTCGTAGAAGTATCTGATATTTTCGATAAATAATCAATAATACGTTCTATATGTTCGGCTTCTACGTTAAGATCACCATTAATCTGGAAATTAAAACTATTATCACCTTGTTGATTACTAATTACTGTTTTTCCATACATAATTAACCCTTTTTTATGTTACTACAATTTATCTGAATGTTGTTCGAGTTATTTCCCTGTTTATTTTTTAATATATTTTTATTTGTTTTATTATAAAAACAAAGTTTAATGCTTATAATGATTATAAAAATAATACCACTAATAATTTCTGATAAATATTCTAAAATAAAATCAATAACTATTTGTTTCATAATTACCTCCTATTTATCCACTTTCACTCTTATCTTTCCGGTAAGAAGTTGTTGCATAAGGCCTTTCTTTTGTAATTTTAAAAGGTCAAGTTTGGTTTTTAATTTTTCAATTTCCAAATCACAAGATTGCAAAATATCAGCAATAGCCTTTTGTTCTGTAATATCTGATGGTATTGTAATTTTTTCCTTCATCAATTCATTTTTAGATAAATTAAATCTTGTTGCACCTTGTGCTAATTTAAGCATAATTTTTCTTACATCCTCAGACCTAAAATAAAAACTAGCAAATTCTGGCAACAATGTCTCAAAATCATTTAATCTAAAGCCAAAACAAAAACTATTTAAATATGTGTTTACCTCAGGATTAAATAATAAAACAGAAGCAAATCCAACTTCATCTGGAGTTTCTGAAGATGTTGTAAAAAATATATCTCCGTATTTTACGGCATTTTGATTTTCATTTTCTTTTATATTAACAAACTCAAATTGATCATTTTTTATTTGATTATTTAAATAAATATTCATGTATGTAATAAATGGAAATCCAGAACCAAAATCACTTGAATTTTTACCTGATAAACCAGTATAAGTTTTTCCAATTTCACCAAGTTTAACCGTTTTCCATGGTTGGGTAAAGCCAGAAAGGCGGGTTTTGCCGGTCAAGAGTTTTTGCATCAGACCTTTTTTGAGGAGCTTTTTCTGCTCTATCAAACCGGACAGCTTTTCAATTGCTTCATCCCAAACGCTCAAAATCTCTGCAATCTTCTCCTGCTCAGCAAGTGGTGGAAGTAAGAATGGAATACTTTCTACAAAATTCCAATCTGCCCTAGGCATATGCGTACCTGTGGCAACATTGCAAATGTTGCTAAATTTATTTGTTTGAATTAAAAGATATAAATAGCTATTTTTACAAGTATTTAATCCATTCAGCACCCATATTTCAGTCGAACAAACTCCATCAAAATTTGGTCTATTAAATTTTTTAAGATAAGGGCGCAATTTTCCAAAAAGAACATCTCCAGATTTAAATACATTTTTAGTACTAGATTGTTGTGCAGAATCTATATATCCATTTAAACAGCCGGTTCCTTTCTCAAAATGTTCAAGCTCTAAACATTTAAGATGTTCATCTATAGTAGGAGTATATTTATTTTTACGTAATGTCGCAATTTTATTAAACTCCAAGAAGCTCCACTCCTCAGGTATTTTTTGATTAAGTTTATTCATATGCTTCATCCCTCATGTTACCGTCTATAATCTCATCTATCAGTTCTCTCTTCCAAACAAGTCCTAAAAAACTTTCCTTTTCAATCTTTTCGTTATTTATATTACGACCATACAATCTACCTGAATAAATACCTAAAAAATTAAAAACACGTCGAGGAGACATACCAAAACACACTCCACCATCTTGAGTAGATGTTTGAGTAAAATTGCTATAAAAAACTACCGGAGAACCAGACATTCCTTCTCTGGTAGTCCCATCAATAACAAATGCTTTTCTGCCATCGTTAAAATAATTTATGCTCGGTTCTGAGGCTATAGAAGCTCTTTTCCATATAGGAAAATCTTTATTTTCGTTTGTTCCAAGTGCCAAAGGATAACCAACAACAAAAACGTCATCTGCAACTGAAACTTTTGTTTCAATACTTTGAATATCATTTATAGCCAAAAAATTAACAGGGGGATTTAAATTGTCTAATGGTAATACAGCAATATCAACATTCCTTTTGTAGCTAGGATGAATTAACCATAAAGGCATCTTGCTTTGATCATATAAAACTACAGAGAGTACCCCATTTTTTTGTACGATCTTTGTTTGCTCATTATAACTATTACACACAGATACCTGAAATTTAATGAGATCAGGAACAGCTCCCTTTGAATTTTCTATCTCCCCTGTACAAATGTTCCTTCCTGATGTTACATGTAAGTTGGTTATTAGGTACTGTTTTCCATTTCTGTTATAAATAAATCCTGTTGCATCAGCTAATTCTATTAAGTTGTTAGGATTAGTTTTATCTATAATACAAGGTTTTAACAAGTAGGAAGCAAAAGAGATTTGGTCAATTTCAGATAGCATTTATACCTCCAGTACTACTTCCTAATAACAGCTTTTGAAACTCATCAAAAGCTTTCTCCTTTAGCTGTTCATAAGCAACATACATTGGAATATTTTGCGTAATATATACCAATGAATTAGTGGCATGCACAATATCCAATGTTTCTTTATTTATTTTTTCTTTGTTATTATCTATAGCAACTTTTACAGCAGCATCAAAATCATTCATTTTTCCACAATTATGACACTTGATCATATCTCCTTCTTTGGGTTTATTTTCTGTATTATATGTTAAATTATTTTTGCAAAACACACATTTCAATGTAATTTCAACCATTTTACTTGCCTCCTTTCATAGTTATATAAATTGTTATATATGTAGTTATACAAGATACAATTATACTTATGATTGCATTTACTATTTTATCAGGAATATTTTGTGAAAAATAATTTTTTATAGGATGATAATTTTCTACAGAAGTTGCTCTGGCAAAACCTTCTTCTGTAAGTGTAATATTTTTAAAATTTTTACCTCCTGCAGCAAAATATTTTATGTAATTATTGGCTAAACACTTATTTAAAACTTCTTTTATAGATTTATCTGAAACTTTTTTTAATATATTTTTTACATTTGTTAAATCTTCACCATTAGGTAATATTTCACTTGGAGCATTAAAATAATCTATTTTTTCACTAAATGAAAAATCAAAGCATTCCATATCAGGTTTACTTCCTGATTTTTCAATTTCATTTTTCATATAACAAAGTATTTTATTTACAATTTTTTCTTGATTCATTTCACACCTTTAAACTCAAATATTTAATTTATTTTCTCAATAAAAGTAAGAAAATCATTTGTTTTAAAAGTATTATTATTTTGATAATATTCAACTTCAGACAATATATGACTATTTATATCATCCAATTCATTATAATCTATTAAACAATTTTTGATACCACATATATCAAGATTATACTGTTCATCATTAGGATTTAAAATAAAGGTAGATAATTTATTTTTTAATTCTATTTTTTCTGTAATATTATAACGATTACATAGTATATTTATAATATCAAAAATAATAAAATTATCAATTATTTGTAAATTATGTTTAATTTCATTATCATTAATATTAATCGATGATAATAAATTTTCAATTTCTTTACGATTTTTATATAACTCTTTTATTGTAAAAGAAGAATCCCATCTTCCTAACTTAGTCATTGTTTTTGCCATATTTCCAGCAAATAGGCTTGCCATTTTTTTCAATTCTTGTGTAGCACTTTGAGCATCTTGTGTAATTCTTTTTAATTCGACACCATCTTTTCCAATCTTGAAAATTTCAAAATTTTGAATAACAGTATATATATTCATTAAAAATATAACAAATATGGAAAATATAACAAACGGCCAAACATTTACTCTAAATAAAGATAATAATATTGTCATATAAAATGTAGTTATTATTACAATAAATAAAAAAATTTTTTTTACTGTATTCATAATATACTCTTGTTCTTTTTTATTTTGATTATTTTTCATTTTTAACTCCTTTGTTTCTTTTTTATTAATCTTTAAATCCTAATTCTTTCAAATATTTATTCATTTTTTCTTCTATTTGTTTTATTTCTTCCTCAACTTTTTTTATTTCAGCACGAGTGTTTGGAATATCAACAATTTCTTCTTCCTCGTAAGTATCAACATAACGAGGAATATTAAGGTTGTATTCGTTTTCCTTTATCTCGTCCATTGTTGCAAGATGAGAATACTTTTCAATTTCTTTTCTATTTCTATAAGCATCAACAATCTTTGCAATATGTTCATCAGAAAGATTGTTTTGATTTTTACCTGGAACAAATTCCCTTGATGCATCAATAAATAAAATATCTTTATGATTTTCATTTGCTCCACCTTTTTCCCTTGATCTATCAAACACAAGGATTGCAACAGGAATACCAGTTGTTTGGAAAAGTCCTGCAGGAAGTCCAATAACTGCATCCAAAATATTTTCTTCAATAAATGCTTTTCTGATACGACCTTCTGCAGAACCACGGAACAAAACACCGTGAGGAACAACTACTGCAACACAACCTTCTTTTGCTTTCGCCGTTTCAATCATATGAGTAATAAAGGCATAATCACCTTTACTTGCAGGAGGCATACCTCTATGGAAACGTTTATACTTATCATTATCAAGTCCAGTATCTGCCCATTTATCTAAAGAAAATGGAGGATTTGCTACTATTACATCGAATTTAATTAAGCCATCTTTATCATATAACTTTGGTTCATTTATAGTATCACCCCACTCAATACGTGCAGAATCTTGTTTGTGTAAAAACATATTCATTCTAGCAAGGTTATAGGTAGTTCCTGTTTTTTCCTGTCCATATAAAGAATAATCATTCGAACCACTAGCTTTTACTTCATTACCTGCTGTAATAAGAAGACCAGCTGAACCACAAGTTGGATCACAAATTTTATCTCCAGCCTTTGGATTTGCAAGTTTAGCAACAAGTTTGCAAATTTGTTTTGGTGTGAAGAACTCTCCCGCTTTCTTTCCTGCTTCCGAACCAAATTTTTCAATCATATACATATAAGCATTACCAAGAATATCATCACCAACCTCTGTTAAATCTATTTTGTTAAAATCTTGTAATAAATTTCTTATCATTTTTGCTCGTTGAGAAGTTGAACCAAGAATTGCCTCAGAATTAAAATCAACAGTAAATATACCTTTTAAATGTTGTTCATTTGCATCTTCAATTTTTCCAAGTGCAATATTTAATAATTCACCGATGTTACTCTCGGATTGATGAGTGTATATTTCTTTAAACGAAGCACCTTTTGGCATAATAAATCTTGAGTTTTGAAGACGCATTTCAATACGAGCTTCATCATCCCCATATCTTTCTTTTAATTTTTTGTATTCAACTTCATGCAAATCACTCATATATTTATAAAACAAAAGTGAAAGCACATAATCTTTAAATACACTAGCATCAACAGCTCCTCTTGATGAGTCAGCTGCATTCCATAAAGTATTATTTAATTCATCTTGAGTTATACTAGCCATTTATTACTCCTTTTATAGTTTCATTAATTCTTTGAGTTTCAAGATTTAACAACTCTTTTAATAAAGTCGTTTTCCTCTCATATAATTTTACAATCTCCGAAAGTTTTCTTTGTTTTTCCAAAGAAATCAATGGAATTTCAACTTGCTTTAAGGTTTTTAGTGTTATTGCAGGTATAGTCATAACCTCTTGCAAAGAAAATAATTGTTTTTGTCCTTCCGAGGAATTCAAATATGCAGAAATATATTCCGGTAAAATATTACTATCATCTTTTACTGAAAGAATAAAAATACCACCTGATGCAACCGTGTTTTTGGAAGAATTAAACACACAAGATTTAAACACTCCTCTATTAGTTATAAGTATACTATTTTTATTAAGGCAATGTTTTCTTCTAACTGTTTCATCAGAAACCTTAACCAAATCAGAAAAATCACCACTTAGAATATTTTTAGGCTGAATTACAGAAATAACACCATTATCCTCAGGAAGTATCTTACCACGAAAGGCATATCCCAAACAAATTTCACAAATAGAATCTAACATTACCACATTCATATCTATAAATATATAGTATAAAATGGAATTTGTCAAGAAAAAATGCAGTATTTTAATATTGCTATATTTTTCTTTCTTTTCTAAGGTATTCCAAGAAGCATTGGCATCCATCAAAAACATCCCAATAGGTTTCATCGAAGTTGCCGGTGTACCATGGATCTTTGATTTTTCTGGGGTGAGTTGTATAGTCTAAAAGAAGGCTGATTTTATGGTTTTTATCCACACCAATCAACGCTTGAATATCCTCAACATTGTTCTCATCCATCGCAATAATATAGTCGAATTTTTCATAGTCGGATTTACGAATTTGGCGTGAATAATGCTCCACAAAAGGCACGTGCATTTGCGTCAAAATATCCATTGTTCCGTAATGAATTCCAGCATGGTTGATTTCGTTATAATTCTCGGTCCCTGCTGAATCAATTTCAAACAAATGAGTAAGTCCAGCCTCATCCACCATTTGTTGAAACACAAACTGTGCCATAGGAGAACGGCAGATATTACCAAGACAAACAAAGAGAACTTTTAGCATTTTTATTTCTAATCACAATATGACTTTCCAAACAAAAAATTCAAACTGTACTTATAACAAGTATCATTATATAAAAAAATAAATCAGAAAATTTTTCCATTTTTTACAAAAACTAATAGTTCTTACAATAAACATTGGTTATAGTCTGTTGTTTATTATTTCTATTATCAACTGGAGGAATACCTATATCATATTGTTTCTTTTCTAAAAAAACATTATTTTTTAATACTATTTGTATTTTTTTTAAATCTTCGATTGAAATTTGAGGATTATTTTTTAAAATTTGTTTTAATAATTCTTTATTACTTTTCATTATATTTCTCCCCTAATGTTTAAATATAATTTCTTGTATGCATAAAACAAACATTTGGATTCACAACACCATCCATAAATTCAACATACTCTGTTATTAGATTATTCAAACTTTTTATGTTACTATAATTTTCTATTTTTAACTTAATTTCCTCTGAAGTCAATTCTTTTATAGATAAAGGATATCCATGACTTCTCCATTTAGCATTATCTCCTAAAACTCTAGCTATTTGTTCAGCTCTGTCTTTTTTCATCTTTGGTGTTACAGAAGTTTTATTAGTTTCAGTTTCATTCCAATTTTTGAATTTATATTCAACTAACCATTTTTTTAACAAATCTACAGCTAACTCTCTTGATTGCCTACAACTATTTATAAAACCTAAATCTTGATTTGCAAGAATTGCATATTCTGCATTAGTAAGAATACCATCTCTAGATTTTTGTATTAAATTCTCATATTCTTCAATATAACCATTAGCAGGAATAAACCTTTGTTCTTTTATCGAATAAATTTGAGGATCTATAGGTCCGAGGTGAGATAAATTACTCATATAAATTTCATCACCAGACATACACCATATAGTACCTGCACTCATTGCATGTCTAGGTACTATAAATATACATTTTTCATAATTACTTCTAATATAATCAACAAATTTTTTTGTTGTTTCAGCAGATCCACCATTTGTTTGCAAAATAATAACAAGTGTGCTATGAGAATTGTTAGATTTTTCTTCAATAAGATTTCCTAGAACTTTTTTAAATTTCTCTTCATTTTGAGGCTCTATAGAACCAAAATAAGATAAAACATCCGCTTTTTCTCTTTCAAAATAGTTTTCTATTTTTTTTAAATAGTTTGTAGCAGTTTCATTATTTATATCTAAATAACGACTTAAAGACATAATTTTCTCCATAGATCTCATTTATATACATATATATTATCATAACTATAAAATTATGCAAACAAAATAATATAAAAAAAATCAATGTATTATTTATAAAATTAACACTATCTTACTTTCAAGGAAAAATAAAACTCCCCATCGGACGATGAATGACAAATTCTCACAAAAAAAACGAAATAATATATTATAAAAACACGGTAAAATCAAGGAGTTAATTTATTAGATAAATGGTGCCGGCACACGGACTCGAACCGCGGACCTGATGATTACAAATCAACTGCTCTACCAACTGAGCTACGCCGGCAATCACAAAGATAAAAGAAGTATAACCTATTTTTTTTATATTTCAACAACTTTTTTAAAAAAAAATAAAATCCCCTCACGATGGAGGGGAAAAGTGGTTAATTTTCTTATTTCCAACATTCACGTTTTCTTGCAAAATAAGACTTTGCATGATCGCACGCAGGACATCTTTCAGGTGGTTCTGTTCCAATATGAAGATACCCACAATTCAAACATTCCCAAATAATGCGTTCAGATTTTTTAAATGTTGCATCTTGCTCTAATTCATGAAGAAGAGTTAAAAATCTTTCTTCGTGATGTTTTTCGGCAACACTAATAGCCCCCATAACTTTTGCAATTTCTTCAAACCCTTCTTCGCGAGCAGTTTTTGCAAAACTAGGATACATTTCGGTATATTCTTCCTTTTCTCCATTAGCAGCAGCAACCAAATTCTCAGCAGTATCGCCAATTACTCCAGCCGGAAAATCCCATTCAAGATGAACAAGTCCACCTTCCAAAAATTTGAATAATCTTTCAGCATGTTCCTTTTCTTGGTTAGCAGTTTCTTCAAAAACTTTGGAAATTTGAACATATCCTTCCTTTTTTGCCTGTGATGCAAAAAATGTATATCTATTTCTTGCTTGTGATTCACCAGCAAATGCAACGAGTAAATTTTTTTCTGTCTGAGTTCCTTTTAAACTTTTCATATTTAACCTTTCTTATTTATGAGATTTAATTTTTTCCATATTTTTGAGGAGTTGAGTTTCCACATCAGCCATTGCTGAATTGAATGCAAGATAAGCGTCGTCATCATCAGATTTTGCAAATAAATCCAAACCCTTAAGTTGAAGTTTTATTGATGTATTTACCTTTTTGTGAGGAGCCTGTGTGAAAACAACATTTGCCCCAATCAACTCTTGATTATACTTTGAAATTTTCTTTTCAATAGTTGATTTAACATGTTCAGTAAGTGATTCGCCTACATCAAAACTTTGACCAATAACTTGTATTACCATGGTAACCTCCATTTCCTTTTGTTGAACCATAATTTATATATAGTGTAAAATTTGATTTATTTCAATATAAATATTTTTTTGATTTTTCCTTTATTTTATGCTATAATACAGAATGATATAGGAGAAAAGTGAGATGAAAAGAATTTTAATACTTATTTTAGCATTCTTATTTGTTGGAGAAAATGCCTTTTGTGGAAGGAATTCTCATTCAACAAGGCGAAGTGGTTCCAGTCGTAGGGCGACTTCTGCTGCTGTTCGTTCATCTGTTTCATCTTCATCTCAAAGATCTTCTTCTTCTAAATCATCAAATACAGATGAAACAGATAAATTTATGTCTTGTATGGATAATTTTTGTAAATCTTCATCTGATGATGAAAAGGGAAGATGTCGTTGTTCCGCAAATCTTTCAAGAATTGAAAAAATATTAAGAGATATTGAAAGAATTCAAAACGAAGCTGATGCTCAAAATAAAAATCTTGAAACTCTAATGAATGTTTCCGATACGGCAAGTGTTGATGACAGTATTGGAAATGTTTACAGTAATATAAATAGTATAGAAAAGAAGGCTAAAAATCTTGCTGCAAATAAACTAGATAAAAAAACTTTAGTTTCAGAAGGATATCCATTGTATAAAAAGGCGTATAATGAATGTAAAACATCTCTTCCTTCATCAAAGGATATTGCATCTAAAAAAGAACAAGAATATCAAACTATGATAGAAACTGATTGTTCTGCATATACAACTATATTAAAAGAAAAGGCTGATACGGCACAAAACTTACTTGTTCAGGCTCAAAAAAATCAGGAAATGTTTGAAGAACAACAATACAAACAATTAAATCAACTTGATATATCTTCTTGTTATGTAGAGTATGAAAGTTGTATGAAAACACAATGTGGTGAGGATTTTAAGTTTTGTAAGGAAACTGCAAAATTAGAAGCAAATCTCAAAAAATGCCAGTCAATAAATTATGGTAAATGTGAAGAAAATAAAGCTGTTGTAATAAAAGATTTAAGAAAAACTATTGCAAAGGCTATGGAAAAACAAGCTATTGCTCAATCTTGCCTTTCTGCAATGGGAACAATAGTTAATGGAAAATGCTTATTTAGGGTTAAATACATCGCAGACAGTTGTGCTGTTGCAAAAAATTGTGGTGAATCCCAAGAAAAACAATTTAATCCAGGTCATACGATAACATGCGATGATAACCGTGGAGATTTCAAGGAGTTAGTCGTAGGATGTATGGAATCTTGTTTTCTTATCGGACCAAATGACGAAGAAAAGAAAATTGGAACCAACCGTGAAACCAATGGTGGAAAAAATGTTGGAAAAGTTGTTGCAGGAATTTTTACTTTGGGAATTGCAAATGCCGCTGGTATGAGTGCTGTCGGTTGTAAAGCTGATTATGAGTTAGATAAATATACATTGCCAATTCCTGCCGGTTGGGGAGCTGATGGCTATCCAATAAATGAGGAATTAAAGAACGCCTTTTAAGGAATTAAAAATGAAAAAAATTTTAAAAGTTTTATTAAGTTTGCTTTTAGTTTTTAGCGTTTCAAATATTTCTTTTGCGAGAAAGAAAGTGGTTAAGCGTTCTGCAAGTTCTGCTTCTGGTCTTGTATCAAAGTCGAAATCAAAATCCAAATCTTCGGCATCATCAAAGTCATCAAAAAAGGCCTCTTCTACTTCAAAAAAATCAAAATCTTCGAAAAAGGATAAAAAAGATAAAGATAAAGATAAAGATAATTCCGAAGATGAAAATCAAATCCCAGAAAATGAACAATGTATGATTGATAATATGGAAACCCTTTTAAATGGAGAATGTAAATTTTTAAACAGTGATAATTTGTCCGAACTTTCCAATGGATTTTATTGTCTTTACAATTTAAAGGATAAAAATAAAGTGGATAGTGTTTATAACATTTACCTTTATCAAAATTATGCGACAAAGGAAGATAGTTTAAAAGATAATGATGCTACTGTTGTTATAAAACAGCCTTCTATGGGATCTGTGAAGGGTGCATCAAAATATTATGAATCTATCCTTGATGGTTTAGAAGACGATTCTTTGCTTGATGGAAAGATTTTCGATTTCTTAACAGAAGAAATTCTTGATTCATCAGAGACATTGAATACAGAAGAAATAGAGGCAATTCAAAAAATTTCTGTTCGTGAAGTCCCTATTGCTATGAATTTAGTAAAATCTGATATAGAAAATTGTAAAAAAGCAACAAAAAAAGTGATACAAACTTGTGGTATTGCGAATGATACTAATATCCAGCAAAAAATTGTTGATAATTGCCAATCATATGAATCTATTTTGGCAAAACAGGCTTCTGAAAACAAGGCAAAGGTTTTAGATTCTAAATCAAAACTTTTAACAATTTTGCTTCAAAGACTTGATGCAATAAAAGATTCCGAAGAATTAAGGGCAGAAATTGATGAAAAGGAAGTTCGTATATTAAAGAAAAATGCTGAAATTGCTGCGGCAAAGGCTGAAATAGAAAGAATGAATGCTGAAAATAAAACAGAAGAAGCCAATGATGAGGAAATAAAAGAAACCTCTGAGGAAGAAACTAAATCTGATGCAAAATCGTCGGAAACAGATGGTGCAAATTCAGCTGATGCAAAATAATCAAGATTATTAAATAGTTGATGAAAACAAAAAAAAGGTGGACCAAAATCCACCTTTTAATCTTATATACACAAAAGATTAACCCTGTCTTGCATTAAATCTAGGATTCTTTTTATCTATTGCAAAAACTCTTTTACCACGACGGATTAACTGAACATTTCCGCGTTTCTTAGCTGATTTCAAAGAACTTTTAGTTTTCATTTTAACCTCACATTTCTAAATTATGTGGAGTATGATAAATGCATTTCGTATAAATGTCAAGTAAATCTTTGTTTTTCTCTGATATTTTTTCTAAACATCTACTTTAAAAGAAAAAGAAGCCAAAACGGAGACCGTAGAACAAATACGGGCGTTTCAACTTCTTATAACTCTAGTATCTCACAAGAAGAATATAATGTCAACGTTAAAAAATTCACTGTTGTTTCAGTAATAATGAAAAAAATTTTCTCTTTTACAAAAAAATAACTTTAATTTGTTATATCTAACCCATTGATTTTAATGGTTTTGAAAAAATATTGCGAAAAATTGAAAAAAATAGTGGAATTTTTGGAAAAACATTTATATAGTTATGTCTATAAAGTCAAAAATATATAAGGAGAACAAAATGGAAGAAATTATTTTCCCTAATAAAATACGTGTATTAAGAAAAATGGCTGGCAAATCTATGCAAGATTTGGCTGACAAACTTGGCGTAAGTCTTTCTGCTATTTCAAAAATAGAAAAAGGTTACAGAAAAATTGACCAAGAACAAATGATGATAGTTGCAAACTTTCTTGGTTGTTCTATGACCGACATTTTTATTTCTGAGGAAGAAGATGATGAAATAATCCTTAATGCTTGGAAAAAAGAAATTGAACGCCGTGTTCAACTTAACCAAAATAATGGACTTAAAATTTTTGGTGCAGGTCTAAGATTTTTAAGAACAAATAAAGATATGACTTTGATTGAGGTTGCTGAGGCTGCCGGACTTACACTTTCTGTTTATCACAGAATTGAAATAGGTCAAAGAGAAGTTTATGAACAAGAACTTTTCAGTATTGCTCGTGCCCTTGGTATGACAACAAAAGAAGTATTAACAAAGATTTATGAACTTAAAAAAGATGGAAGTTTGGATAGATTTATCAATGCAAATACAAATCCAATAGATTCTATTTCAAAGATGAGTGATATTCTTAAAACAACAGAAAATGTTTACACTCCATCTGGCGTTATTAAATTTAACAAAGTTCTTGTTTATTCAAAAACTTTGGAAAATGGCAATATGATTGTTGACAAGAATGATAAGGATTATATTGTTTACCCTATGTCAGATAAAAAGGTTGAAAGTATTTATGCTCTTGAACTTTCATCAAGAAGACTTGGCAATATAATTCCAACTCGTTCTATTTTATTTGTTGATGCAAATCAAGCTGTTCGCAGTGGAGATATTGCAATTCAAGTTCTTTCTGATATGGAAGACAAAATGGAAATTCGTTTGATAAGTGTGAAAGAAGATATTGATGGAAAATTCTATGGTGTTATGTATAACCCTGATGAAAAGATTGAATTGACACCATCTGATGTTTCTTCACTTCAAAGAGTTATACTTATTTCTATGAACTAAAATTATTAACTGAGGGGTAGGAATTTTCTTTGTAAAATTCCTAAGTTAAGAATGGTAGAAAATAAAAAAGATTTAAATTTTGCTGAATTCCAAGCCCATGAACGAGCAGTTGTTATAGGTAAAAGATATTTGAATATTTTTCATCAGCTTCATGTTATAAAGGCAGGAATCGAAGCGTTAAACAAAGATTTTATCTCGATTCCTGATGATGTGCTTGCAATTTTGCCTGAACTTTCTGGTGGTTCAAAGTTCTATCAACATATTAAAAATTTAAAGGAAGGTGTCACACCTATGAATAAAATAGAGGCTGACCTTCTTCCTTTTGGAAAGGATGTTTTTGAAAGTCCAGAACTTTTTTCGGAATATACCGATTTTAGTAAGCCAACCGTATCGCGTCCACAAGAAACACCTTCTTATCAAGAAGTTAAACCTGAACCAAAGGTCGAGGTGGCTTCTATAAATGAAGATATAAACATTATGTTTGATTTAATAAGAACTTTCAAGGCTACACCACAGGATTTAGAAAAATTTAAATCGAATGATACTGTAAAAGATTTCGGACCAAATTGGAAAGTGGAAATTAAAAATTTGATTACAAATGATAATACAGTTTCCGATAAATACCAATTAAATAAAAATTTTGAAAATTTATGTGTCTTTGATTCTGCCCTTAATGTTTGGCAGGAATGTTCTTTGTTAATAAAAAATCCAAAACAAAAATCAAAAGAAGAAATTGCGGCAAATATAGAAAATTACGAAAAATATTTAGGTATGTTTGGTAAAGGTGGTCAAGACTTGCTTGAAAAAGTAAAGGCTTTGATTGCGTAATTTAAAAGGGAAAAAATGAATTTTTTTAAAAAACTTTTTAAAAAAGATGAAATAAACCTCCAAGATGTTTTTAATGCTTTGGATAAGTTTGATAATGATATTAAATCATTGCGCGAGTTTTCAGAAATTGCATTTCGTTATTTTGGAAATAATTGGAAATTTAATTTAGAAATGTATATTTCATCACTTCCTGACGCTGAAAAAAATAAGTATTTATCTGAATTTAAAAATGTTATGGAGTATGAAAAGGCATTATCTATTTGGACTTCGGCATTGCAAATTGTAAAGGGGGTAAAACCAGTTTCAGCTGAACTTTTAAAATCTATGCCAGAATATAAAACTTATTTATCAAAGTTTGGGATAGAAGGCGAGCGTCTTTTTGAAAAATTAAATTCTATGTTTGATATTTCAGGTGCAGAAACAAAAAAAACGTCTGAAATAACAAATATTGAAGATGAAAACCAAAGTATTGATACCGAAATTTCAAATATTGATAATGATACTACTTTGAATATAGAAGAAAATAGTGTCAATAATGAAAGTATTGATAATGTATCTGAAATTACTACTGATGAATCAGTAGATGGAAAAGAAGAGATTTCATCTTTCCCTGTTTCTGAAAATGATGAAACAAAAGATAGTCAGGATGAAGAAACTGAGGAAGAAGATAGTCTTGATGAGGATATTGAATTATCTCCAGAAAAACAAGAATATCGCGCCCAGTTAAAACAAAGAATTTTGCAAAAAGTTCGTGATATAGAATTAAGAAAAAATAAGGTAAAAGAAGAACTTAAACTAAAAGAAAATATTTCTGAAAATAAATCAGAAATAAATAAAGAAAGTAAATCTACGGATATTAAACCGAAAAAAAATAAAAAGGATAAAGAAAAACAGTCTATAAATTCAAAAAAGTCAAGTAATAATGAAGTAAATACTACTTGGATACTTCAAAACTTTAAGAAAATAGAAGGATTTTTAGCACAATCTCGTGAAGTTATGTCTGCAATTTCCATATATAAAAAAGCTCCTAGTGTGGAAGAATATAAAAATTATGGATTTATTCTTGATGTGATAGATTATCTTGTTGAAAAAGGTGATGAAATTTTATCTTCAAAATCTGATGATGAAATAAATTCAGTTTTTGCCGGAGGAAGGGATGAACTTCGTGACATAATTAAATTTTATAAATCAGAAAAAAATAATGAAGTTATAATTCCAGAAGATAAAAAATCTGATGGTAAAAAATAAAATATATTCATTTAATTTTTTTATAGCATTTATAAAAAACATTGATTAAAATATAGGGGAAGAATAGGAATAAAAATGAAGTTTAATAAAATAGTATATACATTTGCTTGTTTGGCCCTTATTTCTTGTCGCAACGAAACATCTGTTGTGCAAACTCCTGTGGCTCAAGTTCCGTATGTTGAAACAACATCTTATGATGTAAAGGTTAATGATTATGTCCCTGTGTTTGATAAATTGCCATCACGAACACTTGAAAATGTTGAAAAATTTAATTTGGAAACTCCATTAAGATGTGAGGTAGATTGGGAAACTCAACAACTTATATCTACACAACCATTTGATCGCCGTGATTTCTTACTTGAGCGTGTGGATAAGGGGGATGCATTACCTGATTTAAAGGTTGAAAATTTATCCTTTGAAAATAAATCTGTTGATGAAGTGTTAAGGATTTTGCTTAAAAATACAGGTATTCAAATTTATGCAACTGACTCTTTCTATAAAACACTTTCACAAAAGGAAATTGGTGGAAATCTTACACAGGTTATTGATTTAATTACATCACTTGGTGGTGTTTATTATAATTATGATAATAGAATAAAAAGAATAACACTTAAACGTTATGCAAAGTGGAATTTGCATGTTCCTCTTTCAACCGATGTTATTTTAGGTATGGAAGATGCTCTTCGCGGTGCTGATATTGATGATATTGTTATTGATTGGGAAGACAAGATTATTATATTCCAAGGTGATATCGTTACCGAAGATAAAGTTCGCAACATAATAAATAAATTTGCGATTGAAAATTATCTTATTGCCTATGATATTGATGTTCTTCGTGTTTATCCAAAAACTCTTGATGGAAGTATTAAGTGGATGAATATTTTAGAGGCATTCAATGCTGGTTCAATAAAACTTTCACAAAAGGGTATTATTGGTCGTGCCTTGGTCGTTTCATCAAACTTTAATCGTGATTCGTTAAACGAATTCCTTTATCCACAGGCTAATACAGTTCTTGTTTCAAGTGGAACATTCATAGTTCCAGATAGATGGCAAGGTCGTTTTGATATTGGTCGTTGCGGTCGTGAAGTTCGTTTGGAAACTGATTTGAATATTTTGAATCAGACTCAATTTTTACCAAGTGACAAATATGTTGGAAAGCTTGATAATACTATTGTGTTAAGAACTTCTAATGGTGATATTGCAAAATACACTGTTCCAAGTCGTCTTGGTGATAACATACTTATTATTGGTATTCCTACACAATATTTTGTTGAAGGAAAGGAAACAATTATTCCACCTAATGCGGAATTGGTTGTTTTGTTAAGCCCAAGAATTATAAAGATTGTTCGTCCATTTGAACAGAATAAATAGGTTTTATTATGTCTTTTAAACGATTCGAATTTTTAGTCGCATGGCGTTATTTAAAATCTAAACGCAAGGATGGATTTATATCTATTATCACATGGCTTTCATTGATAGGTATTTCTTTGGGTGTAGCAACCTTGATTATAGTAATGTCTGTTATGAATGGTTTTCGTGAAGATATGCTTTCAAAAATTTTGGGTATGAATGGTCATATAACTGTTGTATCTAATTTTGCTGGTGATGATATTAAGGATTATAAAAATGTTGCAAAATCCATCTCAAAAATACCATCACTTCACAAGGAAAAAATGAAAATTATTCCAGTAATTGAATCTCAGGTTATGGTTTCCGCAAATGGAAATTCAATGGGAATTATGCTTCGTGGAATTGACTATGCTGATATTTCAAAAATTGATCCATTATATAATGGATTAAAGGGGGTTGAACCTACTGAATTTAAAGATGGAGAAGTTCTTCTTGGAACAACTTTGGCACGAAAACTTGGCGTGTTTGAAGGGGATGAAATTACTGTTACAACGGCAAAGGGAAATATTACTGCTTTTGGAACGGTGCCAAGAATACAAACTTATACTGTTGGTGCATTATTTAATACAGGTATGTCAACATACGATTCGAATTTTATATATATGCCACTTGATTATACGCAAAACTTTTTGGATATGGAAGGTGTCGTAAATTATATAGAGGTATTTATCCAAAATCCTGATGACGCTGAAAAAATAGGAAAAACTATTACAAAAATGATTGCTCCTATGAACAGAACTGTTTCATGGCAAAAACAAAATGCGTCATTTGTATCGGCGTTGACTGTGGAACGAAATGTTATGTTTTTAATTTTAACTTTGATAATACTTGTTGCATCATTTAATATTATTTCAAGTTTAGTTATGTTGGTAAAGGATAAATCTCATGACATTGCTGTTTTAAGAACAGTTGGGGCAACCCGTGCAAACATAATGAAAATATTTTTCTTAAGTGGAAGTTTTATTGGTGTTGTAGGAACTATTACAGGTGTTATTTTAGGGGTATTAGTAAGTGAAAATATTGAATATGTTCGTCAGATATTTCAATCATTGACTGGAACAAAATTATTTCCAGAGGATGTCTATTTTCTATCTGAACTTCCATCAAAACTTGATTATACAGAAGTTTCTTGGGTTGTTACTATGTCGCTTGCTATTTCATTTTTGGCAACAATTTATCCTTCAAGAAAAGCTGCGAAAATGCAACCTATTGATGTGTTGAGGTATGAATAATGACTGATATTATTTTATCTTTATCTAATATTTACAAAAGTTTTACACAAGGTAAAACTACACTCAATATTTTGAATGGGGCAAATCTTGAAATAAAAAAAGGTGAAATTGTTGCACTAATTGGTCCAAGTGGTAGTGGAAAATCGACACTTCTTTATACTGCTGGACTTCTTGATAAAATTGATAGTGGTGAAATTGTAATTGATGGTAAAAATTGTAATAAGTTAAGCGATAATGCGAAAACAAAGATTCGTCTTCAAAAGATGGGATTTGTTTATCAACAACATAATCTTTTTGCTGATTTTACTGCACTTGAAAATGTGATGTTGCCAATGCTTGTAAATGGAAAATCTAAAAAACAGGCAAAAATCGAGGCAACACAAAAACTTGAAAAAGTAGGTTTAGGTGAACGAATAAATCATAAGCCATCTGAACTTTCTGGTGGTGAACAACAAAGGGTTGCGATTGCACGTGCTTTGGCAAATAATCCTGCACTTCTTCTTGCTGATGAACCAACGGGTAATCTTGATCCTTATAATTCCGAATCTGTTTTCGAGAATTTATTGAATCTTGTTAAAAATGATGGTATGACTGCATTTATTGCAACACATAACCCTGAGTTAGCAAAAAAAATGGATAGGCAAATTGCTCTTGTCGAAGGAAAACTTTACGATATAAAAAATGCGGACGATAAAGCTTTTCTTAAAACAAATCCTATTGGTAAAAAGATACTTGACGCTTTTAAGTAAAACGGTGCCCAAATGAAAAATAAAAAAATTTCTATTATAGTTCCAGTTTATAATGTCCAAAAATATTTGGATAAGTGTTTGAAAAGTATTATTTCGCAAACATTAACGGATATTGAAATTATTTTAGTTGATGATGGTTCTACTGATTCAAGTGGTTTAATTTGTGATAAATACGCTAAAAAAGATAAAAGAATAAAGGTTATTCATCAAAAAAATGCTCGCCAAGGTGCTGCCCGAAATGCTGGTATAAAACTTGCAACAGGTGATTATATTGGATTTGTCGATAGCGATGATTATATCACTTCTGATATGTTTGAAAAACTTTATAAAAAAGCATATATTTATGATGCAGATATTGTTATGTGTGATTATGCAAATGTAAAAAATGGTATTGTAAAATATCACAGATCGCGTATTGCAAAACAATTTTTGCGTATAATGGGGTTCTTTGATATAAAAAAGATAAATCCACAACCTGACTCAAGGGGTAAATTTGCAATTATGTCAAGTTGTTGCAATAAAATTTTTAAAAAAGATTTAGCAAAAAAATATTTACATTTTCCAGAAAAACTTTCATTTGAAGATTCTACGCCGGTTTTTCATACACTTGCTATGGCAAATAAAATTGCGGTTGTTAATGAAAGACTTTATTTTTATGTAAGTAATCAATCTACGACTAAATCTAATGATGCAAGGGTTTTGGATTTAATAACCGTTGATTCAATGATGGTTGATAATTTACACAATTTTGATTACGGATATTTTACAAAATTTTGTGTGATTGGTTTGATTCGTGATGTATTCCGCCACTTTCACAAAATTGATAAAAAATTTCAATACGAATATTTTTCCAGACTCAAAGATTTATTATTAAAAATGAAGAAATATAATTTACTTAAATATCTTGGGTTTAAACATAGGTTAAAGGCTTTTATTTATATGCATTTTGGTTTTAAAATTTCTAAAATGATTTCTAAGATATAAAAAATCCCCCATTTTTCAGGGGGTGTTTTTTTACCTTACATTTTGTTTTTGTTGCAACAGCATCAATTCAAACGGAGTAAAGATTTTTTGTTTTTCTTTTAACTTTTCATTTACTAAAACTTTTTCTTTTTGAATTTGCATTTCATCATTTGCAAGTTTTACAGTCACTTTAAGTTGTAATAAAAGTTGCTTTATTTTTTGTTTCCATATTTTTCTTAATGCTTTATCCATTGGTTTATTTTTTCTAAGGGTTAAAATTTGCATTACAAGTTTTTTCATTGTCAAAAATATTATGGCAAGTTTCGATTTTTTCCAGTTTTGATTTCCTTCTTTAATAGCAAGTTCCTGCATATTAGAAAGTTTCTCATCCACCATAGCAAGTAATTTGCCAAGCATAACTTCTACAAATGATTTTTGGGAATTTGTTTTTTGATTAACATACTTCATAATAACACCTCCAAAGTTTTTTAAGTTGTTATTACAATACAATTCTATATTAAAAATTTTTAAATGTCAAATAGCATAAAAAAAGACCCCAAAAAGAGGTCTTTTTACTTAATACTAACAAAAATATTATTCAGATTTTGCACCGAATGAATCGTTAAGGTATATTTCATATTCTTTGTTATTAACAAAACAATAAAGGTTCTCGATTTTTAAAAATACTTGTAAAATCATAGTGTTAATTGTATAAAATTTTTCAAAAAATCTAATTATAGTAGATTATTTTACATTTTTTCTCATTTTGTTCTTGACTCTATAGAAATAGAATATTATTATTTATTCAAATATTATTAGAAATATGAATAAAACCTATAATAGGAGAATTAAATGATTACAGATGCAAAATTAAAGCATGATAATATCATTGATAATG
>JAGBBO010000048.1 GCA_017938435.1 Alphaproteobacteria bacterium
AAGGGGCTGTTAAGAAACTAAAAAGTTCTTAGCAGCTTTTTTATATGGAAAAAGAGTCAAAATTTAAAGTTTTTGACTCTTTTTGGTACAATATCTCTTGTCTAGGGAGGTATTGTATGCCTTATTTTACCATATTTCAATCAAATTTGTTTCCTTCCTACGACCTTTCGGTTGAGGAGAAAAGAAAATTAGATACTTTTTTGTGTGTTTTAGAGGATTCCGAGGTTTGGAAAATCATTAAAGAAGAAACAGAAAAAGATAGACGAAAAGGTGGAAGACCATCATATAATCCTTATCGTCTTTTTGCAGCTGTTATTTATGCCTTTTCTAAGCATTCTGGAAGTGTTAGGAAAATTGAAGAAAGTATTACTTTCGATTTACGGTTCATATATTTAATGGACCAAAAAATCCCTACATATGTCACAATTTCGAAGTTTCTTAACAACATAGTTGTTAAGCATCATAAAGAAATATTCATCACAATAATCAAAACCATTATAAAAAAATATCAAATAGATATTGATGATGTGTTTTTAGATGGAACAAAAATTGAAGCTAATGCAAATAAATATTTGTTTGTATGGAAACCGACAGCTCATCATAAAAAATTGAATGATAAGATCAAAGAAATACTTATCAAATATTTTCCTATTTCGAACAATAAGGTTGCTTTTACTTCCAAAGAAATAGGAAGTTATCTAAATTTGTTAGAACAGACATTAAACAAAAACAATATACCTATTGTAAGTGGTAAAGGTAAAAGAATTGGCCCAATGGTGAAAGATTATAACTCCTTATCAAAGTACCTATTGAAATGTTTGGAGTATGAAGAAAAAGAGCAAATTTGTGGTCCTAATCGTAATTCATATTTCAAAACAGACCACGATGCCACTGCAATGTGTTTAAAAGAAGATTATTATTCTGGATTAGGAAGCAGTATGCATGCTGGTTACAACGTACAAATAATCGTGTCAAAAGGTATCATTTTAGATTATTTTGTGTGCCAAGACAGGAATGATTTCTATACTTTGGTGCCTTTTCTTAATGAATTTAACAAAAATTATGGTTTCTTCCCAAAAAGATTATGTGCTGATTCTGGATATGGTTCTTTGATGAATTATCAATTCATTAAAGCAAACAATATTGAAAACTATGTTAAACATCAAAATTGGGCGAAGTATGTTTCAGGAGAATATGTTGACTTATATAAATTCGATTCCAACAAAAATTTGTTTTGCTTAAATGGCAAAAAAGCAGAAATCGTTAATCATTACAACGGTCGCCATCCTCATTCAAAAAACGTAGAATTCTATTTAATTGGAAATTGTACGAGATGCAAATACAAAGAATATTGCATGAAAAATAACAAAGACAAAAAAGCTAAAGAAAGACTTTTTGAAGCCTCATATGAAAACTATATTTTGAGGGATGAAGCAAATAGAAACTTATTATCCCCAAAGGGAATTGAAATGAGAGTTAATCGTTCTTCACAAGTCGAAGGAACTTTTGGAGTTATAAAACAAGATATGGATTACGATAGGTTAAGAAGACGTGGTTTAGAAAATGCTAGTGGAGAGATAATGTTAGTTTGTTTAGGATATGTCATTAGAAAATTGTTTTCTTTAATTGAAGGAAAGGCAAAACTTGATTATTGGAAAGCGCCTGAAAATTTACAATCAGAGACTATCAAAGATGTAAATTTAAGTAAATTAATGAAGAAGAAAAATAAAGGTAAAAATAAAGAATTACGTTCTTCTTACAAACACAAAAAAAGCTGCTAAGAACTTTTTAGTTTCTTAACAGCCCCT
>JAGBBO010000049.1 GCA_017938435.1 Alphaproteobacteria bacterium
AAAAAACAAAAGAACATATCAAACCTAAAAAAGATTCAAATCTAATATCTGTAATAATACAAGATAATAATTCTAAAATAATGACTAAAATCATTATGTATAATATATTCTTCTTAAAAAAATTGAACATATTAACCTCTTCTTATTATAATGGTATTACGACTGTTTTTGTTTTCCATACACCGCCCCCAACACTACCAAATCCCCATGAATTTGGTAGTCCAGATGATTTTTGATTATTTAAATCATAGGTTGCAGTGACTCTCAAGCAAATATCAGCTGTAAATGAAGTTACTGTACCAACTTGAGTTGGGTCAAAAGAGAGTTGTGTAGTGGGGCCTATGCTTTTTTTAAAATACTGTAATGTAGATAAATTACTTTTGGTTCCTGATGGTGTTTGAATGCCACAACCAATAGAACCTGACAAGTACAAATAAAAGTTTCCAGAATTATCTCCTATAATTCCAATTTCTCCACCCACCCCAAGAATTAAAGCAGCTTTTCCACCAAAACCAACGGCGACAGAAATCTCAGATGAATTTGCAGATGTTGTTCCAGTTTCAGGCGACAACAAAGTCTCTTTTCGTTCAAGAATACTATTTGGATATTGAAATGTTGGTCTTGGAACTTTTTTACCTACTGTATCTCCTACCTGAAGTGTTGTTGGATCGCCTTCAAATCCTGATTTTTCTTGCCAATCATCACCATACAAACCATATAAAGTATCACCCTCTTCAGCTGTAAATGTACCATCTTCATTATCAGTCCACATACCTGTTGGGTCCGTATACTTAACCGGATTATTCCCGGCGTAGTGATACAAATTGCTATTTGTCGGACTAAGTACCCAAAATTCAGCAATTTCAACTCAATTCACTCGAAAACCAACAGTTTTCAACGAAGCTTCTGTGATTTTAGGTTCCTTCCTTGTATCTGTAGTTCAATCTTACCCCAAAATTTCTGTTTTTACAATGAATTTTGAGGTAAAATCTGGGATTTTCGGCCCACCTCCCATCAATTTTTATTGATGGGAGGTGAGGACTACAAAATATGATTCAACATTAATTACCACAGAAAGTACTTATTATTTCATCATCAGTCATTTCATACACAGCACTGGTTATTTCGGAATTATAAGTATTCTTTTTTCCAAGAATTTTATTACACGTGGCAATCACAAGATTATACTCATCTTGATTAGAAAAATTACATACTGATGTTTTTTCTAAAATTTCGGAAAACAATTTTTTTGCTTCTTCCTCATAACCATTGTAATACAAACATACTGCATATCCAGCAGTATGAAATGATATAGTTTTTTTGTTTGACTCAAATCTTTTATATACTTCGATACAACTATCTAGAAATTCTTTCTTTTCTGTGATTTCAGAAAAATATAATCTTCTTATGATGTAACATTGTTGAGAATATCCACTATTCCAATTTTTTTTATCTTTCTTTTCTTCTAACGAAAAATCATACAGAAGTTTTTCAATCGTTTCTTTCTCTTTACTAGTAAAATTGACATAATCAACGTTTTTTTCAATATCCCATAATTCTAGCATTCGTGTTTTTTGATTACTGCACGAAAAAAATAAGATAAGTGCGCAAAAAATAATTACAAACTCTTTTTTATTTTTCATTTTATTTTCAAACTCTCCTTTGAATATAATACAAAACGGTTATTAACACCAAAATCAGTACTTAGTCGCAATCCAAATTTTAAATCTACATCTACAGAACTTGCATTAGAAAAATCACCATAAAAAATAGAGTCACCGATTGTAGAAAAAGGAGGACCAATAGCTATAAAAGAATAATCAGGATATTGAAAAGAAGACTTTCCTACTTCGTTGCCATCTACATACAAAGTTGCATCGCCAAAAAACGTATATCCATCAACAAGATTATACCCAGCAAAAAATCCACTTGCAAATATCTTTAATGAAGAATCATCCATTATGGCAGAACCTGTAAAGTATGAACTACCATTAACGCCTATACCTTCAACCGGTATATAACTCCATTTTGAAAACGAATACTCAATAATTGTTTTAGTTGATTGAATTTTATTAGTCAAAGAAGAAACTTGTTTTTCACCAACAGTTTCTCCAACTTGTAAAGTTGTTGGATCTCGTGTAAATCCTGATTTTTCTTGCCAATCTGCTCCATATAATCCCCACAAGGTTGCACCTTCTAGAGCAGTAAAAGTTCCATCTCCATTATCTATCCAATGGTTTCCATCACTACCACATAATCCCCACAAATCCACATAATTCACTGGGTCATTCACTACATAACTGAACCAGTTTCTGCCATCACGTATCGGGTCAACACTGGTGAATCGAGCTATTTCTGGAGAATAGTCTCTAAATCCATAATCATACAATTCAGTATCAGCATTGTATGGTTTGCCAAGATAACCAAAATCTAGTGAGTCATCAGCCAGAAAAGAGCCTGATTTTTGGTATGGACTTCCAAAAATGTCGTAAGAAACGCTGCCAAAATCACTTGAGTGAATATTGGATGTGCGAGTTTTTTGTTTAGATAAAATCTTTTCTTGCATAGAGATAGTTTAACATAAGAAAAATAGATTTTGCAAATTTATTTTAGTTCTTCTGCAATCTCGACTGTAATTCCGAGTTTTGTTTCGTAATACTCTTTTAAACTTTCTGGGGTAATTCTTGGTGGAAAAATTGTATTTTCATCTTTTATGAAAGTATCATAAGTAAGATAACCGAAGTTGTCTATTACAATTTCATCAATGATTTTGTGTTTTGCAACATAAGTTTCTAGTTTTAAAGCAAAAATCATTTGATAGAGTTGTAACTCTGAAGGAGTAAGTAATTCGTACTGTTTTAATTCATAAATTACATAATCAATACATACAATTAAGTTATCTGTATTATAATTTTCGTATTCAAAATCTGTGATGGACTTGTTCAAATATGGTAAAACATCCCTCCCATACTGTTTTACCATCAAACGAGCCCATCTCATTGGTTGTTCCAAAATAAGCCCCTTGTCAATAAAAGAATTTATATAACTTGTATATTGTTCTTTTAGAGTCAATGTTGAAAATTCTTCATCACCATCATAGTTTTTATACAAATCCATTTCTTTGGCATATAGAGACCAAGTTATGAAAAATATAAAAAAAATAAGAAGCATTTTTTTTTGTAAAGTCTTTTCTTGCATAGAGATAGTTTAACATGGGATTTTGGGTGGTGGCAAGAGAAATTATGAAAACTTATATTCATATTTTTTTATACTCTAATAATAAATTAGAAATAAATTATTGAATAAAGAAAATTACGGTTTATTTCCAATTTGCAGATATAAGAATTTAGGATATCACTGTCTTGGTTATTTTCGTATGCAATATATAGTTCTAATATCTCATTTATGG
>JAGBBO010000050.1 GCA_017938435.1 Alphaproteobacteria bacterium
GCAGAAGAAGAATATTTACGATTACTTATAAATTATAGAGAATGGGGTAAAGAATAAAAAATCATATGAAAAAGTTACTGAATAGAAAAGAAGCTCTAGGAATGATAGATGCAATTTTTACCTCCTTGCATTTTAACTTAATTTCAATAAAAGATTTAGGAATAGAAAACTCAAAAGAACGAGATTATTTTCTAACAGAAGCATGGAAAATAGATCAGGGGCGACTCAAAAAAGATTATGAACAAACAGTAAATAGTTTGGATGCGATAGGTTTCAAGGAATATTATAAACTCATAGGAAAGTTTGCAACAAAATACAAAATAGGATGTTGGAAAGAATATAATGAGTATGAACCAATACTCGTAGAAGAATTGAATGAAGAACTAAGGAAATATGATAAAACAGAAGACAAACTAGAATTAATAAACAGTTTTACTGTAGATGAACTACAATCAGAATCATTTATATTTGATTCAAAAGTGCAAGTTCTATATGACATACTAGATGATTTTAATGTTGGTAATAACAAAGAAGAAGGAATAAACACTGTTCTTGAATCTTTTAACATCAGTGATAAAGTCTCTTTTATTGCAAAACTACAAACTGACAAAAATCTAATTAATGCCCTAATAGATAAAGTAAACGGAAACGAGAAAAACCAGCTGTTGACATATCTGTATAAATTCCTTTCATCAGCTGACGGCTTTGGTGCAGAAGAATATAAACTTCCACCAAAGGCAGGCTTTGATGCAAAATATAAGAAGGGTAAAGTAATAATCTCAACCTATTATTACATTGATAGAAAAATCTCACGATATAAATATAGATACATTGAGAAAAACCGGGAACTGAATCCATTTACAAATGTTACATTCTGTTATGGCAATGACCAGAACGAAATAACAGTTCCTGCAATCGTGCTTGTAAAATCTCGTGGCGATGTAGTTTTGTATGATGATTTCTATAAGTCAAACATTGACTGGAAATCGCTAACTGAAGAGAAAAAACGGGAGCTTTATACCGAATTCGTACTTCATTACCTTCCAAAAGAACTTGGAGATGCCGCAGTTGGGAACCCGATAACATTTTTAATAATGATTATAGTAGGTGCAGTGATAGCTAAAGCCAGTGCAGTTATTGCAGCATGTGCTTCGTTGATAGGAACAGGTTTTTCAGCAGTCAACATAATTGAAGGCTGTAAGTTGATTAATAAAGTTGCAGAAGGTTACGACAGCATCTCTGATGTAAACGTAGCAAAGGTTTCTGCAAAGGATTGTGCACGTGGAATTGCCCTGCTTGGCGTAGAAATAATTCCTGTGCTTTTTGGTCTTATCAAGCGGGGATTTGCGAAGTATAACGGGAAAGAGATAAAGGTTGGAGAAAATGCTCGTGCCAAACCGAAAAATGGAAAAGCCAATCCATCCTCACTTAATAATTTGCATGAGGAATTCTTTTCTAAAGACAAAATGTTTACTATGTATCCATTTGATGCAAAAAAGAACTTAAAACCAAACATTATATATCAGACTGGAGAATATCCTTATATATATGAAACAGATGATTTGGGAAGAATCATAAAGTCATATGCAGAGAAAGTTTTAATTTCAAAGAGAAAACAAAACGCAAGTGGAAGTAAAAAAGGTACAAGGCTTAACCATGATCAAAATTCTCCTGGAAAAATAAAAGGGCAGGATCATTCAGGACATATTTTTGCAGATATGTTTGGAGGCTCTAATCTTAAAGACAATTTGGTTTCACAGGTTGCTGACGTTAATACTATCAGGAAAAATTCAAATGTTGAAATATCATATAGAGAGATTGAAATTGAATGGGAAAATGCTATAAAATTATACGGTGACAAGGGTGTTACAGACGTTAAAATTGATATATTGTATAGCGGAAATGACATGAGACCTAGCGGATTCTCTGTCAAATATAAAATAAATGGATATCAGCAAAACCCGGTAATAATTGAAAATAAATAAGGATATTTATTATGTTTATAAATGAAAAAGAAGAAATGATAGTAAATGAAATGGTTTCTATATGTAATAATTATAGTATGGGAAAGCATCAATATATTTTTATCTATATATTAAAAAAAGGTTCTTTATTTCAAATAAATTATTTTTACAAAATGAATGGAAAAATTTTGACACCTAATCTTTTGAATGAAGCGTTTGAAGAATCTTGTTTTGATACATCTGATGAAAATCAAGAAAAAATGCTTGATGAATTAAATCAGTTATTAATGGACTTTATTTCATTATTCTCAAAAGATAAAATCAATTTTGATGTTAGAATTATAAGTTCTGAACATGGGGTTACAATCTCACATAATTTTGATTTAAATTTTAAGCAGTATATGGATTATTTATATTTTCAGAATCAATGGTTAGAGGAAGAAAAATATAAATGTGCACTGGAAAATGGGGAGATTAAATCTTTTGAAACCGAATTAAACGATATTCAGTCTGATATGATAGACATCTGTAATGAATATTCTCTGGAGCTTAGTGACAACATTTTTATTTACATCAACAATGGCGAAAGTTTCTATTCAAATCACGGGTATAAAATCGGCGGAAAATGCTACAAAAAAGAGAATATTGCCGAATCTGGAGTTTCAGATGAGTTTGATGTAAGAGAGTATATTTTTGACCAGATAGAAGATATTTTTGAAAATGATTTTAGGAAATTGGATTTTCTGTTCAAGCATTTTAATCGTGAAACACCAAAACAAGTTTTTATTGATTATGATACGCAGAATAGTAAATTGAAAATAGAATTTAAATACGAATTAAGCGATAATCCTGAAAAAATATTTTTAGATTTTTTGAATAAGTAAGTAAAAGGCTTTTCCAGAGCGTGAACGGCGGCGAGAAGGACGAGATGCTCGCCGTTCTTGGCGAGATTTTCATAGGCACAGGGCTTGCAATGGAACGCGGTAACTTAGAACAAGATTTGATAAAGTTAAATGTAGATGCGCGGATTAGAACAGATTATCTAAAACTTGTGGATGATTATTTTCACTCTATATACAAGCAGATGCAAAAAGATAATGTTAAAGACATCGATAAAATATTCGATTTTGATTTTACAACACATACTCAATTGTCAAAGGGGCGATAAAAGATGAACAAC
>JAGBBO010000051.1 GCA_017938435.1 Alphaproteobacteria bacterium
AGAAAGACTATTTTCAGGTTCATCTAAAAGATATAACGCACCATCTTCAATTTTTTCAAAAAAATATTGTAAAGCACTTTCGCCATTAGAGTGAGTTTGAACATTCCACATTAAATTTTTCTTTACATATTTAGATGGAGTCGGTTCTCTTATTATTATCATATTTTTGTCATAACCTTTTATATCGCCGTCATTAAACATAAAAGATTTTCTTCCTACTTCTCGATTATATTCTTTAAAAAGTCTTTTTCGCTCAATATCAATTTCTTGATTCACTGCTCGAACATTAAACATATAATTAAAAACATCATCGCTAGTAATTATTTTGCTTTCTATTGGAATTTCATTTTCATTTTCAGTTTCATAATTGCAAAATTTTAAGTAGTTTTCAAAAAAACTTGTTTTATTAAACACCGACGTTCTTTGTAACTTTATTTTTTCTGCAATAATATTTAGAGCCGTTGATTTTCCAGAGCCATTTCCTCCATAAAAAATTGTTATTGGCTTATCACAATCAATACGTCTAAACTGATTTCTAGGTAAAATATTAAATGGATAATAAGAGTTGAAACAAGTCATTTTTTGGCTAAGAACGAACTCATATTCATCTTCTTCTTTTGGAAAATTAAAATGTTTTAAATAAATCATAAGAACCTCCATAAGAAGATGATACAAAATATACTACGACAAGAATTGTCGCTGTATAAAAAAAAGATAGAAATCTTATAGAATTCTATCTTCTCACAAAATGCTATGGATGTTTTTATTCAAAATTAATATATTCTATTATTTTATTGGACTTTCCATTTGAATCATATTCTATTTCATAAAAGATCTCTTTATTTTTATTTTCTTCATTAAAACTAATATACTTATAATAAATCAAACTCCCGTTTTCATCATATTCGTGCCATTTTTCATAACCATCAGAATCTTTTGAATGAATTTCATTTCCGTTGGAATCATATTCACGCCATTCTTCATAGCCATTTGACTCTTTTAAATGTATTTCATTTCCATTTGAATCATATTCATACCATTTTTCATAGCCATCAGAATCTTTTGAATGGATTTTATTTCCGTTGGAATCATATTCAAACCATGTTTCTGTATCATGTACTCGTGCATAAACCAAATTTCCCTTTCCATTATATTCTCTTTGACATTCTATCCCATAGATTCGTTTGAAATAAATTTCATTTCCGTTAGAATCATATTCATACCATTCTTCAGTCCCCTTTGAATCTTTTGAATGGATTTTATTTCCGTTGGAATCATATTCATAAAAGGTTTTCATTCCAAAAAAATCTTTGCTATAAATAATATTCCCTTTTTGATCGTATTTAATTTTATCAAGATTTGTTATAAAATTACCATATTTATCATATTTATACAGTATTTCATTGTCTTCTGAATCTTTGTAGTATATCATGTTACCTTTTTCATCAAATTCATACCAACTTTCAAATACGGATCCAGAACCCTCTACTTCCTTTTTGTAGCTTAACTTGCCATTTGAGTTACGCTCATAAAAAACTTCTCCATTTGTATTTTTTTCATAGCTTATGTTTCCACTTAAATCATATTCAAGCCATTTTTCATACCCCTTAGAATCTTTTGAATGAATTTCATTTCCGTTGGAATCATATTCACGCCATTCTTCATAGCCATTTGAATCTTTTGAATGAATTTCATTTCCGTTGGAATCATATTCAAGCCATTTTTCATACCCATTGGAATCTTTTGAATGAATTTCATTTCCGTTGGAATCATATTCACGCCATTCTTCAATGATAGAATATTTTTTATATAAAATTTCGTTTCCACAAGCATCGTATTCATGCCATTCTTCATAGCCATCAGAATCTTTTGAATGGATTTTATTTCCATTTTCATCATATTCAGACCAATGTTCATAACCTTTTGAATCTTTTAAATGGATTTCATTTCCATTTTCATCATATTCATACCATTGTTCATAACCATCTGAATATTTTGTATAGATATTATTCCCTTTGGGATCATATTCAAGCCATTCTTCATAGCCATTTGAATCTTTTGAATGAGTTAATTTTCCTTTGAAATTATATTCATGCCATTTTTCATGACCATTTGGATATTTTGAATGAGTTAATTTTCCATTTGAATTATATTCATACCATTGTTCATAGCCTTCAGAATCTTTGTAGTGAATTTCGTTTCCACAAGCATCGTATTCATATTCAGTTGTTTTATTTTTTTTGACCCATCTACCAACTTTTTTCCCATAAAGCATAAATTCTTTGTAAATCTTCTCTTCCATATTTTATTCCTTTTGTTTTAATTCTCGTTCAAGACAGTATTTTTCTTAATTTCCCCTTCTCAAACCTTTCCATCACTTCATGCATTTCCCTTGTTGTAAATTCCAAACATTTTTCCTTCAAAAAGTCTGGCACTCCATAAAAAGCTTCTGCCATTCCACCTGCAATACAAGTCAACGTGTCGCAGTCTCCTCCAAGACTAACTGCGGTACGAATCACATCTTCAAAATCATTACCTTCTAAAAATGCAGTGATTGCTTGAGGCACAGTTCCCTGGCAACTTACATCAAAATAATACTCTGGCCGAATTTCATTACAACTTTTGCTCAAATCATAACCAAACTCTTTTTCAACATAAGTTTTTATTTCTTCTTTTGAAATTCCCTTTCGAGCCATCCAAATTACACTTGCCACAGCTTCCGCACCCTTCACTCCCTCTGGATGATTATGAGTCACTTCCGCAGACCATCTTGCAATTTCCCGCGTCCTTTCCAAAGTGTGAAAAAACCAGCCCACAGAAGAAACTCGCATTGCACTTCCATTTCCCCAACTATTGTAAGGCTCATAAGATTTCATAGCTAAC
>JAGBBO010000052.1 GCA_017938435.1 Alphaproteobacteria bacterium
TGATACTTTCCTTGGTGGTGAAGATTTTGATAACAGAATCATCGATTTCTTGGCTGATGAATTCAAAAAGGAAAATAACGGTATTGATTTAAAGGCTGATAAACTTGCTTTACAAAGATTAAAAGATGCAGCAGAAAAGGCAAAAATCGAACTTTCTACTGCTATGCAAACAGATATTAACCTTCCATTTATTACTGCTGATGCAACAGGACCAAAGCATTTGAATGTAAAACTTACACGTGCAAAACTTGAATCTTTGGTTCAAGATTTGATTGAAAAAACTTTGGAACCATGTAAAAAGGCATTGGCTGATGCTGGGCTTGATAAATCAAAAATTGATGAAGTCGTTTTGGTTGGTGGACAAACTCGTATGCCAAAAGTTCAAGAAGTTGTTAAGGAATTCTTTGGCCGTGAACCTCATAAGGGTGTAAATCCTGATGAAGTTGTTGCTGTTGGTGCTGCTATTCAAGGTGGTGTTTTAAAGGGAGATGTTAAAGATGTTTTACTTCTTGATGTGACCCCACTTTCACTTGGTATTGAAACACTTGGTGGTATTTTCACAAGACTTATTGATAGAAATACGACTATTCCGACAAAGAAATCTCAAGTATTTTCAACTGCAGAAGATGGTCAAACTGCTGTTTCAATTCGCGTATTCCAGGGCGAAAGAGAAATGGCACAAGACAATAAACTTCTTGGTGCATTTGATTTGATTGGTATTCCTGCGGCTCCTCGTGGTGTTCCACAAATCGAAGTTACATTCGATATTGATGCGAACGGTATTACTCATGTTTCTGCAAAAGATAAAGGAACTGGTAAGGAACAAACAATTAGCATTAAATCTGATGGTGGTTTAAGTGATGAAGAAATAGAAAAGATGGTTAAGGAAGCTGAAGCAAATTCTGCTGAAGATAAAAAGAAGAAAGAAAGAATTGAAGCTGTTAACCAAGCAGAATCACTTGCTCATCAAACAGAAAAGAACTTAAAAGACTTTGGTGACAAGGTTGATGATGCAACAAAAACTGCTTTGGAAGCATCAATAAAAGAAGTTCGTGATGTAATTGCAAAAGAAGATTCAACGACTGAAGAAATCAAAGCAAAAACAGATGCTTTGACTCAGGCTGCAATGAAACTTGGTGAACTTATGTATAAACAACAACAAACTGCTGGTGCACAAGCTGGTGCTGAACAAGGTGCAGGTGCCAATGCAGAAACAAAAGATGGTGAAAAAGTTGTTGATGCAGAGTTCGAAGATAAAAAATAAAAATCTTCCCCGTAAAAAAAATAACCTCCAATTCTGGAGGTTATTTTTTGTTTTAAAATATTATTGATAAATAATGAAAGTTACTTAAATAAACTATTAAAAATTCTAAATAAAAAACTTGAAAATAAACCCCATAAAAAGTGAGGTGTTAATAAATTTTAACTAAATTAACATTCATTTGTTTCAAAGAAATTTTTTGCAAATTCTTCGTATCTATCTTCCTCTATCGCCTTTCTTATATCACGCATTAAATCTTGGTAATACCAAATATTATGTTGAGAAAGAAGTGTGTAACCCAAAATTTCCTTTGCATTAAACAAATGATGTAAATAAGCCCTTGAATAATTTTTACATGTTGGACATTGGCATTTTTCATCAAGTGGACGAGAATCTTCTTTAAAACAAGCGTTATTGATATTCAAGAATCCACCATGCACAAAAGCCTGCCCCGTTCTTCCACTTCTGGTTGGCATTACACAATCAAACATATCAATACCACGAAGAACAGCACCAACAATATCCTTTGGTTTTCCAACACCCATTAAATATCTTGGTTTATTTTCTGGCAATGCACATGCAGTATAATCCAAAACTTCGAACATTATTTCTTGTGGCTCACCAATAGCAAGACCACCAACAGCGTATCCATCAAAAGGAATTGCAGTTAATTTTTCAATGGATTCCATACGCAAATCTTTGAACATACTACCCTGCACTATACCAAAGATACCATAACCATCGCGTTGTTCAAACGCATCATAAGAACGTTTTGCCCAACGCATTGACATACGCATAGATTCAGTTGCTTTTTCCTTTTCTACTGGCCATGAAAGACATTCATCGAAACACATTGTTATATTACTATCAAGAAGATTTTGTATTTGAACAGAACGCTCTGGTGTCAACATATGTTTTGCCCCACCATCAATATGAGATTGGAATTCAACACCATCTTCTGTAATCTTTCTAAGTCCAGCAAGACTCATAACTTGAAAGCCACCAGAATCAGTTAAAATAGGTTTATTCCAATTCATAAATTTATGAAGTCCACCCATTTTATGAACAAGTTCTGCAGTAGGTCTTAGCATCAAATGATAAGTATTACCAAGCAAAATTTCTGCACCTGTTGCAGCGACATCTTCGGGGCGTAAAGCCTTTACCGTTCCAACAGTTCCAACAGGCATAAAACAAGGTGTATGAATAACACCATGTTTTGTTTCTAAAATTCCAAGACGGGACTTTCCACAACTTTTCAATAAATTAAATTTCAAAGACATTATATATTCCTTTCATTTTGATGAAATCTTAACATTTTAAGAATAAAATGCAATAAAAACTAAAGAAATTGTGAATTTATAAGTTTATACACTGTAAATATCAACACACAATATTCAAAATATTGGAAAAATATTTCTAAAATTTTCTCTCTCCTATTTCAATTCGAATGTTGCATCTACACTTACAGAAATATCTTCGCTACCTGAAAACATTTCAGCAGAAGAAAGTGCCAAAGTGTCATTAGCGCTCATTCCCCTTACTGCTTTTGCCATATAATATCCACCACTAGATGTTGAATAATTACGGTAATCTGAATGAACCATTTTTCCGACTTTTTGACCTATTGCAGAAGCAAGTTTTTCTGCTTGTCGTTTTGCATCACGAATTGCATCTTCTAAACAATCACTTTTTTCTTTTTGGTAAACTTCTGTGGAAACAAAATTATTCAATTTAGAAGTAAATACATCATTAAATCTTGTAAAATTAAATGTAATATCACTTAAAACTTCAGGTTTAGAAGTTGAAATAGCAATGGAAATAATTGACTCGACACCAAGTTTTTCATCAATATTTATTTTATTATTCCATCTTGTTTTTTCATCAGTTGTATATTCTGTAGTTTCTACTTGGACATCAGGATTTTCAGATTGAACTGTCTTTAAAAATTCAGAAATTTCCTTATATGTATTCAAAGTTTTTCTTGTTGCATCAGTTGTAGTTTTTTCCAAATTTTTAATAGTAACAGTAATACCGAATCTGTCTTTTTGAACTTTTTTAATACATTTTCCAGTGGTGTAAATTGTATTATTTTCTGGTTTATACGAAACAATAAAAGCAACGATAATTGCAATTACTGAGGCAAAAACAACATTTATATTTAAGTTTTTCATAATGAATCCTTTCTCCTAAACTTGATAAATTATACTACATAGAAAAGAAAAAGCAACAATCAAAAATTTTCTAATTTTTATATAAAAAATAAATTTTTACAATTTTAGGTTGAATTTCAATTTTAAATCGCTTATAATGAGAATCGGAGGTTAAAAATGTTGAAAAACTTAGAAAATACAAATTTACTTTTAAAAAATAAAAAATTTTCTACTGTGGATTTAATTTATTGTATGGTTTTTATTCTAGTCTGTAATATTGTTGGTTATTTAAGTTCTCTTTTCCAGACAGAAAGCCTGAAAGAATGGTATCCATTGTTAAACAAATCTATATTAACCCCTCCTTCTTTTGTTTTCGCCTTTGTTTGGGGGTTATTATATGCAATTTTAGGAATTTCTACATTTTTAGCCTTTAAGGTAGCAAGAAAAAATGAAAAAAGTTATATACTTTTCATATTTTTTGCACAACTTTGTTTCAATCTTCTTTGGAGTATTTTCTTTTTCGGAATGAGGGCTCCGTTTTTAGCATTTATAGAAATATTCTTTTTAATTATTGTTACGATAAGTATGATGAAACTTTATAAAAAATTCAGTCGAACTTCATATTTTTTGCTTTATCCATATTTGCTTTGGATAATTTTTGCAACATATCTAAATTTTGTAATAATGATAAAAAATTAACTTGAGAAAAGTTTCAAAAAGGTTATGATGGAGGAATAATAAATGAAATGAGGTCAAAATGAATTTAACAACAATAAAACAAGCCGCACAAAATATATTTTCAAGGTTAAACTGGAAAATATATAAACCGACTTTTATTTCAATAGTTTTTCTTCTATCTATACTCCCATGTGTATTATTTCTTCCTGAAATGTATGCATGGGAAAATTCTTTTATAGAAAACATACAACTGGTTGTCATTATGGCAATATTTGTTGTATCACTAAGGGCAAAGTATGCAAAACAACTTTTTAATTGGATTACAATGATTGTTGTAATTTTATTTTTAAGAGAAATAAATTGCGGAAGAATATTTTTTCCAATAAACAAGGTTGGAACTCCGGTTTTCAAACAATGGAATCAAATACTTTCATATCCATATAATTTTATACCTAATGGAATTTATGGATTGTTTATGATTTATACAGTTTACTATTTTTTCAAATCAAAGGCATATTTACAATTATGCGAAATTATGAAGAAGGCAAAGATTGATTGCTGGAATATTATTTTTATGATGTCAGGGATTGTTATAGGGACACTTTCCGAAATGACATGGGATAATGAGATGTTGGAAGAAACAACAGAAACTCTTTTCTATGTTGCATTTGGTGTTTTAGTTTACCTTTATGGATATAATAAAGATTATAAAGTAAAAGGTATAAAATAATTTATTCATAAGGATTTTATGTTTGGTTGTGGGTTCCAGTGTCTTGCTACTAAAATGACGGTTTGAAAAAAAATAAAAAGAAATCCCGAAATTATTTCGGGATAACTTTTTGCTAATGTATGTTATACTATTTACATTGATATAATGCAGTTTGAGCAGTTTTTCCCTCATTAATTCCGTAAATAGTACTGCTTGTTCCGGAACATTCTCTTGGCCAATAATTAAGATTTTTACTTGCTATTAAACACATACCAACAGGAGTTGTCGAAAGTGCAGTAAATGTACCAACATCCATAACAGATCCTGCCGCTGCTAATGCACCACATGTTGCCCATAAATCCATCCAACAACAACCTGATGCATGGAATTCTATGAAGTGACATTGTCTTGAACATGAACCACCATTTTGAATATTTGTTGATTTTTTTGTGCACTTCCCCCATCCGGTTCCTGATTTATATTGACCATAAGGACATGGTTCACATCTTCCGTTAAGACAAGTTTGTCCTGCTGGGCAACCTCCAATACTTTCTTCTATATCCGTAGTTTTAGGATTTGCGGTTTTTGATGAAGAACCTTTTTCTGTGCAGTATGTAGTTTTCTTTTTATAGATAGGTCCGCATGTCATTTCCTGTTCAACAGGACTTTCACAGTCGTTTTCTACACATTCAAAATATTGATCATTAAATGCATTAGCACTTGCATAACAACCATCACGACATTCTGGAGTTGCTGTTCTTGATACTGAAATTTTCCATTTACCGAGTGTCATTTTAACAGAATCTGATTTTTTATAATTTGCATCATAAACACATTGTGCATAATAATCATCAGCTTCTAATTTATTAGAATATGTTGTTGAGTTAGAATAGCAAGTATTTATTGTTTCATCACTAGCCTTTGCATACCAATATGTAAACCAATTTGATGAATCATTTATGGTAGGCTCATCACATTTTGTGCAAGCATTTGTTCCACCAGCAGAGTAAGTTCCAATCTCACACTGTGTGCAAGTTCCAGATGAATAACCATATCCTGCCTTACAACCTGTCACCCTACCTGTTGTGGAATCACAAGTTGCAGCACCTATTGTTAAACAACTTCTGCAACTTGATGCTCCACCAGTGGAATAAGTTCCAGCAGGGCAATTTGTGCAACTTGATGAACCGGCACTTGATGCATATTTACCAGCAGGGCAATTTGAGCAACTTGATGAACCGGCACTTGATGTATATTGACCAGCAGGGCAATTTGAGCAACTTGATGAACCGGCA
>JAGBBO010000053.1 GCA_017938435.1 Alphaproteobacteria bacterium
ATTTATAGAAACTCAATCCAAAATCACTTGCCATACCAAGAACTTCACCAGTTGAACGCATTTCTGGTCCAAGAATTGGGTCAACACCAGGGAAGCGAGCCCAAGGTAAAACAGCTTCTTTTGCTCCGTAATATGGAATTTATAATATTGAGGGGGAAAGCCTTCCCCCTGGGTTCAACCCGCTACGCGGTTTTCACCACACCCCTTTCTCCTAAGGGCTCGCCGCCCCTAAAACCCGCATGGTAAATTGCTATCGTAATTTACTATTTAATTTTGAATTCTCTACACTTTTCTTCCAAAAGCCTAAAATCATTACAGCGTTGGCTTTATTTTGATTTTCCATCATTGGTCAATTTGTGATTATATACACTATGGGCATTATTAATAATTTGTTCAGTTCTTTGCTTTATTATACGTCTTTCATTGTTGAGTAGATTTCTGTATTGCTGGTCGGTTTCTAAATTAGGGTTTTTAGGTACATAAATACCTTCTGGAACAGGAATCATATTATTTATATTAATAACTGCCATATCGCCGATTTTTATAAAATCAACAGTTTCACTTAATCATTTATGTTTTGGTTTAAATGATAAAAGCGGTGCAAAATATTTCATTTCATTAATCTCAAAAAAGAATACCAATATATTTCCTTGAATGCTTCTGAGTGATTTTTGCGTTCTTAAACAAGTGCTCAGAAAACTGGGAGAGATAATTTATATACTGTTCATCGATTTCATAAAAAAGTAATTTTTCCATAAAAAAAACGAGTCCATAAGAAAACTTACGACCTCCTTATAACACTCGCGATTAAAGGCGCGATTTCCTTATGTTTTGAATATAAATAAGAGTAAGCTTAAAGTAAGCATTTCTTGCTATCATGTAATTCTTTAAGTTTGTAGTTTAATTTGATAGTAAATTGGAGATCACAATTTGTGACTTCCAAATTGTGCAGTTTTTGTCTGCACAATTTCTTTGGGAGTAACCTGCGACGATTTTTTATTGGCAGAAAAACTAAGAGTGTCCACAAGGTTTGCGGGCACTCTTTTCTTAAAGTTCATCTCTTTACGGATTGAAACCGCAGGTTAATGGAGATTTTTTAATTATCACAATCGCAGTAGTGGATACGGTTTATATTGATTTCCACATACGGAAGGAGCCACTGCCAAAATACATTTTAACACAAGTTAATTATGATTTACAAATTCATTCCACTCATCTATAGAAAATATGCCTGCTGGCTCTCTGTAAACAACTTTACGTTCCCACTTTCTCCCCCAAATATCGTCTTTTGGTAATGGACTCCTTTCAAAACACTTATCAGAAGTTATAGAGTTTATTTTTAAGCTAATATCACCAACAATATCATCAAGACTTATTTCTCGATAAAAATGAATGTCTGAAAAATCATTTTCTTCAAAATATTTTTTCTGAGATTTTTCTTCTACTTCCATAAAGAATCTTTCATAATCATCATAAAATCGATCTCCCCAAAAAGAAACCGTTATGTTCTTTTTGTTTATAACATCACCGTTACCATTTACCAATATAAGTGAAACCCAGTATTGATAATATAAATTATATGCATAAACATTAGATGCATTAGAATTTAGAGTCCCACAACGAGGTTCTGAGACTTCTTTTCTCCAAACATCATTTTCCTTATTATAAAATATTTTTCTCCATTCATTAATTATTGTTGCAAAAACATGCATAGCTGTTTTGTTTGCAACGCACTTTATTCCTGGAGAAAAATTAAGATCTACATTATTAGAATGCATGTCAATTTTATCTTGAACGACAGAAAAATCATATACTATATATATAGCATTTTTATTCATATATTTTTCAAGCTGATCAAAAATAGTATTCCATTTTTCAATTTGTTCTTTATAATAAGAAACCCGATTTTGAATGCTTGATGAATCAAATGTACATCCTAATAATGAGTGAATGTTTGATTCTGCTTCTGTTTTTTGTATACCTTCAACTTTACTGTAAGCAACAATTGCAGATATATAATCTTTTTCTTTTTCTGCGGTTGCTCCTTTTGCAAGATTTTGTACGGAAGAGTCTTCTTTTTCATTTACTGTGGACAAAGAAAGTTTTTCACTGTCTGAAAATTCTATTTTTAGACCTTCAAGCAAATTCATAGTAATATCATTTACAGCTTTTCCGTTTTCAATTTCTGAATATGTATAGCGATTTGACAGACTGGATTTTATTTCATTTGTTGCAATGTCATTAATTCTAAAATTGATTTCATAAATCATGCCTATTTTTTGAATAGAGCCTACAGTTACAAGACTTGCATTTGTCATTAGGCCTAATTGAACAACATTTTCATCACTGTAAAACCCTGTCTCAGAGAGTTCCAGTTCTGCTTTTATAAGTTTTTCATTGCTTCGATCAAGTACGGTCATTTCAGAATATTTTGCAAATTTTCCTGTTATAGAATCCTGCAAATACTGCAAAATCCATAATTCTTTTTTATCTATATCTCTTCCCTGAGGAATTGTTACAGCAATAACTAAATCTTTTCCTTTATATAAATTCTTTGATACCTTATTTTCTTTTTCTAAGGATATTTCAGAATTACTTGAATCATTCTTTAATTGAGCAGTAGTACTGCAGGAAATCAAAATTAGGCATAGGTAAAATAATAAATAATGTTTTTTCATGAATTCTCCATATGTTTTTATATACCACCTGTATACAGATTACATTTCAGGTGGTATATAAATGTAATTAATTTCCAAACAGAATATTATAAGCAATATTTTGTGCATCGATTGAATTGGCATCTGCAGGAGTTACTGTCGAAGCAGATTGTACAGCAGGATTTCCTGAAAGTGCAGCCATTGTCTGAGCATCAGCAAGACTCTGAACCTGTTTTGTCTGCGCATCGGTTATAATTTTAGTTCGTTCAGTTCTGCTGTCCTGTACAATTTTTACAAGTTCTTGCTGAGCTGCTGCTTTCTGTTTTTCTGGTTCAAGTTCTACTTGTGCTTGTGTCATTGCAGCACTATAAGCAAGCTCCTGTTCTTTTTCCTGCTGGCTCATAACAGTTGGATGGCGAGCATCATACATCATCTGATTTACCATATCCATTACTGCTTTTTCATCCATTGAAAGTTCTTCTGGCATTTCTCCAAGAACCTTTTTTAAATATGTTGCAGTTGTTCTTGCCCATGTTGTCTGTGGTATTACATATACCTGATACATAATGCATTTACGACTAACTTTTCCTGTTAGAGCATCTTCCTCATCTATAATTTGATAAAATTCAGTACGTTTTTCATGTCCTGTTATTTCAGCAGAAGACTGAGCCTGTGTTACTTCCATAATTGCACTTTTTGTAGCTAAATCTATAGCACCAGAACGAGACTGTTCTGTAGCATAGTTATTTACTGATTGCTGAAGTTCTTTTGCAATTTGTCTTGCATACTGCATATCAGCTCTCATTTGTGCACTTCTTACATCCGAAGCACTTATATAAGAAACTTTTATTACATCGTCATCTGAAATACCAAATTGTGCTTTGTATTGAGAATAATCACCAAGAAAAAGCGGAGCCAACCAAGCAGGACGAGATTCGCCACCTACAGAACGTGCAGTCCAGTCACGAAGATAAGTTTTATTTGCCTTTACCTCATATCCGCTTTCTGCTCTTGATTCTTTTGTTACATTCGTATCTGATTTAATAGCGTTTGTAGTTCCGCAGCCTGTAATAAAAAGTGTCGCAAAAATGATACTTCCAATTAATTTTTTTTTCATAAAAATTCCTCCATATATATTTTTGCCTCTAAAGAGACATAAATTCCTTTTGTAATAATTTTAATATTTCTTGAGATAGTGAAGTGTAAGCCCTTTGTTGTGCTACAGTTGGATTCTTTGCACCAATTCTTTTAAGTTGCCCTTCTCCAGAAAAAAGAACAGTATCTCTTGTTTCAATTTTTAAAGAAAATGATGGCGAATAAAATATTCCTGCAGGAAGAACTTGTGAATTTTCGATGACTTTTATATAACAGAAATATTGAGAGTTATTATCAACTATTGTAATTCCATAATTTGAAAAAAAATTTCCAATAGCCCTTGAAACAGATTCTTCAAAATCATTTTCACAAAAGATAGAAATAGAACATTGCTTTGCTATTCTTCTAAGCATTGGTTCAATTTCTAAAAGATGATTTCTTGTTCCACTGAACTTTTCTGCTTGATTTGGATTTAATATTTGTGCAAAGTCAAGTTTTTTATAAAGTTCATTTTCTTTTGCATTTTGGTATGCCTTTGAAAGACCTGCAATTTTTAGAATCGCATCGTTTTGAGAAATTGCATCAAAATAAAATTGTTCAAATTGAGAAGTACAGTCATTTATTTTTGGTTCATATATTATCCATGCTTCTTTACGGTCTATATATGCAATCACTTCGTATTGCTTTTGTTTTTTGTCATATTTAGGTTTTGTATAATGAACTGCAAACAATTCTGTATAAGACTGAACAAAAACTTCTTCAGAAAGAGTAGTTTCAAAATCTGAATCATTCAATATTGTTTGTTCTTTAGCTTGAACAGAAATATTCATCTGAAAAAATTTTGATAATGCCGCTAGTGCATTGCTTTCAGCAGAATCTTTTGTTGAACCATATCCTAACTGTGCAATATAAGCTGGATTGTTTAAAATATCTTCTGCTAAAAGCGGGACCCACAAAATAAATAGGAAAATGAAAATTACAGCAAACTTTTTCATTTATTCCAAAATCCAGTGGGAACCACCCGCTGTAAATTCGAGCTTCTTATTATTAAATTCAAATATAATTTCATCAGATGAAAATACGGATTTATTATCCATATCTTGGAAACATAAATTTAAAAAATACAGTTTTGCCATCTTGTTTGTCCAACGTATAGAAAAAATAACATCTGATTTAAACAGTTTTATATCTTGTATACCGTAGAATAGATTGCCATCATTACTAATTCCATTAATATTTAGATTATTAGGCATATTTTCATAACTGTTTTTATGTTTTGCGAATTCCTTAAGTGCATTCATGGATTCTTTCATTAATTCTTCAGTCATTTTTCTCTCCATTGAAAAAAATACATTATTAGCTTGTAGCATATATTATATGCATTATTTATTACTGTCAAGCCTATACAAAATAAAAATATTCGCTTTTAGAATATATTTTATGGATTTACAAGATGTTTTTATTAGCAATTTGAAACGATTCCGTAAAGAACAGCATATAACTCAAGAAAAACTTGCTGAATTATGTGATACAGAAACTTCCTATATTGGTCAAATTGAAACAAAAAAAAGATTCCCTTCTTTGACATTTATAGAAAAAATAGCTAGTGCTATTAATATACAACCTTATTTACTTTTTAAGCCAATTGATAATTTTGAAGTAAACAAAAATCATGACATGCAGAAAGAATTGATAGAAACAATTACTAATGATATATCAGAAATACTAAGAAAATTTGAAATGATATAAAAAAAGGCTGCCGAGATTTTCGACAGCCTTTCAAAATGGTTATTTTGCTTTCACAAAAATTACTTTATCAACGAATGGTATTCTTGTAAAGATTTAACTCCACCCTCGCGTCGCAACTTCGTTGCTTACCAAGAATTGCAAAGCAATTCTTGCACAAGCGGCTCGGGCATTTTCGATTTTTCCCGAGCACTTACTTTTCTATTATCAATTTATGATATTCTTGCAAGCTCTTTACTCCGCCCTCGCCACCGTGGCCGTTTTTAACTGCGGCAATTCCTTGAACTGCGGCAACTGCTCCGGCTAATGTTGTAACATAAGGCACTTTGTATTTTAAGCAAACTTTACGAATTGTTTTTCTGTCTTCGGCATAGTTGCGTTTTGCTTTTGGAGTG
>JAGBBO010000010.1 GCA_017938435.1 Alphaproteobacteria bacterium
TAATCTTTTTCTATGGCAGGTGCAGTGTGATGCATTATGCTAATTTTTTGCAGGTTCGATAGGGGACTGTTGCATCATTTTAGAACCCAGACTTGACGAATAAGTCATGGGATGTGCATCTTTATTGCACACTCATGGCATGTTGAAACAGTCTGCCTTCTGTCGAGAAAAGCCCAATAAATCAAAGGATTTCGCCATTTTGGGAATAAAATAGATGTGTGTTTCTGTTTCCGCAGAGTGATGATATAAGCAGATGTTTACCCCAGGGGATAGGCTTGGGGGAATAGAAGATATACATTTTGGCGAAAGGATACTTTTTCGCAAAATAAGTGTGTAAGTTTTGAAAAATAAGATTTAATATTGATTGGAGAAAGAATATGCTGATTTTTAATATTCCTAAAAAACATCAAGAGTTGATTAAAGAGGTTAGTGAAAGTTTTGATAATAGTGAATTAGTAGAAGTGGATTCACTTGGAGCAGATACTATTGTTCAAGTGATTGTGCCGATAATCACGGTTGCTATTCCGGCAGTTGCTTCTATTGTAGTAAAAGCTATGAGTGTGTCATCGAAAGTTGAAATTGAATGGAACGGAATAAAAATAAAAGGGTCCGAGAAACAGGTTGAAAAATTTTTGAACAAGCTATATTTTCTTGATGAAAAAGAAAAAAGTGAAAAGGCATCAAAAAAGAAGGGTAAATAATCATGAAACCAGAAGAATACTTGGCACGAACTTGCCATAGCTTAAAGAATCCTCGCTTAGAAGAAACACCAGCAATTCATCGGCAGTTTCAAACGCTTGCAGATTATATTTTGGGTGGCGATTTTAATGAACCTATTTTTGTTTTTGATTGTTATACAACAGAGGTATATCCAAGGTATATACAACTATCGGATTGTAATTTTATGGCTTGGGATAATCATTTTTGGGATATATATGGCAGATTCTTATTTATGTATTTTACATATATTAATGTTGGTAGCCTTATGCCACAAGAATTTTTCATAAATTACTATAAATCGATGCTTCTTATCTTTTTGGCAAATCGCTGTGAAAAATATCCTGCTTTTTCTCGTTATTTAGCGGAAGAATATTCAAAAATGGATATGAAATTCCCACCGTATGATGAACATGAAGACATTAATGATATTTTAGATAAAGTGGGTCACCAGCAAGAGTTTAATATTTCACGTATGTTTGGTTTTTGTCATGAGATTTCACATGTTGCTTTTAGAAAGAAAAATGCTTTCTCTCAAACAGTTCAAGAACAAGTAGTCATATATTGTGAATCGGTTGTAAAGATTATTGAATTAAGTAGAGAAGTTGATACTCTTTTAGGTAGAAAAAGTGATGAAGAACAGAATGAAAGAATGTTAGATATTACAAAAAAATTGCTTGCTAATTCTGATAAAAAGTTATTGGAGGAAATATGTTGTGATATTATGGCATTATTTGTTCTTTATAAGTATTTCGAGGAAGAATGCGGTATGGAGCAGGAACAGATAGGAGTATGTCTTTCGACAGTTCATTACTTTTTAGTATGTACATCATGGCTATCTTCATCCGAAGATTTTTGGAATGGGCTGAGAGAGGTGTATACTAATATTGAAAATGACAATGCTTTTGTAGACCCAGATAATCCTTTTTACAATTTGGGAGATAAAATTACTGACGAATATGCTGTTAGAACAAGTTTTGTATTTTCGTTTTGTAAAGACAAGATGGACATAAAACTAGACGATTCTTGGGTGCATGAAGAATTAAATAGTAGTGGTTTTATTGCGATGCTGGAGCAAGCAAGAGGAATAGATGTCATGGATAGGGTATTAAATAGAACAAAAAATGCCAAAACAGACTATACACATGCTATTGCTCATCAAAAAAAGAAGAATCAATTAATTGGATGGGAAAATAAATAAGTATTTGTATAAAGGCAATGAGGGGAGATGGAATGAAATATTACTTTCATACATTATTTGATAAGTCTCCATATTTTGTACTGTGGTATAAAATCCCCACCACAGGGAATATTGAAACCGTTTGTCTGCTTTCGAGGAAACCTTGATTTTTTGCGGTTTGTTGGATAATAAAGAAAGATAATGGACGTGTGTTTTCTGTTCTTTTGAATGAAACATTTGAATATTGAAACAGTGGGGTGGTTTGAAACCTTGCTGAATAATAGGCTTTTGCAAAAAGGTATTACTTTTGCGAAAATGTATGATACCTTCTGGCAGAAGACTTTTTATATAAAGATAACTTGACTTGTAAATCTTACGGGCGTAATATTTAAGAGAGCATATTGTATTTCAGGAGAAATTTTTTTGCTCAAAAATCTTACAGATGTAATAATTAAAATGCTGTACATTGAAAATCAGGATATTACCATATTAGAAAAAAGAACGGA
>JAGBBO010000054.1 GCA_017938435.1 Alphaproteobacteria bacterium
AATTCTTCATTATCAAGATATTTAGGTGGTTATAGCAGTGGGGTTCCACCTCTTCCCATTCCGAACAGAGAAGTTAAGCCCACTCGCGCCGATGGTACTGCGTTGCATCGTGGGAGAGTAGGTCGCCGCCGTTTTTAGTAGAGACGCAATATATTGCGTCTCTATTTTTTTATCTATGAGACGTAGTATTATTATGTATGATACGTCTTATTTTTTATCATAGGAGACGCAAAGTATTGCGTCTCTACTTTTTTATTTCGGGGGCGTAGTATTATATATGCTGTGTCCCTATTTTTTATCGGATAGCAATATTTTAGTTTATTTTTTTTTCGCTTACCGGATGCCGTGAGGCTGGTACGTAAGCCCATAGCCGAACACTGCGAAGTTAGTAGGCTATTTTTAATAAAAAAGCGTGAAAAATGAAAATTTTCACGCTTTTTCTTTGTACTTTGAAATGTTTGTTTTAACTTTGTGGTCTCAAAGGTAGCAAACAATTCAAAGAGTAATAATTGATGTTCGATAATAGGAGCAGCTGCACCACCTATCCATCAGTTGTTACTCTTTTAATTTTATGCTATATGGATATTCGCAAACATACACACCATTTCGTTTTACTGCACATTTTAATACAAATCGTCTATTTTTATAGAATATTTCATAAGCAGTAAAATTCAATATACCATCATTAAATTTATTGTCAATATTTTCTCTCTGAAGATTGAGAGGTATATATTTGCCATTTTTTAATTTCGGTATAATAGTATGCATATTTTCTGCCACTTGTAATTCTAATCCATTGTAACAATGACTTGCAATTGCATATCTTTCATCCTTACCAAAATATAAATGTGATGTGTATAATTTTTTACTATCTCTTATTACCTTCCCTTTTGCACCTAGATGTTGGCGTAATGCTTTTTGCGCTTTTCTAAAATCTTCTTTATTACTTTTAACAGTAAATAATTCTAATTTTTTTTGCTTTTTAGCATCTCTTATTGAACGCTCTACTTTTTTACAGTGGTAGCAATCCCCTTTTCGTTTGGCAACCAAAGCAAATAGGTTGCCTTTTTTTGTGTCGTATGGGCAAGTGCTGCACGATGATGGGAAATAGCTGTGTTTGTTGCTGAAGATGTGTCCGTCTTTGGCAGGATTGTTTTTCGTACAAATGAAATTTGCGTTTTAGCACAGTCTTTTTGTTTTTGGTTTGTTATTACTTTTTCATTATTTCTTAATGATTTTGTAATTACGTTGTAATATTTGGTAAGTAATTTTGCACTCGAAAAGTAATAGTAATTTTTGGAGCTCGAAATTGACTATTGAATTTGTTTAATTTATTAGTTTTTGATTTATGAAAAAAATGAAATTTGTTTTGATTGCAATTTTGACATTTATGTCGGTGAATGTTATGGCTATGGATTCTGTGGCTACAGAAAAAGGTAAAGTGGAAAATAAGGTGGCTGAGAGTGAGGAGCCAAAGGGAAAGGCGATTGTTTCGGTGTTTGCTAATTTTAATATGGTAATGCAGAATGGTGTATCGAAATGTGGTTTTCAGTTGGATCGTTCGTATGTGGGGTATCAGTATTCATTGGGAAAAGGGTTGGAATTGAAGGCAGTGATGGATATTGGAAAACCAAGCGTGGTGGATGATTATCATTATGTGGCGTATATCAAGAATGCGCAAGTGAGTTGGAAACATAAAGGTTTGACTTTGACTTGTGGTATGATTTCGA
>JAGBBO010000055.1 GCA_017938435.1 Alphaproteobacteria bacterium
GATAGGTTTTGAGGTGTATGTTCAAGGCAATCGTCGTCCAAATGATAGAATTTTGTGGGATCAAGTGTTGGAGCGTACTATGCCAGAGAAGAGTGTCTTTGGTTATTCTGATGATGATGCACACAATGATGATCAATTATTTCGTAATTATAATTTTATGTTGATGGAAGAGTTGACTATAGAAGAATTGAAAGCGACAATGCGTCGAGGTAGTTCTTATTTTTGTTATGAACCAGAGGGTTCTGGCGAAGGAAAAGCACCTCGAATCAGTTCTCTTGTTGTTGATGAAGATAGTAAAACTATTACTATAGAGGCAGATGGATTGGTGCATTGGATTTATGGGACAGATAAAACTTCGGAAGCAGCTTCATCTCGACGCAGTACGGTTGTTGCTATTGGTAATACGTTTAGTTATGCTGGTTATCAAGGCTCTTATGTTCGTGCTTTTATTAAAAATGCGCATGGCGAAACTTGTACACAACCAATTAGTTTTATTGATGAAAATGCAGATGTTACAGTTTCTATTGATTATCAAAAATTATCACTCTTTTTATTTCCAAATCCGGTAATAGATCAAGTGTCGGTGTTCATGAATGAGTCAGCACAAGAAGATGAGATTAGAGTATTTGACACGAATGGTAAATTGGTGATGACAAAAGAGGTTGAAGGTCCTTTGACAATTTTGCCTGTGCAAAATTTAGTTAGCGGTGTGTATATCGTAAAAGTTGGCGAACGAGTTGAAAAATTTGTTAAATAATCAAGTTAAAAAATATTAAAATTGTTTTTTTGATTTTTTTTTTTGTATATTTGCAATGTGATTTTTAAGATTTATCACTTCTGTTATTAACCATTAAATTATTATTGTTATGAAAAAGTTTTTTTTGATTTTGTTTGTATCTTGTTTATCATTTGGAAATGTAATTAATTCTCAAGTGATTCAAGATTGTAGGGAAACTAAGAAAAAATTTGATAGTTCTTTAGAGTTTACTACGTTAACGCCTATGGCAGTGAGTGAGATGAGCGAATTATTGAAGAATGACAAGAAAATTAAGATTATTGTTGAATATTCTCCTTGCTTTCCTGATGTTTTGACATATATAGAAAATGTGGTTTTGCCTTATTGGAATTTGCAAGATAAATCAAAAGTTTCATTGTATTTAATAGCAAATGATTGTGGCTATTTGGCTGAAATAGAACCATTCTTTAAAAGGAACAATTTAGAATTAGAGCGTTATTATTACAGAGATAACACGGAAAAATTTTGCGTACATACTAAAAAGGTTAATTTAAATAGAGATAAAGATATTCAAAAATCACATTTTGCGAATGGTGATTCTTTTTCTGATTTTTCTTCTAATAATTTAAAGTGGTTCGTTGTTGATGAAAAAAATTTTGTGAAATTAGTAGATTATAAAGGTAAGGATTTTGAAGGTAAAGAGCATATTCAACGTATGCCTATTTTGATTGAGTCGTTACCGATTAATTTGGAAGATTTGAAATTTGATATTATTGACGAGCTTGATTTGCCTGATAAATCAATCGTGTGTGAAACTATTAAAATTATTTGGGGAGAATGATGATTTTATAAAAAAGCGTACTTTTTCAAGTACGCTTTTTTATTTATATATTGGTAAAAATTTTGTAAAAATAAGAAAAAAGTTCAGGGGTTGTTCATATCAATAATTTTTTGTAACTTTGCAATGAATTTCAAAAATGAGCTACACCTCAGCAAAACTTAGATAAATTTAGTTCTGCTTTTGGTTTGCCACATTTTTGCACGATATTTGTGCGAAGTACAATTATAGTCGTAAAAAGGACTAATTATTGATAAATTATTTTTTTAAGGTAAATATTAACATTAGCGAGTTTTTGGTCTAATTACTAATGACTTGCTACTAAAAGTCTAGAAAAGTATGATTTATTCTCACGAAGTAGAACACATGTGTGTTGTTGCTAAAGGAGCTAATCACGCTTCAGCTCCAATTCCTCAAGAAGGCAAATGGACACGTGCTAAAGAGATTAAAGACATCAATGGTCTTACTCACGGTATTGGTTGGTGTGCTCCAAAACAAGGTGCTTGTAAATTGACTCTTAATGTAAAAGAAGGTATTATTCAA
>JAGBBO010000011.1 GCA_017938435.1 Alphaproteobacteria bacterium
TGTAAGCGAAGTAATCAAATCATATTACAACGCCGGCCACGAAACCGAAAAAATCTATTTTTACCGCGACAAAGACAAAAAAGAAATAGATTTGATAATCGAAAAAGACAATATCCTCTACCCAATCGAAATCAAAAAATCAGCCCGCCCGACAATAGACATGGCAAAGCATTTCTCTGTCCTGTCTAAAATCGCCGGAGTTTCTGTTGGTCAGGGCTGCATTATTTGCCAGTGCGATAATCCTCTGTATTTGAGCAATGAAGTTATTTCGCTGCCGGTTGAGTATGTGTGAGGGGGATGGAATGGAAGAGTGGAAAGAATGTAAACTATCAGATGTCGTTGAAATCAATCCAACAGAATCTCTAAAAAAAGGAACTGTTGAAAAAAAGATAGGCATGGATGTCCTTCAACCATATTGTCGAGCTATCCCATCCTTCTCATTCGAACCATACACAGGCGGGACAAAATTCAAAAACGGCGATACGATAATGGCTCGTATTACTCCTTGTCTTGAAAATGGAAAAACCGCAATGGTTAATATTCTTGATGATAATGAAATAGGGTTTGGTTCAACAGAATATATCGTGTTCCGCGCAAAGAATAATATCACAGATCCATATTTTGTTTATTATTTAGTAACTAGCGATTGTATAAGAAATCCAGCAATAAAATCAATGGTCGGTTCTTCAGGTCGCCAGAGAGTACAAACAGATGTTGTAGCAAATCTTTCTGTAAAAGTTCCCCCTCTTCCCACCCAGCAAAAAATCGCCGCCATCCTCTCATCCCTCGACGACAAAATCGAACTGAACAACAAAATAAACACCAACCTCGAACGGCAAGCCCAAGTCCTCTTCAAAAACTGGTTTGTAGACTTCGAACCATTCGGCGGCAAAATGCCGGAGGGGTGGAAAGTTGGAAAACTGTCGGAGATTGCTGATTATTTAAATGGACTAGCAATGCAAAAATTCCGCCCACTCGAAGATGAAGAAGATTTACCAGTTTTGAAAATCAAAGAACTCCGTCAGGGCTGTTGTGATGATAGTTCCGAATTGTGCTCGCCATCAAAAGTAAAACCAGAATACATTATCCATGATGGAGATGTAATTTTTTCGTGGTCAGGCAGCCTTTTAGTTGACATTTGGTGTGGAGGAACCTGCGGATTAAATCAACATCTTTTCAAAGTTACATCAAAAACTTATGAAAAATGGTTTTATTACCTATGGACAAAGCACCATCTAGACAGATTCATTTTTCTGGCCGCCGACAAAGCAACAACAATGGGTCATATTAAGAGAGAAGAACTAGATAAAGCAGAAGTTGTTATTCCGGATGATAAAACTTATTCAAAGTTGACGATGACATTATCCCCGATTATTGATATAATAATTAACAATCGAGTAGAAAACAGAAGATTATCAGAAATAAGAGATAATCTGTTGCCAGAATTAATGTCTGGCAACATAAATGTTGAAGATATTACAATATGAATAAAGAACTGTTAATACCATTTGATGCACCTCTAAACAAAAAAGACACCGAAGCCCAAACCTACGGATGTCGCCAGAACAATCCAAATATCTGCGGTAATAATTCATTACCAGGAGTTTGCGTATTCGTCTGTGATGATTGTATATGTAAGAAGCCTTCCAGAGCTTGGAAGAAACAATATGAGAAGTTAAAAAAAATAAGAAGAAAGTAACACTTTTTACCGATAATTGTTTATATTATAGTTTAAATGGAGTTTTTATGGATTCAATATTAAATTATCAGGCTAGTATTTTTGGAAGTTTTTCAAATATAAAATATTCACCAGAAAACATCGAAAGAATATCTTCTATTTTTCCTAAATTCAGTCCTAACACAATTCCAATAACAGCAGTTGATATCAGAACAAATCAACTAATTACTGATAATAGACTTCAATTCGTTTCAGATGACAAACAGTATTATATTACTTTTCTCCCTGAAAGGATAGATTTTGTTTATAATTTAATTCAGGGAAATTCCAAAAAAACAAATTTTGAAGAAATTCAGAAAGAAATTTTTGATATTATCACAAAAATAGCTCCGGAGTTTTCTTCCATAAAAGGTAATAGATTAGCCAATAGTTGTAATTTCCTAACAAAAGTTTATTCAAAGCAAGATATAATTAAAGAAATAAATAAATATTCTTCTACAACCAAATTTTTTGATGATACAAGTGATAATATAGCTGAATGGCAAATACGAATAAATAACAAACGAAACTTTTCAATAAAATCTAACGATGAAGACAATAATAATATTATTAATCTGTCTTTAGCACGTGACTCAGATTTAAATTATAGGTTTTTAGGAACTATAGATATAAACACAAATCCTAAGAAAGATGATTATAGGTTTACCATTCTTGACCTAAAAGAATATGTAACTATTGCCACCGAAAATATGAAAAACATCAGTAAAAAAATAAATAATGATTAATACTTCAGCATTTAGCAATTCATTAATTAATTCCTCTAGTCATTCTGACGATTTAGATTATTTTGAATATCTCACGCAAAATAATCTAAGATTTAATACAATTAATGAAGCATTAAAAAAGATTAAGAAAAATTATACAATTCCTATCTTCCAAAACTATAAAAATGAATTTGAGTCTAAATATGAAGATCCTTTTGTGCAAGTATATTCCTCATATTTATCTAATTTGAATACTATTTGGCAATCTTTTAATTCAAGTCCTTATTCTAAATTTACTGCCGAAAACTCAACTGAACAAGATACTACTGTAAAAGAACTTGAATCAGAAGATATTACAAATAACTATTTTGAAAAAACACCAAATGAAATTATAAAACAAGCTGTAAAGAAAAATACTGAAATATACAAAAAAGAAATCTTTGACGTTCTTTGCAAGGATAAATTCGAAACGGGAGAATTTTCAAATATTGATTTATATATGAATAATATTAATGAGGATTCTTTGATTTATATAAAACCAGCTCTTTTATCTATTCTTTCTGAAAATGAAGACAATAATCATATCATTGAAGGCATTCTTCATATTTTTTCAAGACTACCATATACACTCATGAAACCAGAGGCTCCAATGGCTTGTATAGCTTTATTTTCTCATAGAAGTATTATGATAAAGAATAAGGCTATACAAGTTTTTGAAAAATGGAATTCAAAAGACAGTGTTAAACAATTAGAAAATCACAGCTGTACTCCGGGTTGGGTACAACAACACCTTAGAAATGTTATTGACTATTTAAATGAGTTTGGAAAGTAATACATGGCATATTATATTCGCAAGATAAAGTATGAATCAAATGCAGATTTGTTAAGATCTCAAACTGATATTCCAGAATTATTTGGAGATGTAATCGCAGAATACAACATCTCCAACAATGGAGATTTGTCAGTATGGAAAATAGATGATATAAAGGACAAAGATACTTTAGAAAAGATAGTATTAGCGATTGTAATAAGTACACCTGTATGTGAAGATACAACTTTTCTTATAATGGATGATGATATACTTAAAAAATACGGTTTTGAAATTCCTGTGAAAGGAGCTTCAGGAGAAAACTATTGTCAGGAATGGGAGTCCTTACATTATAATATTAAGAATGTTAGGTTTAAGAACATAATTACATGTCTTTCTATGTATAGGGATTTATTACAAAACGATGACCTTAATTCTCCCAAAAATATTATATATATAAATGGAGCTAAGTTAGCGGAAATTATTTTAAAAGCTTTAATGAATAATACAAATAATATTCTTGAGCGAAATATAAAGTGTAATAAATCCATAAAAGAAAATTATACTGAATTATATTCTAAATATGACCAAGCAATAAAACAAAAAAGAAAAAACTTAAAACAAATGAGTTAGGTACTTATCTTTTCAAAAAAACTAGACTTTTTTTTGATTTTGCACAATTTTTGCAAAATCAACGTAAATTCATCACAAATTCAACGATATTCTTCAACATTTTGACGTTTTCTGGAGCCAATCTGTACTTTTAGTATTTTCTTCAAAAGTAAAATAAAAAAAATCTTATTTTACTTTCCGGCTTAAAAGTAAAATAGGACTCTCTGGTATTTTACTTTTAATTGTTAAACATCTTCCTTACAACCCCGTTTCCAATTAAATTATTGAAAACGGTATATTTCTTGTTCTCAAAACGGAGGCGGCCGGCTGGAATTGCGGGGCTGATATGCTGCTCTTCTGCAAAATTTCTTATTGCCATAGGAGTGGAAGAAATTGTCAAACCGGAAGTTTTCCAGATATTCATAGGTATTAACATTTCTTTTGCATATATATCGGCTTCTTTTTCAATTGTTTTGCTCATCTCATTTGTAATGTCATCAAAGTAAGCGGCATTATTTTTTGATAGATGTTTTTTTACATGTGCAAGTTCATGGAAAAGTGTAAACCAGAAAGAGTCGAGACGGTCATAACGCAAGGTTAAGGCAATTAATGGGCTACCATCTGGCATAAGCATTGAAGAACCATCAAGGTGTGATTTTTCAAGGTGTTCTTCGATAATAAAATGAATTCCCACTTTATTTAACAATTCTTTTGCAAGTTTTGGGCCTTCATCAAAAACACTAAGCATTGCTAAATGCGAGAAGAATTGTTCTGAAAGAACATCTTTATTCCACTTTGGAAGTTTTTCTGCAGCTGCAAGATTCATAACTCTTATTCGCCAGGCCATAAGAATATCATCCAGATTTTCAGATTCTTTATTTTCTGACTTTCTGTTGTAACAAAGGGCAACATCCTGAATATTGAAGTTTCCAATAAATTTAATTATCAGTTCTTCCTTTAATTCTTTTGCCTGAGACAGAGTTCCATCAAAGAAGTTTGTAAACCAGCCGCGCTTATACATTTCTGTAAATGGAAAGTTTATTCCATGTTCCATGATAGAAGAGTCTGGTAATTCTTTTCCAGATTCCTGAATAAGAACTTCGGCTGGAATTCCTAA
>JAGBBO010000012.1 GCA_017938435.1 Alphaproteobacteria bacterium
ATTTGCTTAAGGGCTTTTTGAACCATGCAAAAAGTTCTGCAGTCGCCTCTTTTATTTGAGAAAGTCGCTCTTCTTTATGCTCATCGTTTCTTGCGCGGATATAATCGGACATACAAAAATGATAGCACAAAAAGAGAATTTTCACAATAAGCAACTTTTTGTCACTAAAACCGCATTTTTGTATTGATAAGTTATTTTTTATACCATATTCTTTAGATAAGTAACATGATGTTACTAAAATTCAAACCTTCACTAAGTGGAGGAAGCGCCCAATGAGTTGTATCACCTTCCGAAAGGTCAGGTTGTTTTACTTTTATGGCTGTATTCAAGACTCTGCTTAACATTAAGTAAGCATAATATGCTTTTTGAACATGCTCAACTTGCTTTGTATTCTTTTCATTGAGCATTGTTTGATTGTAAAAATCAACGACATCTTTAATGCAATTATCAAGACGTCTGGCAAAAGAACCATTGTTATCCTCAATTGGTTTGTTTTGACTGGCAGAATTGAATGTTTTGATATATCTTAGCAATTGACCATATTGTTTGATAAATGCTTTATAGTCAGTTACTGCTTCTTGCAATACACTTTCAGTTTTAGAACTCAAAGTAAACGGAATCATCAAACACTGTAATGTATCGCTTATATCTTCAAACATGCTGACAAGCTTTTCAAAGCCCATTGCAGTTGATTTTTCTTCTTCTTTTTCTATTAATTCATTAAATGTATTCGATATTCTTTCGTATAAGTCATCCATAATTTGTCTCATCACATATAGGTGTATCACCTCCTGAAAAGGTCAGGTCGTTTTACCAAAACAGAATAAATAATGCAGGTGATGTAGAAGGGGAAAATATCCGTATCGTAAATAATACGGATATCCAATAAAGAAAGGTCGGAACAGATTATTATTGCATCTCTACAAAAGTATTTCTGTTCCTTAACCATCCATAAATTGCTGTATAGTCATTATCAAAAGGCGTTACATATTTCCATTGCAATGGACCTTCAGAATTAAGCAGTTTATCAAACTCGATAGTTTTTATTGTACTGTTAATAAATATTTTGATAAGCGGTTTTTTTCTAAGAATTTTTGTCAAATAATAAAAATCTTCAGTTTTTGGAATGTTTGAAAATTCAGGGTCGTCATCTTTTATAAAATTAGCCCATTGTACTACACCTGGTATTTCAATTGATTTAAGATGCCAGTTTTTTGCAATTTTAAGCTGTGTTTCTAAAGGTAATTTTTTTATTGCATCTATAACATATCCTTCGAATACATCAAAATCAACTTTTTTATAGGAAACATTATAAAGAATATTATTGTTGCTCCCTTTAGGATTGTAGGCATGAAATACAGTATCTTTGTTCATCCACATAAAATGGTTTCGTTTACCAAATAAACCACCTTTAAGGAATATAATCTGTACATTCTTTGGATCTTTGATTTTTGCTTTTAATGCTTCAAATAAACAATTGCTGTACATCTTTCGTTCCTCCATTTACACATAATAATGGTGTATCACCTCTTGAAAAGGTCAGGTCGTTTTACTAAATCTAGTTAAAGTAAGTCTTTATAACTGTTTTTGAGTCTTCAATCCATTTTGGGCTAATGTCTAAATCCTGCCAATCTCTAAGACCCAAAATTGCATTTGCCAAGTCATACTGGTTTTGGATAATCGGATTTGAACCTGTATACTCTACAGGTTCTTTTGATTCCCAATTTATAGCAGCAATCACATCAAACTCTGTATAATCATCTCCAAGTTCTTTTTGAAGCCCATTGAACAATCTCATACAATCAATTTGGTAATTTGGAAAAAAAGCACCTTCTCCATTTTTAACTTTCTCGAAAGCCTCTGAAACAGTGTACACAGTACAACCTGCATCATACTGCCAATTCTTTTTATAAATCAAAAAAGGTCTAAGTCCTTTTCCTACAACAACTTTGAATTCTTTATCAATTTCCGTGAAATCAATCATATTAGTACCTCCTAAGTTGTATTATGATTAATAATATAGCTTCTTTTGGTGTATCACCTCCCGAAAAGGTCAGGTCGTTTTACTGCTACACATTTTTATAGCGTAACTAAATCTTTTGCACCAACATGGTACTCTTGTAAGTCTACTTCTTCTTGACTTAGAACGCAAGAAGAAAATTGATTTTCGGTTAAGATTAACATTCTTACATGAGACAAAATTAAGGAAATAAAAGCATAATCTAACATTTGTGTTAAATTATATTTTCCCATTGGTTGTGAAGAGGGTTATAGGAATTGCAGTTCTTATAACCTTCGTTTTATGTATATAATTAGTGCAAAAGAAAAAAATTGATTATTTTTGAAAAGATTTGGTTAAAAAATGCTATAATATAAACGAGGTGAAATACTATGGACAAATTGACGGGGCAATATTTCAGAACAAAAATCAAAGAAATAAACGAGAAACTTGAAGGAAAAAGAATAAATGAAGAACTTCTTCAAGAAATGGCGACAGTTGGCCGAAAAGACGCTTGTAAAGAACTTAAAAATGGTATGAGACTAGAAGTTATTACTAGCGAATATAAAAATACTGGTGAAGAACCTCATTTACATTTATTTCCAGCTTCTCATAGAGATAGAACGGGTAAAGATAATAATTATGATTTAATAACTCGAGTAAAAGTTACAGACTTTCAACCCAAATCTCCCGAAGACATAGTTGCCATTGAAGATAATCCTAAAGTATCAGAAGATTATCAGAAAGCAATTTATGAATGGTCAAAAAAGGATAATAAACGAGGGGTAAATAATTGGGTTGCTGTTCAAATTGTTTGGGATGCACTCAATAATCGATAAAATAGTTTATTTATTTCAAAAGTACGTCAGGGGATAATTCCGTTGAATAATATATTGAACGAAAAACGAGAAATAAAAAATTTAACTTTAGATAGTTTAATTAATGAATTTGATAGTATAACAGCAGGAATCCATAAACTATTTGCAGAACATTTTTCTGAAAAATTGGTTACTCATAAATTTGGCATAATAAATGAAACCGAAAAAACATATGCACGATATGCAAATATGCAAGGAAAAATTGATTCCTACATACGCAAACTAGAATTACTTTCAAATCAAGAAAATTTAGATAATTTGTATAATGCTGAAAAGTTATCAAGTTCAATTTGTGACACAGAATTATCACGAAAAGATGCGAAATCAGGTTTAAGTGAATTAAAACAAATGAGCAAAGGTTGTAAAGACACAACAGAAAAAGAATATATAGATAACATAATTTCCGGTTATACGAATGCAACTAATACCTTGTTAAGAATGGTTGTAAATTTGCTAAACCAGAATGGGAAAATAAATCTTATAAAAGGAGAGGATTTTTCTTTTTTGAGTTAAAAAGTACTTGTGGGGATAATTCCGATCCATATTATATGTGAGGTGAAATTTATGTATAGATTAACTGAACAGTGGTTTAAAACTACAATCAAAAACATAAAAACTAAATTAGAAGAGAAAAAAATAAAAACAAAAATAACAGAAGCAATTCAATGCTTACAAGAAATGGGAGCTGTTCATTGCAAAAAGGAAGATGGATATAAAATTATAGTAACTGTAGGCAGCACAATAGGAAATGATAAAAAAAGCAAAGGTTCAAAAAAGGAACATAATCCTCCTCACGCTCATGTATGGTCTATAGATCATAAATTTTATAGTCGTTTTCAGATTGTATCCGAGACTCCTCCAAAAACAGCAGAGGATTTGAAAAAAGTTGAAGAAGATGATATGGATTTTGGAAAATACGGCGATAAAATTGTAGAGTGGGCAAACAAAAAGCCTGTTCGTTCTGCATCTGAAAACGACAAAACAAATTGGGATGCTATGAGAACCACTTGGCGAGATATACAGGATGTTGTTAATGAAGGATTGGGCAGAATGCCTATGCTCTGAGGTGTATCACCTCCCGAAAAGGTCAGGTTGTTTTATCTAGAAGTTCCATTTCTACTTTTGTAAACTGAGTTATTGTTTTCTCCTTTGGAATAATATAGTTTAATCCTAGGTGTTTGAAGATTTATTCAAAAGGGCCTTTGCTTCCTCAATTTCCATTCTTTCCTCAGCATCTTTTTCTTTTCTGAGAGAATTTACAATGTCATTCATTTTGACGGCATCTTTCTCCAAAAGGGCTAGGAACAATTCGGCTACAAAAAGTTTATCTTTTGTTTCCATATTCTCCTCCTTGAGCCCACCAGGAGCTCATTTTCATATATAATATAGGTAAAAACCTTATTAAAATAACGGAAAATTCAGAAAAAATCTATATTTTATGCAAGGAATTTTTAAATGATAACTTTAGGTTTTAATAACGGAAAAATAGTAGCTTCCATAGTTCAGGAGGATGACATGGGTTTTAAAACATGTACATCCCTTTCAAAGAATCAAAAATTTCAATGGAACCCAAACAACCGTTGGTGGGAAAAAAGTGCTATTTTTTATTCAAACGATCTATTTGATATTTTGAGCAGTATGGCAAAAGTATTTGCCTTCTGAGGCTAGAAAATAAGATCTTCTATCTTTGTTGTGGTATTGTATTTAAGCATATCCCTCAGGCGTTTGCGCATATCCTCAATAAATCCCTTTTCCTTTGGATCATCAGATTCAGGTGCAAGCCAGAAAACCCTATTTATACTTTCAACAGTGGAGTCTACGTATTCTGGATCCACCTTTGTAAAATCTTCAGGAATAGTGATTGGCTGTTTTGTAACTAGATTTTCCAAATGAGTGAACATCATCACAAATGTGTCACCCCCAACAATTTTGGCTCCCTCATTTAACTGTCTAATATAAACGTAATCCTGGAGATTAGAAAAGGAAGAGCTTATAGAGAAGGCCTTTACAATTTTTCTATTTTTTACAAGTTCAAAGGCCTCTGAAACTTTCAATTCATCACTAAAGTTTGCCAAAGAATCCTTTCTGTGTAAATAGCAAAAAAGACCTGACTCCACATCCACTGTGTAAAGATCGTCTAATTCCTTAAAATTAATCATCCTCGTACCTCCGTAGGATTAATTTTATGCATATAATATAGGAGCATTTTGGAAGAATATTTCTAAATTTTTACCAAAAAGTTGGTTTATTTCTGAAAATTTTGGATATTTGTTTAGCTGTAGGGATTGTAGATTTTTTGAAAATGTCCAAGATGAGTAACGCCCACTTTGACCCTATGTTATTTTAACACATGACTATTGACTAATATATTTTATAATAGGTGTTAATGAACGGCAGCATTACAATTTTGTTTTAATAATTCAATTTCTTCTTCACTGGCAATTTCCCCACCCTTTATACAAAATCCCCAAAAATCATCTATCCAAACTTTTTGGTCAGCAATTAAACTTAATGCGTATGAATTGTTCTTCACAAAATTACTTACCATTTCAATATCATTTTTAGTAAGATTATACTCCTTATTATTTTTTATCACATCGAATGCTTTTTCTGGTATAGTTCCATCCAATAGCATAGGACAAGTATTACTAGTTTGAAACAGTGGATTTTTGTTTATCTGGAACTTAATTCCTTTTGCATGTCCACCATTCAAATAAGCATTTGTTTCATCTATCCATATATTCATAGGAAGTCCTGTTTTATATGGACGACAGATAGCCATTTCTTCTAAGGTTTTGTCATAAATTTGTTGAAATATTTCGTTATATTTTTCCATATTTTTTCCATTATTATATTAGGTTGTATCACCTTCCGAAAACGGGAGGTCGTTTTATATAATTATCGGAATTATCCCCTTTCGGACTTTTAGGACTTTTCAATAATTTCGATTACCTGCTCTTTTTGCTTGGAGATTTCATCTGCAGTGGCAGATTCAGTTTTCTTAATCATAACATTCATAAAATCTTGAAAATCAATTTCTTTATCAGCAATCTTTTCTAATGCAAAAACATTGTTTTTTACAAAAATAGAAATCTCTTCTATTTCTTTGCTTTTTATCGAGTGTTTTTTGGGAAATGTTTCTGGCACAACCATCCCATCAAAAGTCATTGAAGAAAAACTTTCAGTTCTTGAATCATCTGAATTTGCTTGAAACTTTATTCTTTTTGCATGTCCGCCTCTGATGTATGATTTAGAATCATCTATATATAAATCTACAGGAAGTCCACTTTTCTTTGCTGCCAATCTGGACATTTCTTGAAGGCACTCTTTTTCATAAATTCTTTTTTCTTCAAGTTTTTCTTTTATCTTTGAAATTGCAACTCTAAAATATTGCTCTGTTAATTTATCCATAATACTTCACCTCGTTTATATTATAGCATTTTTTAACCAAATATTTTCAAAAATAATGTTGTATCACCTCCCGAAAACGGGAGATCGTTTTATAAGAAGTTCCCTAATTGTGAAGAGCTTTTTAGATTAAGTCCTCTAATTGATACTTTTCGATATAATTTATTCCATTGGTTAAAAGAATCGTTTGCAGCTTTCTATCGTGCTGTAATATATCTCTTAAAATACCTAGATACATATTTATAGCTGTTTTTATCTCATCAACTACATTTTGCAGTTCAATCTTTTCCTCATTAATTTTTGACTTATCAATTTTTAATTGCAAAATGTTTAAACTCTTTATTGCAAGTGTTCTTACAGCTGTTATTTCGCCATTTAAAAATTTATCCTGTAAACTTTTATCTTCGAAGTAGTTGTGATTATCTACATAAGCCTGTAACATACTTAAGTATGCTAAACCGTTTTGATGCAAAGCCTCGTAGTTTGTGATGTACATTTTTTCAGCTTCTTTTAAGCTTTTTAATTCGCTCAAATTGCAAAATCTTTTCCAAGAGATAGACTCTGACAACTTGAGAACCTCTGCTAATAGGCTTCTTGCTGCTATATCTAATTGAAATAAATTGGTACTATCTGTATATGTGAAGATGTTATTTGTTGTCATAATGTGTGTTGTATCACCTCCCGAAAAGGTCAGGTTGTTTTATTGTATTTGTTGCAAAGCCTCCCAGTAATGTGTTGTATGTTTTTATGTTTCCTAAATTGGAATTTAGTCTTTTTGATAACATCGAAATTTTATTCTGCTCCGTGCCAAATTTTTATATCAGGATATTTTTCTGATAATTCATCAAATTCTGTTTTATATTCTAAATATTCATTTTC
>JAGBBO010000013.1 GCA_017938435.1 Alphaproteobacteria bacterium
AAATTTGATAATCGTTATCTTGCTTTTATGCTTCGTTCAAGTGAGATGCGAAAAAAGATTACTTTTTTGGCTCAGGGTATTTCTCGATATAATATTTCTAAAAATAGAATGATGGAAATTGAAATCCCTATACCTTCTCTAGCCGAACAACAAAAAATCGGTTCCTACTTCCAATCACTCGACAACCTTATCACCCTTCATCAGCGTAAGGTTGAAAAATTAAAAAATATAAAAAAATCGATGTTACAAAAGATGTTTGTGTAGGGGAGAAAGCCATAAAATGTCAAAAATTTCAATTCGATTTTTTAATGATAGAGAAGTTCGTGCAATATGGGACGAAGATAATACAAAATGGTGGTTTTCTGTTCTTGATATAGTTGGGGTTCTGAATAATCAAGATGATTATGAAAAAAATAGAAACTATTGGAAATACTTAAAGTCAAAACTTAAAAAAGACGGAAACGAACTGGGTAGTGTTACTACCCAGTTGAAACTAACTGCACCAGATGGAAAAAAACGTCTTTCTAATGTTATGGACTATAACCAAATTATTGAACTAGCAAAAAACTTCCCAAATACAAAATCAACAAAGTTTATTGAATGGTTTACTTATAGTGATGAAACTATAGATGGCAAAAGTAAAACAAAAGCTTATGCTTTATTCGAAAGTTCATTTTTAGAAAATATTGAAGTTGGAACAATAAATGGTTTACAGCAAATACACGCCTATCTATTTGGAGGTTTATATGATTTTGCTGGTAAAATTAGGACTGTAAATATTTCAAAAGGTGGATTTACATTTGCTCCTGCTGAATTTCTTACACAAACTTTGGAATCTATTGAAAAAATGCCAGAAAATACTTTTGAAAATATTGCAGACAAATATATAGAAATGAATATTGCACATCCATTTAGAGAAGGAAACGGAAGAGCAACTAGAATTTGGCTTGATCTTATACTAAAAAAGCATTTAAAAAAATGCATCGACTGGAGTTTAATAAATAAAAAAGAATATCTTTCGGCAATGGAAAAAAGTGTAATCGATAGCAGTGAAATTAAGAAATTATTAAAAAAAGCCTTAACGGATAAAATAAATGATAGAGAAATGTTTATGAAAGGTATCGATTATTCATATTACTATGAAGAAATTAATAACAATGTGTAAAGGAGAATTTAGTAAATGGCATTTGATAACGAATTAGACTTTGAACAGGCTCTTATAAATCTACTTTTTGAAAAAGGTTGGGAAAGAGAAGTTATAAAATACCCAACTGAAGAAGATTTAATTCAAAACTGGGCTAATATCCTTTTTAAAAATAATTCAGGTATAGACCAACTAAATGATGTTCCATTAAGTGAAAACGAAATGCAACAACTTATTGAACAAATTACAATACTTCGTTCTCCTTTAGCACTTAATGAGTTTATTAACGGAAAGACTGTAAGTATCAAACGTGATAACGATAGCAAAGATATTGCTCACCGAGGAAAAGAAGTATCGTTAAAAATTTATGATAGATTGGAAATCAAAGCTGGAAAAAGTCGTTATCAAATAGTAGAACAACCAAGATTTAAAACTACAAATGATATTTATCCTGCACGACGTGGGGATTTAATGCTTCTTATAAACGGTATGCCAGTTATACATATTGAGCTAAAAAAAACAGGTATTCCAATAAGTCAGGCTACAATTCAAATTCAAAAATATGCTCATGAGGGTGTTTTTTCTGGTTTGTTTAGTCTTATCCAAATCTTTGTAGCTATGACTCCAGAAGAAACTGTTTATTTTGCAAATCCAGGACCAGACGGACAATTCAATGATAACTATTTTTTTCATTGGGCAGACTTTAATAACGAACCAATAAATGATTGGAAAGCTATTGCCTCAAAATTTCTTTATATTCCGATGGCTCACCAAATGATTGGTTGGTATACCGTTGCAGATAAAACAGATGGTATTTTGAAAGTAATGCGTAGTTATCAATATTTTGCTTCTAGTGGAATTAGTGATGTTGTGGCAAAACATAATTGGGATGATAATTCTGTTTCTATAAAAGGAATTCTTGGTGGTTTTATTTGGCATACCACAGGTTCTGGTAAAACAATGACTTCATTTAAAACTGCTCAACTTATTGCAGATTCTGGTCTTGCAGATAAAGTTGTGTTTTTAATGGATAGAATTGAATTAGGAACTCAAAGTTTATTACAATATCAAAACTTTGCAGACCCAACTACAACAGTTCAAGCAACTGATAATACTCGCCAACTTATAACAAAATTAAAAAAAGGAACAAAAGATAAACCTGATACAGAAAATCTATTAATTGTTACTTCAATTCAAAAGGCAAGTAATATCACAGAAGACGGTCCTGTTACACAAAAAGAGATAGAACAAATAAATGAAAAAAGAATCGTGTTTATTATAGATGAATGTCATCGTTCTACTTTTGGAGATATGCTAAAAGATATTAAGCAAACATTTACAAAAGCAATTTTCTTTGGTTTTACAGGAACTCCAATTCACGATGAGAATTCAAAAAAAATGAGTACAACAACTACTTTATTTGGAAATGAACTTCATAGATATTCTATTGCAGATGGTATTAGAGATAAAAACGTTCTTGGTTTTGACCCAATAAAAATTTGTACTTACAGAGATAAAGATTTACGATTGGCAGTTGCACTAGAGCAATCAAAATCAAAAGATATAACAGAAGCATTAAATGATTCAAAACGCAAAGAAGTATTTAATACTTTTATGGATTCTTCAAAAGTTCCAATGACAGGATATAAAGATGATTCTGGTAAATCTATAAAAGGGATTGAAGATTATCTTTCAAAAGCACAATACAATTGTTATAATCATAGAAATGCTGTTGTTGATAATATTCTTGAAAATTGGCAAACATTAAGTCAAAACAATAAGTTTCATGCAATTTTTGCAACTTCAAGTATTCCAGAAGCAATAGAATATTATCGTTTATTTAAGACAAAAAATTGTGGACTAAAAATTACCGCTTTGTTTGACCCTAGTGATAACAATACAAATACTACTATTGATAAAATTGATGGAATAAAAGAAATTCTTGAAGATTACAATGCAATGTTTGGAAAACCTTTTACAATTCCAACCTATGCCAATTTTAAAACAGATATTCAAATGCGCCTTGCTCATAAAGATGTTTACAAAGGAATAAACAAAAAAACAGAGGAACAATTAAATCTTCTTATCGTAGTAGACCAATTACTTACAGGATATGACTCAAAATGGGTAAATACCTTGTATTTAGATAAGATGCTACAGTATGAAGGATTAATACAAGCCTTTTCACGAACTAACCGTTTGTTTGGTAATGATAAAAGACATGGAACAATTTGTTATTATCGAAAACCACACACAATGGAAAAAAATATAACTGAAGCATTTAAATTGTATTCAGGTGATAAACCTTTTGGTATATTTGTAAATAAAGTAGAAGAAAATGTAAAAGAAATGAATAGGATTGCAAATGAAATAAAAACTGTTTTTGAAAATGCAAATATTAAGGATTTTTCATCTTTACCTACAGACAAAGAAGATAAACAAAAATTTGCAAAGCTATTTAATGAATACAATAAATATTTTGATGCAGCAAAAATTCAAGGTTTTATCTTTGATAAATCACTTCCTCCTCGTAGAGAAGAAATTAATACAGGAAAAGTTGATTCTGAAGGAATGCCAATAATTGAAGAAATATTTGTTGTTCCAGTTCCTTCTGAAGCTAATATTTCTCAACAAAATTATAATGCTTTGCTTCAGCGATATAAGGACTTATCAAAAGAAAAGGTAAGTCCTGGTCCTAGTGGTTCTGTAGATATTCCCTACGATATTAAAAATTATATTACAGAAATTAATACAGGCTTAATTGATACAAATTATATGAATAGTAAATTTGTAAAATTCTTAAAAGTTCTAGATTCTGATAAATCCGAAGAAATCCAAGAAGCATTAAATGAATTGCACAAAACTTTTGGAACTTTATCTGAAGAAGAACAAAAGTATGCAAATGTATTTATTCATCAAGTTCAAAGTGGAGATATAAAACCAGACCCTAAAAAAACTTTGCGTGATTATATAACGGAATATATGGTTTCTGATAAAAATAAAAATATCCACGACTTTGCAACAAATTTTGGAGTTGATGAAGATAAACTTATTAATGCAATAAAATTTGGAATAGATGATGTTTCAAGGTTTAATGAATTAAAAGATTCAATAGATAGAGACAAAGCAAAAATATTTATTGAAAAACAAGAAGGGAAAATTGAATCTATATTTAAATTAAATATAAAAATCGAATCAACATTGCGAACTTTTGTTTTAGAGCAAATTGAATCAAAATGAGTTAATTTTCAGTTTATTAAGCCTTGTTCTTAGTTGAGCAAGGCTTTTTTTTATACGCTTGGGAACAGCGTAAGTTAGGGGAAGTAGGAACAACATACACTGGTTTATCTGGAAAATCCAAAGAAGATTTTGGACATGGAGAAGGCAAATTCATAACATATATGAATGTCTTTTCTAATGCAATTTCAGATTCTGAAAT
>JAGBBO010000014.1 GCA_017938435.1 Alphaproteobacteria bacterium
AGGTGCATCAACAGTTCTTTCTGCAACTGCAATTTCACGAGCAAAGAAAGATAGTGAAATGGCAGGAAATTGTGAAAGTGTTTTGGCACAATAAATTATCTTAATCAAAAAAAACTCCCCATCTTTCGGTGGGGAATTTTTATTTTTGTAAAAGAAATCTTATTTCTTTGATTTCTTTTCAGCTTCTTTGATTGATGCACCAAGAATATCACCAAGCAATGCACCGGTATCTGTTGAACCATATTCTTTCATTATCTTCTTTTCTTCTTCTATTTCATAAGCACGAATAGATAATGTAAGTTGCATTGTCTTGTTATCAATAGCAGTAATCTTTGCATCAACTTTTTCATCAACAGCAAATCTATCTGTTTTTTGTTCAGATTTTGTCTTTGAAAGATCAGTTGTTTTGATGAAACCAGGAAGTCCGTTAACATCAACTGCGATACCATCTTCTTTAATTTCTTTGATAACGCAAGTTACAATTTCACCCTTCTTTACACGATCAAGTGAAGATGCAACACGGTCTTCTTTAAGTTGTTTGATACCAAGAGAAATTCTTTCTTTATCTGCATCTATTTCCAAAATCTTTGTATCGATTGTCATACCCTTTGAATAGTCTTTAACAGCTTCTTCTGGGTTTTTATCCCAATCAATATCAGATAGATGAACCATACCATCCAAATCATTACCAAGACTTACAAAAATACCAAATTCTGTGATATTTTTAATTTCGCCTTTGATAACATCACCAACTTTGTGTGTATCAGCAAAGTCTTTCCATGGATTTGGTGTGCATTGTTTCAAACCAAGAGAAATTCTTCTCTTTTCACGATCAATTTCAAGAACCATTACATCAACTTCTTGGTTAACAGAAATTACCTTAGAAGGATGAACATTTTTCTTTGTCCATGAAATTTCTGATACATGAACCAAACCTTCGATTCCATCATCAAGATCAATAAATGCACCATAGTCTGTAAGATTTGTAACTTTACCTTTATAAATCTTACCAACTTCAAATTTTTCAATATTTTCCCATGGATCATTTTCAAGTTGTTTCATACCCAATGATACACGACCTGTTTCTTTATCAAAGTTGATAACTTTTGTTGTAATTTTTTGACCAACAGTGAAAAGTTCGTTTGGATTTGAAACGCGTTTCCATGAAATATCTGTGATATGAAGAAGACCATCAACACCACCAAGATCAATAAATACACCATAGTCAGTAATATTTTTAATAATACCGTCCATTGTGTCACCAATCTTAATATTTTTGATGATTTCATCGCGTTTTTCAGCTCTATCACCTTCAAGAATTGCACGATGAGATACAATAAGATTTGATCTTAGTTTATCCATTTTAATAATCTTGAATTCCATAGGTTTATTCATCAAAGCATTAACATCTTTAACTGGATTGATATCAAGTTGTGAAGAAGGCATAAATGCTGGAATACCATCTAAATCAACAGTAAATCCACCACGAACACGATCTGTGATTTGACCTGTAACAATCTTGTTTTCAGCAACTTGCTTTTCAATTTCTTTCCAAATTTCTTCTTTTCTTGCTTTTTCACGTGAAGCAATAAGAAGACCATCACGACCTTCGTATCTTTCAACATAAACATCAACGATATCGCCAACCTTTATTTCATCGTTTCTAAATTCACGAATGTCAATATGACCTTCTGATTTTGAACCAACGTTTACAATAACGAAGTCTTTTTTAATATCAACAATAGTTCCTTTTGTTACATAACCTTCAAGTTTAGAAGATTCTGTATACATAGAATTAAATAATTCAGCAAAGTTTTCACCTGTTGAAAATAATTCTGCATCTGTATCGAAAATAGTTTTTTTGATTACCATAATTTTCTTTTTAGATGTTGGCCTACACTTTTAAAAAGTTCGGACTTGTGTGGTTAATATTCACTTGATTTACAGCACACCCTTATAAAACAAATGCCTCTTTCTTTTGAAAAAGTAGAGGCATTTTAATCTGATTCTTAAATAAAGTCAAGCAAAAAGCTATTTATCTTTTTGTTTTTTCTTTAAATTTTCACTATTCCAAGATTATTTTAAGTCTTTCATTGATAACTTTCTTTGCAACTTGGAAAGTTTGTTCCTTATCATTCAAAGATGTATCAATCAAAATCGCATCTTCGGCTTGTTTCATAGGACTTGTTGCACGAGTTCTATCAGCCTCATCCCTTGCAATAATTGATGCCAAAACATCCTGATAATTTGCAGTTTCACCCTGATCAATATATTGTTTCAAACGACGACTTGCCCTTGTTTCCGGCGATGCAGTAATAAAGAATTTTACAGGAGCATTAGGACAAATCACAGTTCCAATATCCCTACCTTCAATAATCGCACCCCTAGCAGGTCTTCCATCTGGTAAATCTGGTGGATTAGTTCCAAAACTTATCTGATATTCACGCATAATCGCACGAATTTCAGGAATTTTTGCAACTGATGCAACATATTTATTTGTAAGTTGTGAACGAATTTGTGGATTCTTTGCATACTCCAAAATTTTATGAGTATCAGAAAGTTTTCTTGTAAGTTCAATCGCAAATTCAAGGTTAATATTATCCATATCATGCTCCATCTCTATCATACAAAGAGTAATCGCACGATATAAACTTCCTGTATCAAGACCAGAAAAACCATAATAATCACAAAGTCTTTTTGTTAAAGTTCCCTTTCCAGCCCCAGCAGGTCCATCTATTGCAATTATATTTTTATTAACCATAATTCACCTTTCTTTCATTTTCCAAAAAAATACCTACATAAAAATGTAGGCATTAAAAACATGAATAATACTCTACACAACTTTTTTATCAGTATCCGTATCTTGATAGATTATAATAGGATTTTTATCTTTTTCAACAACTTCTTTATTTATAACAACTTTTTGTATATTTTTGTTGTTTGGAAGATCAAACATAGTATCAAGAAGTAAATCCTCTATTATCGAACGAAGACCACGCGCACCGGTCTTTCTTTTTATTGCCTTATCAGCAATAGCCTCTAAACTATCATCTGTAAATTCAAGTTCAACATTTTCCATTGCAAACAAAGCCTTATATTGTTTAACAAGTGCATTTTTTGGCTCTGTAAGGATTGAACACAACGCTTCTTTACTTAATTCATCCAAAGTCACAATAATTGGCATACGACCCATCATTTCAGGAATAATACCAAACTTTATAATATCCTCTGGCTCAATTTTAGAAAAAAGTTCTGATACATTTCTTTCTTTTTTCGAAGCAATACTTGCCCCAAAACCCATAGATGTTTTTTCAGTTCTGCGTTCAATAATTTTATCAATTCCTTCAAACGCACCACCACAAATAAACAAAACATTTGATGTATCAAATTGAATAAATTCTTGTTGAGGATGTTTTCTTCCACCCTGAGGAGGAACAGAAATAACCGCACCTTCAATAAGTTTCAAAAGAGCCTGTTGCACACCCTCACCACTTACATCACGAGTAAGAGATGGATTATCAGATTTTCTTGAAATTTTATCAATTTCATCAATATAAACTATACCCTTTTGTGCCTTTTCCACATCATAATTTGTTGCCTGAAGAAGACGAACCAAAATATTTTCAACATCTTCACCAACATATCCAGCCTCGGTAAGTGTTGTCGCATCAGCAATAGTAAATGGCACATCCAAAACCTTTGCCAAAGTACTTGCCAACAAAGTTTTACCACTTCCTGTTGGACCAATCAAAAGAATATTCGACTTTTGTATTTCAACATCATTTTTCATCTCTGAATTATAAAGTCTTTTGTAATGATTATACACAGCAACGGATAAAACCTTTTTTGGTTTTTGTTGCCCAATCACATAATCATCAAGATGTTCCAACATTTCCTGTGGAGTTGGATTTGATGAAGTACTTTCTGAAATTGCCTTTTGTTTTTCCTCTTTTATAATATTCATACAAAGGTTAATACAGGAATCACAAATAAAAACATTTGGACCAGCAATAAGTTTTTTTACTTCGTGTTGAGATTTACCACAAAACGAACAATATTTTATATTTTTTGTTTCTTCTGTCATTTTAAATCCTTTGTATTTTACAAATATTGTTTATTATAGTTTAACTTCACAAATTTTTCAAACAAATTATTTTTTAGGTTTATCTTGCCCCATTTGTTCAATAGTATTTCGATATCCATTAAACTCTTCTTTATTATCAATATTTTCATTTTCCAATTTTTCTATATCATTAATAAAACGCTCTTTACTATCAAGCAATGCCTTTGTAATAGCATCAATACTTTTCGTATCAAACTTAAAATCGAATGACACTGATTCTTCATCAATAAATTTCTGATCAGGACACTTAAATTCAATCTTTACATTTGATAAATCATTTACAATTTTTTCAACCCCAGCCAAAGTTTCATCCGAAAGTCTTTCCATATTTTCCACAGAAAGTCCATCATCATATCTTCGTGAAAATTTTAAAATCAAATTTACATTTTCAATTATATTATTTTTATTATTTTCATAAAGTGTATCACGATATTTTTCATCCATAGCATACACTGCCTTAATAGCTTTTGATATATTAGATAAAATTTTTCTTACATTTTCGGTTACATCTTTTGTATCAAAATCTTTATCACACGAAGAAAGATATGATTTATCCTTATCAAATTCAGGATACACATTTTTATTTGTCTTTTTTGCCTTACTTTCATCAATTTTTTCTTTGACAACACCAATAATACCCTTTTCTTTCCACTTATCATTTGCAACCATATCATAGGCACCTTTCAAAAGTCCTTTCTTTGCCACAGCAAGTTCTAACGCTGAACGATTATCAACTAATTCGAACGAAGTATCCTGCATACTATCAGCAATATTTTTACCACATGTATTTTCAACCTCAGTAACAAAAGTATTTGCAATCACAGTCAACTCTCGTGGATAAGTATTGGATTTCATATCAAGTTTTAAATCAGCCAACTTTCCAACCTGCCCCATAATATTCCATGTATTATCACCAACATTTGCAAACAAACTTGCTACCGTAGATGAAAGTTTTTTCTTTCCCTGATATGACTCACCATCAAAAGATAATGTTCCATCATCATTCATTTTTGCACCGCCAAAAAAAGTTTTCTTGTCATCATCACTTAAATCATCAATCGCACGCAATTTATATTTTGCAATTATTGCATCCTTACCACATCGTTTATCAATTTCCTTATCAAGATTTGAAATTTTTGATGAATTAAAAATTCCACCAACAGATTGATTTTTTTCTGCTAAAATATATTGAAAACAATCTTGAGCAACCGAATACTTTGCCAAAGCCATATTACAATTTTTTCTTTCCCTCACATTTGGCTCAGAATATAAATCCCAAAGCCCGTCAACAAGTTCGCTTTGAAATGCAGTACAAAATTTACTAAGGTTTTCACCACTACAATTTACACCATTAACATCCGCCGAAATTTCAGAAAGAGATGACAAACCAAAATTAAACGAAAGTTCGACCTTTAACTTACTTTGACACGAATAATTTTTACAATAAGTCTTCATTGCATCAGCCATTGCAAGCGCACAAATTCTTTTTGCTTGAGCATTAGTAGCAACAGCAGGCACACCACAACTCATCACATCATCAGCGACGCTATTTACGACAGAAATATTTTGCACAGAACCGGCAAAATTACTTCCAGAAAGTTTTCCTGAAACACTTCTCGTTGCCGCTCTACTTCTCGAAGTTCGCCCCTTATTTTTTATAGCAGAAAACACCTCATTGTTAAAAGCAATGATAAACAAAAATACAGCCAATAGAAAAATATTTTTTTTCATACTTCCATTATACAATATTTTTCCCCTCAATGGAAGAGGTTTTTTAGAAATTATTGATTTCTTTTAATGCAAGTTTTATAAGATCATTCATTGAAATCATAGGATTATCATTTACAATTTTCATAACGGTTGAAAAACTTTGCGACCTTGTATATCCAAGATTTGAAAGTGCAGAAATTGCATCCTCTGCAATACTGTCCCCAGCCATTTCTTTTGAAATATTTGCCAATTCAATATTTACATTGGTCTTTCCAACTTTATCTTTAAGTTCAGTAATAATTCGTTCCGCAGTCTTTTTTCCAATACCATTTGCAGATGTAAACGCACTTACATCCCCTGATAAAATTGCAGATGAAATTTGTTCCGGTGATAATGCCGAAAGGATAGAAAGCCCAGCCTTTGGACCAATACCTTGAACCAAAGTCAAAAGGTTAAAATATTCATGCTCTGATTGAGAAATAAATCCATACAAAGTTATTGCATCCTCACGCACAACCGTTTCAATCCAAAGTGTTGCCGGAGCCCCAACAGAAAGTTTTGATATAGTCTTTGTCGGCACAAAAACGCCATACCCAACGCCATTAACATCAATAATAACTTGTTGTTCAAAAATAGTATCAATAACACCCTTTAATTTCGAAATCATTTTTAATTACACTCTCCATTACTTATACGAGAAATATTACTGCAAATATCACCAGAAGGATCATCTCCATAAACTCTCAATATTTCAGCTCTAACAACCTTTTTTACACCATTAGTTAATTCGTGTTTTCCTTGACTATTTGGATTTTCAATCCACTCACCATTATTCTTACATCTACCAATTAATGAAGGAAATGAACCTCCTGATAATTTACAATATTTTGCAACATGACAGAAGAAATTTGATGGATTAACAGATGATTCTATACGAGAAAAATTAGTCCCATATTTTTTAATATCTTCTCTGACACTAGTATTGATCACCTCAACATAAATATTTGAACCAGACTGTGCAGTATGAGATTTACTATATTTCATAACTTTCAAAGCCTTACAAACAAAATCCGCTGCTTCTTCTTGTAATTTGATTTTAAGATTTGCTAACTCTTTTTCATTTGCAACACTTAAACATTCATCAACAGAATATTTTTTTTCTTTCAATTTATCCGTTGGTTCAACACCCTTTTTCTCTAAGTAAGAAATACAAAGTTTTTCATCAACAAATGCCTTACATTTATCTAAATCATCAGTAGGAGCACCATAAATCTCTGCCAACTCCCCGGAATACTTGAAATATTCCATTCTTTGTTCAGATTCATAAGTCTTACATTTTTCCACATTCATTTTTCTCAACGAACAATCATCATATTTTTTCTTTAACTCATTAACAGAATTTTTATTTAATAAATCAAGTTTAAAACTATCCCAATCTTTTGAACTACACTCTTTTTTAAACTTATCTAAACAATCATTATTAACTTTTGAAATATCATTATATTCACCGTTAAGAAGTCCCTTCAACTTCTTTTCTGTTGCAACATCATTACAAATTTTTATTGCATTCTGTATATTAATTTTCTTACATTCTGCTTCTATTTCAGCCACAGTTTTAAATTCAGAAACTTTTCTATCTTTCAATGCAGGGCAAACATTCAATGCCTTAACTTTTGCACACATATCCTTTATTTCATTAACATTCTTAAATTCTGAAATATTTTTATCTTTTAATTCAGGGCAAGAATTCAATGCCGCATTCATTTTATTTCGAACTTTATCAACCATAGCTTTACAATTCTCAACATTCACAGTATTATTCGCATCTTCGATATCCACAAAAGTAAAGTTCAATTTTTCCTTCAAATCCTTTTGATAATCGTCACAAATTTTTTCATCACTTTTATTATAACATTCCGGAGCCTTATTAAGCCATGTCCAACCAGTCGTATCTACTTTTGCACCAACACCTAAAACTTTTTCTACTTCGGCAATATGATCATTACATTTCTTTGGACCAGCTTCATCCTCACATTTTTTAAGTTCACTTTTCATAGTATCATAAGTCAAATTCCATTTATAATCCTTATTTGAACATTTATTTTTAAATGTTTCAAAACACTTATTTTTAACATCTTCGACACTTGTATAATTTGCCTTTCCATTAACAATAGCATATTTTTCAATCATATCTTGAGTGCCTGATTTTTGAGTGCCTGAGTTTTCATTACACTTTTTAACTTCGGCATTGATTGATCGTTGTTTCAAACACTCATCAACTGCATCATATAAAGCATACTTAAAACTTTGCTTACCAGTTGGGGTTTCAAGATTTCCTGAGGAAATATCTTTTGAATTTTTACGAAGACTTCTAAGATACGAAACTGATGTATATTTATAATCAGGACATATTTTAATTTCTGACTCAATATAATCTTCTACAAGACGAATATCATCATCCGCAACCTGAATAACCTTTTCAATATATCCTAACCAACTATCTATATTTTTAGCAATGTCTGAATCATCTTTAACACCAGAACCCAATTCTTTTATCAAATCATCCATATCAGAATAGCTCAATTTTTTCCCATTCAATGTTGGATAATTTAATTTATTATCAATCTCTGTAAGATAAGATATATTTGGAGATGGATCTTTACTATATCCAAGTCTTTTATATTCCCCGTTCCATCTTGCCTTTTTATGCATTTTTTCAGGCTTTTCATCAACTTCATTTAACAAACTATCAGCCTTATTGAAAACAACTATTTCCATTAAACTTATTGTATAAATACTCTCCTTTAAATCATCAAATCTTTTTTTAATCGTCTCAATTTTACCTTTAATATCTCGTTTCAATTCATTAAGAACATCCGAACAATTCTCTGCCGTAACTGGAGGATCATATTTAGATAAAGATTTAGAACTAAGAGCTTTTAATTCCTCCTGACAATTCTTGAACGCATTAGCAATCTTTGCTTTTTTAAGTTTATCAGCATTATCATTTGCGCGTTCTGACTTAATAGTATTCAACACCTTAATATTTGTATCTGTTTTTGTTTCTTCATTTTTTAATGATGTTTTAAGTTTTTCAATTCGATTCAACCAATCATCCAAACTTTCACCATCTTTTTGTTGCAATAAACCTTCAACATCATCCAAACCAGCATATGTCTTTCCATCATGACGTCTTATTTTATTATCTATTTCATTATCTTTTTTATTATCTTCTCTATATTTCTCAAAATCCTTACTCGCATATTTTCGCAAATCAGATGTAACAGCATCAACATTTTCCCATTTCAAATCAGTTAAGTCATCATATTTTGCCTTTTTATCATTCTCTTTTGCCTTTTCATCAAACAAAGCATTTACTTCATTCAAAGTTCTTCTTTCTTCATTTAATTTTTCAATCAATTTCCCTATAGTGCTTTTTACAAGAAGTTGTTGAGTTTTTACTGCAATTTCTGTTTCTGAATGTAATGTTTCCAAATCAGTTTTATATTTTTGTAACTCGTCATAAAATCCAACAACTACTTCAAAAAACTTTTTTTGAAAGTCTGTCTCATTTTTTTTATCTTTTGAAAAACTTTTATTTAAAATATTTTGAGTATTTGGTATGTTTGGTATGCCATTTTTACAAATATCAGCATCCTTTTTTATCTGACACAAAGAATCAACTTGTTTTTTAAAAAATTCCGCAGCACGTTTAAGTTCGGAAAATGCTTCATCCGTAATATTAAGCGACATTTCTTTTACAACATTTGACGCAGAAAAAACCGGTGCAAAAAATGAATTTGCAAATATGAAAAACAACAATGTGGCCACAATTTTTTTCATAAGGACATTATACCATTTTTTTTACCCAAGGGCAAGCGGTATTTAAAAAAAACTCCCACCTTTTTAGTGAGAGTTTTTTCTTTTTTATAAAAATATTATTTCTTTTCACCGGTAAAAACTTCTACCTGATCCATAACCCAATCCTTACCGCCTTTGATAATACCCTCTTCGTTAATCTTTCTTTCAAGAGATCCTGTCTTTTCAATAAGTTGGATATTTGTATCATAAAGTTCAGTATAGCGTTTTTCACCACACATCATATTACCTTGAGATTTTAAACTATTTACAAGTTGAATCAAATCGCGTGGAAATTCTGTTGTTTTAAAATCAATTTTTCCATCAAGAAGTCGTGTATATGCAACCAAATTTGACCAACCAATATTTCCAACCTTTGAAAAATAAGTTGTCAAATCTTCGCCTGCTTCACTATCTGAAATAGTATCCCCAGCGGAAATTCTATTATATTCTGACTTCACTGCATCAACACCACAATATTCATTCAAACTATCTTTGTTAATGACAACTTTTTCGTTTTGATTAGTAAGCACGAACCTATAACACGCCTCCGCAGCCATAGATCTTGCAACTGCAATATCACAATTCTTTTTTTCACTCAAAGCATAAGCATCATATGAATCCCAATTTTTATTCACTGCATCCTCAATAAAGTTTGCACAATAAATTTCATTTACAGCACTTGTATCTGTAGGAAGAACAATTTTTGCATACGCTTCTGCAGAATTTTTACATTTATTTTTTCCACAATAAGATTTAAGTGCATCAACAACCATACCTTCACACTTTCTTTTTGCAACGGCATCAGTTATCGCAGCAACTTTTGTATAATCCAAAGATGTTTTTGTTGTATCAGAAACACTTGCATTTATTGTAGTAGTAGTTCCACGAACATTCACTGTTTTCGAAGCACCACGAATTGTATTACGCCCCCTATTTGCATTGGCATTCACCGACACCAAAACTCCAAGACCAAGTAACGCAATAAATTTTTTATTCATTTATTTTTCTCCTTTATTTTTTTATTTTACCTTTTAAATCATTAACTTCTTGTTTACCAATAATTCGTTTATACGCATCCTTTGGTAAATCTAAACTTTCATCATATTTAACACTTTCGTAATCAAGTTCATCTATGACTGCATTCTTAGAAACTTCTATTATAGAGAATTTATCTTCATCAACTAAAACAAATAAACCTTCATTTTTAAATGTATCATAATCAGGTTTAAATGAATCCAACTTTACATCAATAATTGGCACAACAGATGAACTATCACTATCATCATTTGAACCGAACGCACCTTTTTTAATAAATTCATTTGCCTTTTTTTCACCAATAAACACACTTGCCTGCATCATAGCCCAATCTTGTGCCCCCTTAATTGCACCCTTTTGAGAAACAGCATTTTCAAGTGAAGATTTTTCATCAGAAATCGATATATCAACATTGTGCATAGAAATTGCATACTCCTTACCACACGCAGCCCCAACATCATTCAAATGAGAATTTAAAATTCTTGTTATTTCCCTTTCCCATGTATTGGATTTATCAGTCATCTTTCCATCTATAAGATTACCAACCAATGCCATACCATCAGCAGCACTCAATTTTCCAGTTTTTAAATACAAATCCGGAATATCTGTTGGGAAATTTACCTTTGAACTATCATCATTTCCAAAAAGTTGAGCCCACTTTGCATGAAGTCCAGTATATCCACAAATTTTTTGCAAATCATTTGCAATAGATTTTGTTGCACCAAGTCCCCTACCTGTCGAAAGCACAGCCTGAAAACATTCATTTGATGCCTCTGCCACAACGCGTTTAAGTTTACAATTAGGCGAATTAAGACCAGTTATTTGATAATCATCAGAAATAGATTTCATCAAATCTTCTGTATAAATATAACATGTCTTATCATAGGAATATTGCACACCATCAATATATACAATCAATCCAGAAGTATCAAATTTAAGGAATAAATCATTTGGATCATAACATTTTATTTCACCATCTTCGGAAAGTCCATTATTTGAAAAAGATGTTTCACAAATACGATTAACAGCAGTCAACAAAACATTACCGCATGCCTTTTTTTGAGCAATAACCGTTGGATCAAGTTTTTGATAACATTCTGTTGGATTAACTGTATTTATAACATAATTTGTAGGATCAGCACATTCACACGCAGTATTAGTAGCATTAGGCACTGCATTTTGCCCACATTTCAAAGTTTCACTTTCTGTTGGAACACCAGAAACTCTTAACCCAGAAGACCCCTTGTAATTAGAGGCTTTTTGAATTTTTGATGATCTTCTTACTTCACGAGAAAATCCCTCTTCAGGAGTAAAAACCCCCAAAAAACTTAAAGCAACAGCAAAAAAACTTATTTTTCTACTCATTTCTTTCCTCTTACATTGATACATCATACCATTTTTTCTTGTTTTAATCAATTAAAATAATTATTTTACCATTTTTTTAATAAATACTTGAAAATTTGTAAAAATAAGTATAAAACTATAGTAATTTTTAAAATAATTGGGTTATTTTCCCCTAAACAGTAGGAGTTTATTATGATTGGAAAAATTTTAATGCCTAAAGCAACAGCAGTTTGGTTGATTGATAATACTGCACTAACATTTGAACAAATCGCTGATTTCTGTGGTATGCATGTATTAGAAGTTCAAGCTTTGGCTGACCGTGAAATTACTGAATACATTGTTGGCTCAAGTCCTATTCTAAACGGAATGCTTACAAAAGAAGATATTGAAAAATGTGAAAAAGATCCTAATGCAAGACTTACATTGAACAAAACATCAGAGGAATTCATAAACAAAAGCCGTGATGTAAAGTCAAGATATACTCCTATGGCACACAGACAAAATCGTCCAGATGCAATTCTTTGGCTTATTAAAAATCATCCAAATATCTCTGATGCACAAATTTGTAAACTTGTAAGAACTACTAAATCAACTATACAAGCAATTCGTGACAGAACTCATAAAAGCATTGCTGAAATTCAACCAAGAAATCCTGTGCTTTTGGGTATTTGTTCTGAATTTGATTTAACAAAAGCTATTGCTGATGCCGAAAAAAAGGCTGAATCAGCAAAAAAGAAGATGGAAGCTTTGGCTAAAAAAGCCGGTAAAAAAGTTGAAACTGACGCTTTTGAAGAAGAAAAATAATTGTTTTTCCTAAAATAAATTGACTTTTGTCATAAAAAGTTTTAGAAAGAACAAATGAAAACGCGTTTTCCTTTAACCTTTAAATTGTGGTGTTTATTGTGTTCTTTAAGAAAAAATCAGAAAAAAAAATCAATACTATAACAAATACAGTTGCCTCTAAAAAAACATCTGAGGCAACTTTTTCCGTTAATAAACAACCTGTATCTCCAGAAGATATGGCAACTGAATTTTTGCTTTCCGAACTTTCTGAAAATTTGCAAAAATTGATAAAAAGGGCAAAAAAAGTTGGTATAGTTTCTCGTGCCATGGTTGAACAGGCATGCGAAATGGATGGACTTTCTGCTGAAGAAGCCGAAGATGCTCTTGTCCGTATCTCGGAAATTGGGGTAAATATAAAAGAAGAATATGATGAAGGAGAAGAACTTTCCATCGGTGATGATGAGGAAGAAGAAAGTCACTCTTTCAGTCGTTCTGAATCCGAAGATGACGAAGATGAAGATGATGATTCTGACATTGATATAAAACATTCTGACAATTCCATTGCAATGCAGGAGTTTTTATCATCTCATCAAGGTGAAGACGATGATGAAATTAAATTCACAGAAAGTCGTAGCAGTGACCCTGTTCGTAATTACCTTCGTGCAATGGGTTCTATTGAACTTTTCTCTCGTGCTGGAGAAATTGCTATTGCAAAAAGAATTGAGGCAGGTCGTAAACTTATGATAGAAGGTCTTTGCGACAGCCCTATGACTGTTAAAAAGATTCTTGATTGGTATGAAAGCCTTACAAAGGAAGAAATGCAACTTCGTGATATTGTTAATCTCGACTTAATGTATGGTGATGTCTTTATGGACAAGGATTTTTCTGAAGAAGATTTGGAAAACGAAGATGAAGATAATTCCCCTGATATTGATGATATTGATGATGAAAATCTTGATGAATCTGAATTATACGAAGACAGTTCACAGGTTCCTGTTACAACGATGGAAGAATCTCTTCGTCCAACTGTTGTTGAAACATTTGAAAATATCAAAAAAGTTTATACAAAGTTAAGCAAGTTAGAAGAAAAGCAAGGTGATTCTAAAACAAAATCGACTTTGGCTGAATTCAAAGAAAAACATGCAAAACTTTACTTTGAACTTGTTTCCTATATGTCAGTAATAAAACTTAACGATGCAAGAATTACTGAACTTCTTGATGAAATGACTGATAAAAACAGAAAACTTTTATCACTCGAAGGTCGTCTTCTTCGTTTGGCTGAAAATTCACGAATTAAACGCGAAGATTTCCTTGAAAGATATAGTGAAACTGGACTTACTGATTCATGGATAAGAAAGATTTCAAAAATTTCATCAAAGGATTGGAAGCGTTTCACAACAGTTCACATTGATGAAATCAATCGTATTAAAAATGAAATGCAAGCAATAGAAAACGAAACTGGCCTTCCATTAAAGGAGTATAAAACAGTTGTTGATGTTGTTCGCAAGGGTGAACGATTCGAAGCTACTGCTAAAAAAGAAATGATTGAGGCAAACCTTCGTTTGGTTATCTCTATTGCAAAAAAATATACAAATCGTGGGCTTCAATTCCTTGACCTTGTTCAAGAAGGAAACATTGGTCTTATGAAAGCTGTTGATAAATTCGAATATCGCCGTGGATATAAATTCTCGACTTATGCTACATGGTGGATAAGACAGGCTATTACTCGTTCAATCGCTGATCAGGCTCGAACAATTCGTATCCCTGTTCATATGATTGAAACTATTACAAAATTAAAGAAGACATCGCGTGTAATGATGCAAGATATGGGACGCGAACCAACTCCAGAAGAATTGGCAAAGAAAATTGGTATGCCTATTGATAGAGTTAGAAAGGTTCTTCGTATTGCAAAATCACCTATTTCTCTTGAAACACCTGTTGGTGATGACGAGGATAGTTCATTTCGTGATTTTCTTGAAGATAAAAATGTGGTTAAACCACTTGATGCTGTTGTTAATAGCAATCTTCGCGAAATCACATCACAGGTATTGTCAACTTTAACCCCAAGGGAGGAACGCGTTCTTCGTATGCGTTTCGGTATCGGTATGAACAGCGACCATACACTAGAGGAAGTTGGTAAACAATTCTCTGTTACTCGTGAACGTATCAGACAGATTGAAGCAAAGGCTTTAAGAAAACTTAAACACCCAACCCGTGCAAAGAAACTTAAAACCTTTGTTGAATAAAAAAACGCCCCCTCAAATTCGAGGGGGTTTTTCATAACCATACAAAAAAAAATAGCCCCTTGATTTTCTAGGGGACCATTTTTTAATATCTAATTATGGCAACAATGGTGACCAAGCAGGATCCGAAGCCCCAGTAGGCAACTTCATCGTTTCATGATTATATCCAGTTATATCCACACTTTGAATAGTCAACTTATCTTGCCCATCTTTTGTAGGAGTTTGTTCATAAAATATAATTCTACGACCATTTGGCGACCAAGTAGGCGATTCCACCATATAGCCATCAGCAATCATTCTTTCACCAGTTCCATCTTCGAACATCAAACCAATATAAAATTTATTATTTTTAATTTTTACAAAAGCAAGATAATCCCCTCGTGGTGACCAATTTACATCACCATATTGACCTTCACCAAAACTTACTCTTTCAACATTACTACCATCTCTATCCATAGTATAAATCTGAGGTTTTCCGCTTCTATCAGAAACAAACGCTATGCGTTTTCCATCAGGCGAATAAGTAGGTGCCGTTTCAATCGCAGGATGAGAAGTTAATCTTTTAAGTTTTTTACTTTTAAGTTCCATCTCGTAAATATCAGAATTTCCATCTTCGGCAATACTCATCAAAACATACTTATCATCCGGAGAAAACCTTGGTGCAAAAGACATTCCAGGAAAATTTCCAAGCAAATCTTGATCACCCGTTTCAATATCAAAAACATAAACTCTTGGAACTTGTTTAAAATAAGTCACATAAGCAATTTTTTGCGAATTATTAGAAAATACCGGAGTTGTAACAGGAATTTTTCCATCTGTTAAATATTTAAGATTCGCACCATCCTGATCAACAACTGTTAAACGCTTTGTTCTATTAAGTTTTGATCCTGTTTCAGAAACATAAACTATTCTTGTATCAAAATACCCCTTATCCCCAGTCATCCTTTTATAAATATAATCAGAAATAATGTGTGAAATTCTTCTCCAATTTGTAGGTTCAGTAATCAAAGCCTGACCTTCGATTCTTTGTTGTGCAGGCACATCCCAAAGATGGAATTCGACCCTAAGTTTTCCATTTTCTTTTTTTACAAGTTTTCCATAAAGCAAGGCTTGAGCATTTATCACAGACCAATTTTCAAAATTTGGCAAATCTTTAACATTTTGTTTTTTATCAATAAATGCCTTGTGATCAATAGGTCTAAAAAGTCCAGAACGCTTTAAATTATTTGTTATAACCTCAGTAATTTTTTTACCGACTTCACGATTTTCCTTATCATCAGCATCAAAATCCATAATAGCAATAGATATAGGTTCTATATTTCCACTATCAATATCAACATAAATTTCAGCCAAAGCGGAAATTGTTCCTAATAAAATAAAAGCAAGTAAAAACAATGATTTTTTTAAATTTTTCATTTTTAAATCTCCTTATATATATAATTTACTTGAAAATTTTTCTTTTGCAATAGATACTTTTCCATGAAGGAGAAAAAATTAGCATAATATTTTATTGACAAATAATATCTTTATTGTCTATAATACAAGTATTATGACTAATAAAACTGAAAAAATGTATAATAAAAGAAAGCTATTTAGCCAAGAGATTCAAAGGGTTTTAGCACAAAATACCCCTTCTATTTCTGCTAAGGATTTCGATTCTATAAAAAAAGAAAATTACACTGCTCTTGGTATGGATTATTGGAGTTGGATGGATTTTCTTGCAAATTTGGAAACAACTTTTTCAAAAGATTTGGCTGAAACAACTGAAAAATTCAAGATTGAAACTATTGATGCAGTTATCGACGCCCTTTATTTTGCCCCAGATATCAAGAATTTATACAATAATTAACTCTCCAAAACTTCCTTTCTTGCATTAGGACTTGACATTTTGCTATAGAAATAGTAAATTATCTTCATTCGGTTTAAAACTGAAAATAAGTTTAACTAACAAAAAGGTGAAAAAATGGCTGAACAAAATGTTCTTGAAAAAGTAAAAAAAATCGTTGTTGAAAATCTCGGTGTAGAAGCTGATAAAGTTACTGAAAAATCAAGTTTTATTGATGATCTCGGTGCTGATTCTCTTGATACAGTTGAATTAGTTATGGCTTTCGAAGAAGAATTCGGTTGCGAAATTCCTGATGAAGAAGCTGAAAAAATCTTAACTGTAGAAGATGCTGTAAAATACATCGAAGCACATATGTAATTTTATGTTTCAGTTTTAAAAAGCCTCCCAAATGGGAGGTTTTTTTGTTTCTAAATCAATAAATTAAAAGGCATCCAATACCCGCTGTAAAATTTCGGCTGCCGCAACCTTGTCCAAAATAGCCTTCCGTTTTTTTCTACTCAAATCAAATTCACGAATAAGCATTTTCTCACTCATAGCCGAAGTCATACGCTCATCAGCAAAAACTATCTCCACATCTGGAATAAATTCAGAAAGTTTCTCTGCAAAATTTCGGACCTTACCTGCCGTTTCACCTTCCTCCCCATTCATTTGCAACGGAAGTCCCAAAACAATAACAGCCACATCCATTTCATCAACAATTTTCTTAATTTCAGGAAATAAATCTTTATAACTCTTATTTTTAAGCATAGCATAAGGCGAAGCAATTTGTCGCCCCACATCAGAAACCGCCACCCCAATATTTACATCACCATAATCAATCCCTAAAAATCGCTTTTCAGTTGAAAAATATTTTTGTTTAAGGGTATTGAAAATATTATTTTGCAATGTTATACTCCTAATATGAATTATTTTTAATATAGTTCAGAAAATAAGGAATGTCAATCAACAAAAGGAGCTTAAAATGGTTGCTAAAAAAACATCAAAAAAACCAGTTGCTAAAAAAACTGTAAAATCTGTTAAAGCTACAAAAGCTGTAAAATCTACTAAAAAAGTAGAAGTTGCACCAGTAGAAAACAAATGTGCTTGTTGTTCAGAATGCACATGTGGTGCAAATTGCACTTGTGGTAAAGATTGCAAATGTTGTTGTTGCAAACACACAAAATTAAAACAATTCATCATTTTGTTAATGATTATCGCAGTAACCGTAATCACAACACTTGTTGTTGTTGGTCCACGTCCATGCTGTGGTAAAAAACATCCACATGGTCCACGTCCATGTGAAAAAAAGGTTCCATGCCCACATATGCAAAAAATGATGGAAGCAAAAAAATAATTAAAAAAACAACAAATTTACTCATAAAAAGAAAGGGCATTGAAAAATGTCCTTTTTTATTTCAATCAATGCTTGACTACACAAAACGAATAATGCTAATATTTACCCATAGAAAAAAAGAGGAATTACTATGTATTTTACAAAAGAAAAAATTAAAAAAAACGCAAAACTTGTTCGTATAGGTATGCCTGATGAACTTGCTGAAAAAATGATACCTGAACTTGAAAATGTTATTGAATGGATTGAGGGTTTGGATGATGTAAATGTTGATGGTGTTGAACCCCTTATTTCCGTGAATGAACACGCACTTCCAAAACGCGTTGACACCATAAAGATGGAAAATACTCGTGATGAAGTTTTAACTAATGCCCCTTCACCTAATGAAGATGGCGAATTTTTCACTGTTCCAAAAATCATTGAGTAAAGGAGTAAAAATGTTTAAGTTAATAAAGTTATTCCCATCTGAAATTCATTTTAATGCAATGAAATATTCAAAAGTTTTTGTGACTATTGCTGGATTATTTTTATCATTTGCGATATTCACTCTTGCAACAAAATCATTTAACTACGGTATTGATTTTTCCGGTGGTGTTTTGATGGAAATAAAAACTCCTACTGTTGCAAATATTGAACAAATTCGTAAGGAATTAAAGGCATTTTCTCCTGAAATCCAATCCCAAGGAACAGAAGGAAATGTTGTTTCAATTCGTTTACCACAAGGAAATAAAAATGAAGTTGAAATCACAAAAATGGTAAATGATGTAAAAAAGATTCTTGGCGACAAAATTGAATATAGAAATACCCAAATCGTTGGACCAAAGGTTGGTGCTGATTTGGTAAAAAGTGGAATTTTGGCTGTGCTTTTATCACTTTTAGTTATTTCTATCTATATTTGGACACGATTCGAATTACCATTTGCAATAGGTGCTGGACTATCACTTACTCATGATATTATTTTAGCATTAGGGATGCTTGTTTTCACAGGTTTAGAATTCAATTTAACAACACTTGCATCTCTTTTAACATTGGCTGGTTACTCAATCAATGATACTGTTGTTATTTACGATAGAATAAGAACTTACCTTAAAACATACAAGAACAAACCATTAAAAGAAATAATCAATATTGCGATTGATTCTACATTCTCAAGGACTGTTTTAACCGGTTTAACTACTGCATTTGCTGTTCTTGCAATCTTTATTTTTGGTGGTGAAGTATTGCGTGGATTTTCTGCTGTTATGTTATTTGGTATCATTGTTGGAACTTATTCATCAATGTTGCTTTCTACATCAACACTTTTACTATTTTCAAAAAAGTTAAAAAGATAAAGGACTTTAAAGGAGGGGGAAGAATGGATTATAAAAAAGTATTATTAGGATTATCTATGCTATGCCCATTTGCCAGTATGGCAAAGGCTGACCCTGATACTTTTTCTGGTGTTGAAATTCTTCCTCTTAAAAAACAAGAAGTTCTAAATTACGAATATAAACCAAAGGAATATTGGGTAAAGGGAACCGACATTGTTGATGGTTTTTCCATCGATAACGCACAAAAATTTTATACAAGCCTTTATGATACAATTTCTTCTAATTTTGTAAAACCTATAACTCATCAGGAAATAACTAATAAAATTTTAGAAGGGCTTTCCGGATTCGCAGAACAACTTTCCATTGAAACAACAAACAATCGAATTCTTATATATGACAAGAATTTAAAACTTATCGGTAATTTTACAAAAGTTTCCGACAACGATACGGAAAGTTGGGTTAATATCTTAATAAAAATAATTTTAACATTAAGAAAAAATAATGAAAAAATTGCCACTGCACAACAAGAGCAAATTTATTATGTTTCCGCTCTTTACCTTTTAAAAAGTTTGGATGCAAACGCGACATATCTTGACCCTGTATCAAAAGCAAAGGAAACATACAACAACAATTCGACAAGTTTAGGCTTTACCTATCGCCGAACAACTTTTGGTATTCAGGTTTTAAGTATTTTCAAGGATTCGCCAATATATTTTTCGGAAATCAAAACTGGTGATTTGATTACTGCAATAAATAAAATGCCAACACGAAGCCTTACTGATGAACAACTTGAATATATCTTAACCAATACAGATACTGATATTTTAAATATAGATTATGTTTCATATATTTCAAACAAACCTGAAAATATATTCCTAAGGAAAAGTCAGATTATAATTCCATCTGTCGTTTCAAAAAAAATTAACGATATTCCTGTTATTGAAATACAAAATTTTAAATCAGGTTCAGCCAAGGAATTAAAGGATATATTTGAAAAAACACGAAATGAAGCCGGGGCAATTTTTGATTTGCGTGGCAATATAAGTGGGCTTTCAACCGAAGCAATCGAAAGTGCAAATCTTTTCATTTCCGGTGGCGACATTTTAAAAACCGAAGGTTTCCATGACGACTATAACCAAACCTATACGGCAAAGGATGGTGACCACGCATGGGGTAAACCTATCGTTATAATAGTCGATAATACGACAAAGGGACCTGCTGAAATTTTCGCATCAATTATGGAAGGTTCTAAACGTGCCGTTGTCATAGGAACACCAACATTCGGCAATGGCAATATCCAGAAAAAATTTACACTTTCAAACAATGCTGATATTACTTTTTCAACCTCAATATCCAAAAACGCAAAGGATATTTCTGTTGATAAAATTGGCGTTGTTCCAATAATTTGCACATCTTCTATTACCGAAGAAAGGGACATAAAACTTCTTCTTGAAAATATTAAAAATAATAAATTTATAGACAGTCGCCCTACCGATAATAATAAAACTGCTGAAACAATAAAAAATATTCGTAACAGTTGTAAGGCGTTATTCCCAAGTGTTGAAACAACCAACCTAATGCTTAAAACTGCAATGGAAATATTAAAAGATTCAGTTGCATACAATAAATTATTGTGGAAATAATTTTTACTTTACGAGATTTTTTTATATTTAACATCATCATCAAATAAAAAAAATTCCTGCCCAAACAGACAGGAACTTTTTTCAAATTTACCTAAGGACTAATCATCCCAACCTTTTGTGTTTTGCATATTTTCATATACACCAACAACATTGCTTGTATTACCAGCAGAACTTGGATCAGCCATATATGATACAACCCAACCAGCAACACCCAAAATTGTCAATCCAGCAATAAGATAGAAAATTTTGTCCCAGTCAATGGAACCTTTTTGAATCGCAGTCCAAGCATAAGCAATAAATGCAAACGCAGCCAAAACGAACAAAGCATTTCTTGTTTGCATAAATAACTTTGCAGCACGATACAAAAACGCAGCAAATGGACCAGTTTTTTCAGCATTTGCAACAGTCGCACTTTGAGCCCAAGCATCAACCGGCACAAAAGCCATCAATGCCAAAATACCCAAACAAAGAAGTGTTGATTTTTTTGTTAAAAACTTAAATATAGACATTTTTTTCTCCTTTTCTTATGAAAACTAAAACTATTATATCACAATTTTAGTCATATAACAAGAAAATTTTATACAAAAAATCTATAACGAAATTCCCTTCACGAAATGCTCCACATATTCATTTTTTGGATTATCCAAATCCGATGGTTTTCCACTCCAAATTATTTTTCCATCATAAAGCATAACAATTCTGTCCGCAATTTTTCGTGCAGAATTTATATCATGTGTAATAGTCAACGCCGTCGCCCCTAATTGTTTCACACAACGAACAATAAGGTTGTTAATCACATCCGACATTATCGGATCAAGCCCAGTTGTTGGTTCATCAAAGAAAATAATATTTGGATTATCAGCAATAGCCCTAGCCAATCCAACACGCTTTCTCATACCACCAGAAAGTTCATCCGGCATCATATCAGCAACCTTTGATGGAAGCCCAACATCTTCTAATTTCTGAATCGCAATTTTTCTTGCTTCCTCAGGATTCATTTTATCAATGTTAAGAAGTGAAAATGCAATATTTTCCCAAACACTCATACTATCAAACAATGCCCCATTTTGGAACAACATCCCAATCTTACGATTATTTTCATAAAATTCTTCTTCGGAAAAGTTTGTAATTTCCTTTCCATTGATTTTAATACTACCACTATCCACATCCATAAGCCCAAGCATCAACCTAACACTTACGGATTTTCCCATACCACTTTGTCCCAAAAGGACAATCGATTCGCCCTTATAAATACTTAAATCCAAACCACGAAGAACATACTTAGTCCCAAACGACTTATACACATTTTTAAGTTCTATTACAGGTTCTTTTTCCACAGCCATTTTCCACCTCACTTAAAAAAACAACGCAGTTAATATATAGTTAAAAATAAGTATAAGGATAGATGAATAAACAACTGCATTCGTTGTTGCCTTTCCTACACCATCAGCACCACCTTCGGTATAATATCCATAATAACATCCCATAGATGTAATAATCGCACCAAAGGTTGCCCCCTTTGCAATACCTATTGTCAAATCAACCATTTTCATACTGTTATATGTATCTTTTATGTAAACATAAGGATTAAACCCAAGTTCGTGAATACTTACCAAAAATCCACCAAACACCCCAATAATATCAGCAACAATCACCAACAATGGCATCACCAATACGCCTGCCAAAACCCTTGGTGAAACAATATATTTAAAAGGACTCATCGATAAAGTTTTAAGGGCATCAATTTGCTCTGTCACTTTCATTGTTCCAATACTTGCCGCCATAGTTGCACCGATTCTACCTGCAACCATAAGTCCAGCAAACACAGGACCAAGTTCCCTTGTAATCGCAATTTCTACAACAGTAGCAACCGCACTTTCCGCAGAAAAACTTGCAAACCCAGAATAACTTTGAAGTGCCAATACCATACCTGCAAAAAGTGCAGTCAAAGACACAACAGGAAGCGAATAAAAACCTATCTCAATAAAGTTTTTCAAAAAAACCTTTGGATAATATGGTGGTGAAAACCAATTATGCACAGTCTGTATCAAAAAAAGTAAAAACTGGAACATTGCTTTTACAAAATTTATACCCATAGTTCCAACTTTTCGAACCATTTCCATTTTTATTCTCCTCTAAAAAAATCAATTATCCTTTGCATATCATCAGGAAGTTTTGTTTCAAATTTCATCCTTTCCCCAGTTATTGGATGAGTAAATTCAATATTCTTACTGTGAAGCATTTGCCTATCTATTCCCATAAGCAAATTTCTTACATCTTCATTTTCAACCTGCGTAATATGTTTTTGTGGATTACCATAAACACTATCCCCTAAAATCGGAGTTCCAATGCTTGACATATGAACACGAATTTGATGGGTCCTACCTGTTTCCAATAAACATTTTACAAGGGCAAGAGGTTTAAACTTTGGACCACTAAACACCTCCAATGTTTCATAATTTGTAATTGCAGTTTTTCCACCATCATAAACAACAGTCATTTCCTGCCTTGCCCTTGGGTTTCTGGCAATATTTTTTTCGATTCTACCACTTATTGGATTAGGCATTCCCCACAACAAAGCATAATATTCCCTTTTTACCGAATGATCAGCAAATTGTTTTCGCATGATATGATACGCCCTATCTGTTTTACAAGCCATCATCGCACCACTGGTATCTTTATCAAGTCTATGCACTATTCCCTGTCTTCCAACATCGCCACCAATATTGGCAAGTTTTCCATTACAATGATAAAGAAGTGCATTTACCAAAGTTCCACTATTCACACCTGCCCCTTGATGCACAACCATCCCCACAGGCTTATTGATAACTATAATATCATCATCTTCATAAAGTATATCAAGTGGAATATTTTCTGGCTCCATAGTAATTTCAACTTTTTTCTCAGGAATAGTCAAAACATAAACTTCCCCAGTTTGCACATCTATTCTTTGGCTTTCAACTTGCTCACCATTTTTCAAAAGATACCCTTTTTTGATGAATTGTTGAATTTTTGAACGGGAAAAATCAGGGTTAATCGTTGCAAGCCATTTATCAAGACGACTTCCATTAAATTCTTCTCCTACTTCAAAAGTAAATACATTTTCCATTATAACTCTACACCATCATATTTTTTAATAATATCTTTGTTGGCATTTGCATTTATTTCTGTTTTCTGACAATCAGAAAGATTGACTTGCATCCTTGGAATAACGCCCTGTGCAATACTTCCCTTAACAACTACAGGACAAATCATATAACCATCAGCCTTAGCATTTCTTGGAACAAATGAACCAATAGGTTTTGTAATATAACTAAGGTAAATTTCTGTTGGTGGTTGTAAACAGAAAAGAGTAATCATATTCTTCCCAACAATAGTTTTATAATACTCCTGATTATATTGACCATAACATGGGAAATTAGTCAAATAATACCCCTGTGTGACATTTAAATTATCATCACTTTCAACATAAATTTTATATTGTTGATCCGATACTCTAAACCAATTAGCCCACTGTGAAAAAGAAACTTTTGAAATCAATAATCCCAAACAAAGAAAAAATACTTTTTTCATTTATCCACCTTTTACTTAAATTTTATTTTCATCAACAAAATCAACTTTTACCCTTGCAACTTGTGAAGAAAACTTGAACACTTTAAACATAAAATCAGTCTTTTCTAACGGAGCAAGTGTTTTAACTTCTATTTCGCGTTCTTGTTCTTGAAGAACTCTTTCATCACGATTCTCTAAACGAATAACAAGTTTAGGAACACGCATTTTTGCATTCGTTGGATTATACACAAAACCACGAATAATTATATATTCATTTGTTCCCTCTTTTGTAAGAGTCAATGGCTTTACTATTTCAATATACAAATCCTTTGCATCACTAGATTTTTTGGTGTTTTCAAAAACATTTTGTGTATCTTTGTGACCTGATGAATTCATAACAAATTTACCAATAGTAAGCACTATTGAAAAAAGAACAACTGCCATCAAAAATATAAGCATATTTCTTACGGAAAGGAATGAAAGCCAATCTTTTTTTTGTTTGATTGTGCCATCCTCTTCCTCTGTTAAAATAGAAGGAAGTTTTTCATCTTTTTCCTCAACAACTTCTTCTTTTAATAATTTTCTTCCTTTTGAAATTTGTTCCGTCCAGATATATGCACATTCTGAACATTGGAATTTCATTTCACCATTAGAAAGTGAAGAATCTGCTACTTCAAATTTTGTTTTACATTTAGGACACTCTATAATCATAATAAACCCCTTTTATATATAATTCACAAAGCCAAGTATAGAACAAAGATATTAAATTTTCAATTTATAAAAATAAAATATTTGTATTTTATCAAAAATTTTGTATTATATAGAGTATTACGGAGAAAATAAAATGTCAAAAACACAAAGTGATTCTACAAAACCTATTGTAAGTCTTCAAAATGTTGGGCTTCGTTATAATGCCGGACCCGAAGTTTTAAAGGATATAAATCTTGAGTTAAAAGCCGGTGATTTTTACTTTCTTACAGGGGCAAGTGGTGCTGGAAAAACATCTCTTTTAAAACTTTTGCACCTTGCACATAAACCAACCCGTGGAAAATTGAAAATTTTTGGTAAAGATATTGATTTTATAAAACAACAGGATATGGCTCACATTCGCCGTCGTATTGGTATTGTGTTCCAAGATTATCACTTACTTGACCATTTATCAGTTCTTGATAATGTTGCTCTTCCACTTAGGATTGTAGGAAGAAGTGAAAGATATATCCAAACCCATGTTCCCGAACTTCTTGAATGGGTTGGGCTTAAAAAATTCATAAACACTAAACCAAAACTTTTATCTGGTGGACAACAACAAAGGGTTGCGATTGCTCGTGCAGTTATAAATAATCCTGATATTTTAATTGCTGATGAACCAACAGGAAATGTTGATGAAGAAATGGCAAAAAAACTTCTTTTCCTATTTTTAGAATTAAATAAAATGGGAACAACTGTAATAATTGCAACTCACAGCACAAATCTTATAAAACAATTCCATTTTCCGGTTTTACACCTCCAAGATGGTCATTTAATAAAGGAATAAAATGTTAAAAACAGATATTGCATTCAAAACAGATTTAAACAAAGGTTTTTTACCATTCATCACCGCATTTATGGTATTCGTTGCATCAATCACATACGCAACTGCACTTATTGGAAACAGTCTTGCTAGCGATTGGAATCGTCATATGAGTAATAATCTTACTATCCAAGTTTTACCTGATATGCGTGCAAAAAATCCACCAAAAGAAATAGAGGAAAGAATCAATAATATAAAAAAAATATTGAAACAAACACCTGGAATAAAATCATTTTACGCAATGTCGAAATCCGAAACTGTTGATCTTTTAAAACCATGGATTGGTGATAAAATCGATATAACATTACCACGAATAATTTCTGTTCAAATATCTGATGTAATTCCATTAAATACAAAGACACTAGCCAACGAAATAAAAAATTATTCATCACTCATAAAACTTGAAACTTATGAAACATGGATGTTTGAATTCAAAAATACTGTATCCGCAGTTCAAACATTACTTGGACTAATCATAATTTTAATTCTTTCAACAACGGCAATCACAATTTCATATGCAACAAAATCTGGGCTTAACATAAATAAAAAAGTTATAAATATTATGCATATGGTTGGTGCAACAAACAAATACATATCAACCCAATTTTCACGCCAAATGATGATTCTTGCTATAACTGGAGGTTCAATAGGTTATATAATTTCTTGTATAGTAATACTTATAATAAAAACTATTTCCAAAGATATAAGTGATGGAATAATCGCGAATTTTGAGTTTTCATCATATATATATTTACAAATGTTGATAATTCCAATTATTGCTGGTATAATAGCAAAGGTAAGTGCAATGCTTACCATAAAAAAAGAACTAAATAAAATGGTATAAAATGGAAATCGAAAAATACAAAGAAGGTTTTAAACCCAAAAAAGAACTTTCAGAATCAGAACTTCGTGCAAAAAAATATATCATTTATATGCTTATAGTTTTTGGTATATATTTGCTTGGTTTTATTGCCTTTGCATTAAGTTTGGAATACGAACCTGAATACACAAATGAAAAAACCGATGCCATCATTGTTTTGACCGGAGAAACAAGGCGTATAACCGAAAGTATTGCTGAATTGAACAAGGGAAATTCTCCAAAACTTTTTATTTCTGGTGTATATCTAAAGGCTCCTCTTTCAAAAGTAATTGATAAAACTATTATAGATTTAAAAACTGATAGAAAACTTAAATTTTCACCTGATTCTCTTAAAAGTCGAATTTCCACAGGAAAGGCTGAAAATACAATAGAAAATGCATTGGAAAGTGCTGTTTGGGTAAATGAAAACAATGTTGAAACTGTGCGTTTAATCACATCATTTTATCATATGCCAAGATCAAAACTTTTATTCAAAAAATACCTTCCAAAAACTATTGTAATTGAACATCCTATTTCATTTTCACAAAGTCGTTTTACAACATTAACAAATGCACATATGCTTGGTTTAGTGTTCAGTGAATACAACAAATATTTATTAACTTATATTTGGACCTTAACTGGTTTAGAAACAAGAACCGCATTAAAAATTCAAGGAGTTCTATAATGAAAAAATTTATTCTTGCAATTCGTTCAACAATCTACTTTATATTATTTATGATTACTGCAATCATATTCTGTGTATCAGCAGTTTTCACATCAATTTTACCGTCTGTTGTAACATTTACCACTGCACGCATTTGGTGTCGAAGTATTATGTTTTTACTAAAAGTATGTTGTGGAATAAAATACCATGTAACTGGACTTGAAAATATTCCAAATGGTAAAACAGTTATCTTTGCATCAAAGCATCAATCAGCATGGGAAACATTTGCATATCAAATATTCCTTCATCCATGCGTATTTATGTATAAACGAGAACTTGCTTTTATTCCACTTTTCGGAATTGCAATGGTAAAAACAAAAAACATTCCTGTAAATCGTGGACATGGAAGCAAGGAAATGATAAAAAGTTTGCGTGCAAGTTTTGCAAAACGCCTTAAAAAATACAATGTTATCATTTTCCCAGAAGGAACTCGCACAAAACCAGGTGCCGAACCTGAATACAAATCTGGGTTAAGTATTATTATCCAAGCATTAAAAGATGTCGAGGTTATTCCTGTTGCAATGAATTCTGGTGTTTATTGGCCAAAACATGGATTTATAAAATATCCTGGCACTATCGAAGTTCATATACTTCCAGCAATAAAACCATCTGAGTATTCACGCGATGAATTTCAAAAGAAACTTGTTGATACAATAGAAAATGAACAGGCAAAACTTCCTATTCATCCATAATGTTAAATGAAATGGCTATTTATACCAATTATTACCTAGACATTGTTCATACTCACATCTATTGGATTCTACTGTTATCCAGTTTGGAAATACAGCTTTTTTAAGATTCTCTGCACGACTACCACTTTTTGCCAAATGGAATCCATCAGCATATTCATACCACAATGCACGCAAAATAGTCGATAGTGGAGTCTTTTCATTTATATCAATACCACCAATCTTACTTGTTCTTGCCATCAACTTGCTGTTAACTTTTGAAACAATAATATCATTCAAATTCACAGTTGCTTCATTTACTTTGAAATCAGGTTGGCCATCAACAAGTATTTTACCAAATTCCAAAGCCTTAACTGCCGACACGACTCCTGTTTCTGAAGAAGAACTTTTTTCATTATCGAACGATCTAACATTCAAATTGTTTACTTTCAACATATACGCTAAATTTTTAGTATCTCCTTCTGGATTAGAAAGTAATCTAAACAAATTTGCGACATACAAAACCGAAACACCTCCTGATGGAATAGCAAGTTTTCCAATAACTTTAATAGCACGAATTTTATTACAAACATCAAGCGATGTATAATCCTCATCTGCTGAATCCACAAATGAACAAGTCGCATCAGTATTAAATTTAAGTTTATTATTAACTATTAAATCCGATTTTATATATAATGATAAAAGTCCATCATCAATAAATTTCAAAGTATCCATCATTAACCCAGCAGTAAAACGCAACACTTCTTTCACTATCATATTAGAACCAGAAACTTCCAACGAAGATAGCACAGAACCTACCAAAGCATCCTTTGTATTTTCATTTGGTGCAATAGTAATATTTCCAACCTTTGACACAAAGTTTTCACCACCTTTAAAATCAAAATCCGGCACACTAAAAGTCCCTGCAATATGCAAACTATCCACACCAGAAATAGATTGATTATTCATTAACAAATGAGTTTCCATAGTCGCAGTTCCGACACCTGGTATTCTTGAAATATACTTATATTCCTTTTTTGAAAGCCCCGCCTTTACAATCAAGGAATTTTTATCAATACCACCACTTGCACCATTCCAACCATTATCAGAACCATTAGAAATAGTAAATTGCCAACTTGGACTATATGCAACAAGACTACTTCCATTTGCCTCTACATATCCAACATACCCTTTTGATTCTTTAACAATATCCCTTAATCTTACAGTAGGAATCGAACCATCACTAGTCGCAATAATTATTGCATCATACGAAGTATTTCCACCAACTTCTGAAACTTTAACACGCACTTTATAATTCTGATCAAGGACACTTTTTTCCTTAAATGTTGGTTCCAAACCACTATCATAAAGTTGACTAAATTCTATATCATGCACACCTGATTTATCAAATGTTGGTTTTCGTTTCAAATACTCCTCTACTGCAGTTTTAAGTTTTATCAAATCACGCACAACCATTTGATTTCGTATGGCATCAGTTCTTTTTTTAACATCACTTTGAATAAATGGAAATATTGCAATCATTATTCCCAACATAAAAAGAACTTCTAATAAAATACCACCATTAACACTTTTATTTTTTTTCATAATAAATTTTTCCTTTATAACTATACCTTAGTAATTTCATTCAAAATTCCATTCAAATCTTGTATTATATTAAAAAGACTTTTTGGGCTATGGCCTTTTAAATTATATATATTAACCTTAGCACCTGTTCCTAATAAAATTTTTCCACCTTGAAACTTAATCAAACCATTTTTAGACTCTATATAATTTCCACCATTGATATTGATAATTTTAACATTCAGTTTCTTAGCATTTACATTAGGAATTTCAGCACGAATTCGAGAATTTCTAACATAATTTTCAGACAATTCATTTTCTGCATTATATGGACCATGTTCTTCATCAAAACCATAAATATCAAGTTTTTTAGAATTATTAAAATCACTATCCGAACTAATCAATGACAAATTCTGTAAATCAACATTTCTTAATTCCACATCCTTTGCTTTTATCCCTGGCTTAACAGTTTCACCCTGGAACATCAATAAATAAGCATTAGGCAAAGACAATTCTGATAACTGCGTCTGTTTTTTCAAAACAATTTTTGGCACCAAAATTTTTGTCGGAGCCACAAAATTTAAAACAGACTTACTAGTTTCTTTTCCACTTTCATCTACTACCCCAGTAGAAAGAAAATAAATTGAATCTAGCACATTCAAAACACCTGAAAAAGTTCCATTTATAGAATTAAGAGCCTTAAGATTTTCCACAACTGCTCCTGAACCACTACCAACAGGAATTCCACCAACAAAAGTTGCATCTATTCCCTTAACATTTTTAATATCTTTGAAATCTGCTCTATTCAAAGAATTTGCCCCCATATCCAAATCTCGGGACATTGTATTTGCATAATTATCTACTCTGTTTCTATAAAGATAAACTTCTGATGAATATTCGTCTTCTATCAAACTTCCATCAATACGAATAACAGCATAAAGTTTTTTATTTCCTGGTGTCCCAATATTTGATGCTTCTGAAAAATTAACACCCCACTTTCCATTTATCGCACATGCACACGCATTTGAAGAACATTCACCACATTTTTCACCACTTACGACATAACCAATATTATCTCCCACATAAAGCAATGTCTTATTAAATGAAATTGCATCAAGTTGAAAATCCGACATATCAATCACGCCATAAAGAATTTTATCATCACCATTTTTTACATATTTTAATGAAAGATTTTTAAACAATTTTTCATCTATTGAATCCACAAGTCCATATTTTGCCAAACCTTCCCCAACACCAGCATCCGTAGTTTTAATTACACCAGAATCTTTAACCCAAGTATCCCTTTCTGTTGATGCATATGCAGACAATGTTTTTATAACTTCCTTAAGTTGTTTTGCAAGATTCAAATATCGAACATTTGCTAAATCTTTAAATGCAAATTGTATCACAACAGGAGTAAGCACAGCCATAATTCCCAAAACGAAAATGACTTCCATAAGTGAAGCACCAGATATATTTCTAAAATATTTCCTACGCATATTAAGCCCCCTTACCAACAACCTGTATTATTCTTTCCTCTAACCTATCATAAAAGTCTAAAACTTTATCTGATAAACAATTTTCTCCACTTAAATCACAAATATCTTCTACCTCTGATGTTCCTGCTAAATCCAACATTATATAGTCAGTATCGCTATAAACTTTTTCTCCACCCTTATCCTCATATTGACCAATATAAATAAAACTATTTTTAATATCCTTATCATAATCCCCAGAAACGGTTGTTTTTTCTGGTTTATCCAAAACAATATTTTCAACACTATCTGCAACATTTCCATCACTAAAGAAAGTATTAACATACATATCATTAACATTAAGATATAATGATGAAGAATCTATATCAACATCACCATGAATATAATAATTCGAAGCCATAATATCACCCTTGACTTCCAAATCTGAATCTCGTAAATAAAGTTTTTTCAATTCAGCATTTTCTACTGTCAAATCATCTTCAGCATCAAGACGAAAACTTTCACTTTCATCTGCACCCAAAGTAGTTTTTACAGGAAGTTCAGTTCCAGAAATACCATCGACATTTGCATATTCAAATGCCTTTTCAACTTCGACACTTCCATTCAATTTAAGTTGAGAAACCGAAACCAAATCAATCCATCCAAACCCCGCAGTAAGTTGGGACGCATTTATATTATTTATATTGTTGATACTATGTCTTTCATTATTACCACCCATATTCAAATCAACAATCATAGTATTAACCAACGATGCACGTTCAGATGTTCCTGGCATTTCCGCAATATGCAAATAATCAGATGAAAAGAACGCATCACTAACATACATAAATAACAAACCACCATTCACTGCATTAGCCAACGATGTTAATTTTGTTTTCAACTCTGGTGATACTTTCATATCAGTCAATATTTGACCACTTGAATTTACAATAGATCCCTTATCAAACAAAAATTGCCCTATACCATTAAGGGTAAGAGTATCCAAACCACCACCGTATGCAACAACAACGGCTTCCACTTGCTCACCTTTTCTATTAGTAATCAAAGCATATTTTTGACCAAAACCATTCGTTGTATGAACATTCGAAGCCCCAGTATAATCTTGAAGAAGTGTAAGCAAAGAATTACCCTCTGTCATAGTAATACCCTCTGTAATCACATTAGGTTTATCCTTTTCAAAAACAATAAACGAAGATGCAGCCCTTTGCCATTGTTCCAAATCATGCACGGCTTCTTCTCGTTGAACTTCCTCATTATATTTTTTTATCTGAGTAAAAATCATAGGTGACATCATAACCATAAGTCCCAATCCCAAAAGGACTTGAAACATAACGGCTCCGCCATAAACTTTTTTATAAAACTTTCTTGCAAAAATTCTCATTTTTCCCTCTCAGTTAATAGCATACAGTAAAAGAAAAAAAAATAAAAGCAAAACTTTATATAGAAAATATATTTTTTATGATATATAATATTCCATTGAAGGGGGAAAAAAATGGCAAATAAATTTCATAATACAAAAGTATATAAATCAATCACAATAATCTCTTTGATTATAATCATACTAATCTTTGCTTTTATTCCCGTATATCGTGCAAATCTTATAAAAACCGCCCTTTACAAACAACGATATAATCAGATTCAATATCTTAATTCAAAAAGTGATATAGTTCCAAAAGCAATAAATATTATAAAGGGGTACATAATTCATAATGAAAAAGCATTAAAAGATATTGTATATATAAATGTGCTTACAAAAACAAAAAGTAATAGTATAAAAGAAATTTATAACAACCAAATACAAATTTTCTCTATTACAAAAAAGTTAATGGATAATGCAAACAAAAATTCTCCACTTGCAAATAATGATAAATTCACGGAAATAAAACAAGAATTTGATGATGTCTATTCAACTATGATACAGCAATTTAACATTTGTAAAAATCGCACAAAAAATCTACAAAGATATATAAATTTGCCAATTTATAAAAGTATAATAGACACCACCAACATCAATGATATTATATGTATTGATTAAATATTCATTGCAGAAATAAAAGTCAAAATATTTTGTCTTTTTTCAGAACTTAGTTTCCAATATATGTTAACAAGTTCCAAAGTTTCTGTTTCACGCAAAGGATCAAATTCAATCATCTCCTCTGCAACATATCCAACATGATCTTCAAAGTCCTTAAATCCAGGTACTTCTTTTTCAAGTCCATCAAAGAAATATGAAACATCAACTTGTAAAACTCTTGCAATTATAAGAAGACGACTCGCACTAAGTTTTGTATTTCCACTTTCATATTTTTGAACTTGTTGAAATGTCACACCAACCATCGAAGCAAGCTCATCCTGACTCATCCTAAGCATAATACGACGAAGTTTTAACCTTTTTCCTATATATGCATCAAGTAATCCTGCATCCATTTCTTTCATTGTATATTTTTTATTTGCCATATTATACCTCTTTCGTTATAATTATTAGTATGTTATTGTTGATTTCCTAAGAAATCTATCCTATAATATAAATTGAAAAAAAATAAAAATCAACTAAAAAGAGAAAAAAATGACATATAATAAAGAAAATATATTTTTTAAAATCATAAATAACCAGGCTCCATCAACAAAAGTATACGAAAATGACAATGCTTTGGTAATTAAAAATTTATATCCAAAAGCTCCTTGTCATCTACTCGTTTTACCAAAGGGGGAATACGAATCTTATACACAATTTGGATTAACAGCCAATGAAAAAGAAAAAATTGACCTTATGGATGCTGTAAATTTTGTAATAAAGGAATATAAACTTGATGAAAAAGGTTATCGTCTTGTTGTAAATACCGGAGATTACGGTGGACAATCAGTTCCACATTTTCACATTCATATTCTTGGTGGTGAAAAACTTGCTGACTTTGGATTATAGTTTTTCAAACATCTTTTTTCTTAAAAGAATATAAAAGGCACCATCGCCACCATCAGCAATGTTTGCCTGTTTTACATATAAAATTTTATCCCGCACATTATCAGAATTTAACCAGTGCGGGAAATTTTTTCTTATTACCCCAGTATTTTTTTCTGGATTCCCCTTTCCCGTCACAACAAGCAAGTTTCGATTCTCGCTATCATAATTTTTATTTATAAAAGTGGAAAAAGTATTAAAAGCAACTTCCAAAGTTTTACCATGCAAATCAAGTTTTGCATCTATTATAAAATTTCCCTTTTTAATATTTTTTATAATACTTTTATCTACACGCGAAGCATCACCTATTGATAAATCAGATTCTATAATATGTCTTCGCTTTAAAATTTTTATATCATCAACAGAAACAAATGAAACATCTATTTCTGATTTTTTCTTTCTTTGTGGAACAGGTTTTATTTCAACACCAAAAGACCTCTCTTTCTTTTTCAAAGGAGTCACTGTTTCAATAATTTCTTTCCACAAACTCTTATCCATAAAATTTTCCCTATAAAAAGGGGAGGCAAAAATTCCTCCCTTAAATTTTGGTGCCATCTGCGGGATTCAAACCCACGGCTTCCAAATTACGAATTTGGCACTCTATCACCTGAGTTAAGATGGCAATCTAGTCAAGTGCAGTTTTTGGTTTTGCACCATCAATATTTTTAAGTGTTCCTTTTAAAACTCCACCTTTTTCAACAACCAAATTTGCATAATTTATTTTTCCTTTTATCACACCAGTTTCATAAACATAAAGGATTCCTGTGACTGTAAGTTCACCATCAAAAAGACCACTAATATGAGCTTCTTCAACTTCTGCATTACCAGTAAAACTTCCACCATAAACAATATCCAAATATTTTGCACCACTAAGGTTTGCTTCTAATGTTCCTTCAACAACCAAACTTTCACAAACATCAATCGCACCAGAAAGTTTTATATTTTTTCCAACAATAAGTTGTTTACCATCAGCCTTTGGCATAACAGTATGTCCCTTTGAAATACCGTTTGAATAAGATGATTTTGTTTTGGTTAAATTATCAAGAAGTTCCTTTTTATTTATTTCCATTTTTTTCTCCTAAATTGAATAATATTAAAAATACTATAATCAAAATTTTTTTCAAAAGCAATTAAACAATAAAAAAAAGTTAAAAAATATTAAAAAAAATCTAGATTTTCAAAATTTATATGCTAATATGACCCTGTGAGATAGAAATTTAACTTAAATAAGGAGAGGTAAAAATGACATCTAAACATGATTATATTCAAGAAGCTGCATACTTCATTTGGCTTAACCGCGGTAAACCAGAAGGTCAAGATTTGGAAATCTGGGACGAAGCAACAAAAATTTATGAATTAACTCAAGAAGTTTTAAAACCTATTGCAAAGAAAGAAGTAAAATCTACAAAGAAAGTTGCAAAAAAGGTTACAAAAAAAACAACTGCAAAAAAATCAGTAAAAGTTGTAAAAGCAGTTGCTCCTGTTGTTGCTCCAAAGGCAAAAAAAGTTGTATCTGCTAAAAAAGTAGTTGCAAAAAAGGCTCCTGCAAAAAAGGTTACTGTTAAACCTGCTCCGAAAAAAGCAACAAAAACAACAGTAAAACCTGTTGAAGTTGCAAAAATTATGCCTATGGTAAAAAAGGGAACTTCTGCTAAAAAAACAGTTGCTCCTAAAACAAAAATTAAAATTGTTGTTGGAAGAAAAAAATAATTTTCCAACCACTTGCTTTATTTATGGTTAAATAAAAAATACAGGTTTGAAAAAATCTGTATTTTTTTTATTTTTCCGCTTTACCGATTCAATTATTTATGTTATAATAATCTGGAAAAAGAGGGAGTTATAGGTGATAAATAAAAAATATGGTCTAAGTGTAAGTATTTTAACAATCGCAATAATCTGCGGTTCTTTTACCTTACCTGCAACCTCTGCGACAAAGAAAAAAAAGAAATCAACTGTAACTACTGCATGTATTGCGTGCCTAAACGCATTTGATGCTGAATCTCTTCAATTTACAATAGATCCTGATAAATGTCCAAAACGCATTGCCAAATGTTACAAGGCAAATCAAACAAATAAATGCGAAGGAATTATTGAGGAATGTATTCAATATAATTGTAAAACTGCTGGCTCTTGTGGGGATGAAGTTGGCAATCGTAATTTATTTGCTGGCTGTCTTAAGGCTGTAAATCAGGTTTTACCATATCAATGTGCAAGTTATATCGCCGGTTATGCCTCAAGTAAAGCTGAGGAAGTAAAGGCTCTTCAAACTGCACAGGAAAACGCCCTAAAACAAAAGGAAATTGATGCCCAAAATGCCGCTGCTGCTGCGGAAAAGGCAAAGGCTGCCGCTGAAGAAAAGGCTGCAAAACTTGCGGCTGACGCTGAAACTAAAAAGGCTCAAATTGCAGCAGATAACGAAATCAAACTTGCTCAAGAAAAGGCTAAACTTGAACAACAGGCTCGTGATGCCGAAATTGCTCGCCAGAAAAAAGAAGCCCAAGAAGCAAGAAATAACAAACCTAATGTTAAATACAATAACTTGCTAAATGATGTAAAACAAAGTATTACTTCTGCAAAAAATTACACAACAAAGGCATATAATTTACTTGGTATTACAAAAACCGATGATAAACAAAGCAACGGTTCTGCTATATTCTTCCCACCACAAATTATAGAAGTTCCTGGAATTATGGCATCAACTGATGCGAAAACTCGCTCCCTTGTAAATTCAAGTCGTTATAAATCTGAACAACGATTCGTTTGCACAAGGGATACAAAAGAAAACTTTATTAAAAATGAACTTAATAATGTTTATAACACTATCAAAAAATCCCGTGATAACCTTGCAAACGGCATTGCCGATATAGAGGCTGTAAATGCCGATGATGAAACAACGGATTCTATTTCTGAAACAAAGATTAACACTCTTTATCTAGCACAAAATAAATTAACTGAAATTATGGAAACGGTAGAGGGATACACTACCACACTTAAAACTTCATGTGAAACAAGATGTGCTGGTCTTTCATCATTCAACCCTGCAACAACAATGGCATCTTCATCAAAAATTGAATTTGATGAAAACGGAAATATTATTGAGGAAAAGAAAAAAGAAGATAACACTACTTATTCATGCAAGGACTTAAATAAAGATACAACTGCACAAACTGGGTTCCCTGCATTTTTCACTGGTTCAAATTCCGGTATGTCAGATATGGTTGGCGGTATTGGTAAAAAAGTAGCCGAATTAACAAAACGCAATACCGAAGCTGTTCTTTTCACAGATAAACTTCTTGATGAAACATTGATTGCTGTTCAAAGTGGTAAATTCGATGATTCTATGACTGATTATCCTGCTATTGATAGTTGTGTTCAGTATATGGTTTTGGATATTGCAAGTTATACAAACTGTATTTCCAATGTATTGGGACAACAGTTGACAACACTTTCAAATAACAAATCAAATCAAAGCGTGATAAAGGAATTAAATTCAAGTATCAATACCGTATTGAAAACTATCCAAAGTCCAAATTATAAAGATAAACTTGCAAACATATCTGTTTATTGTGATGGAAATTCATCATCAAGTGGACAATCATTATTTAATAGTGATAATACTATCGCTCCTATAACTGCCAGTCTTCATGACTTTAATGATTTCAATACTTGTATTTTAAGTATCACAAATGCATTAAACGAAGCAAAGAAGGAAAAGAACGAAACTGGTAAATCTAACTTCTACATTACTAATGTTGGTGACAATTATATATATGTAGATGGTCAAGGTTTGGACGCAACTTCTTTTGCAAAAGACAAGTTAGGTTGGTCAACTGCAAGCAATTGTAATATATCTATTGCAAACAGAAAAACTGAATATGATAGGATGAGTGGTGCTGTATATTCTCAAAGTTCTATAGATATTGATAACTCTGTCCTTTCATGTGATTGTTCAAAGGGTAAAAGTGCATGCCGCATACTTGATATAAATATGGGCAGATGCAGAAATATATGTGGTGGTGAAAAATAAAACCATCAATCCGTCATTCTCTATCATTGTAAGAACAAAAAACAAGGCAAGTGGACTTATTGCTCCACGCGTTTTATTTATCTTGCAAAAATCAAAGTTCATTCGAATAAAAGAGATAAAAAAATTTCAAGATTTTAAGATAAGACCAAGCATTTCAAAGAAATAAAAAATCCAATGGACTAATGCTCCATGATTTTTTATTTACTGCAGAAATACGCAGGTATTAACTTAAAAGATGAATTTTTAGTACTTAATTTTTACGGTTGCCACAGCCCTATACCCAAAATAAGTATTCACACGGTCAATAACCGTTGGAAATTGATATTGAATTATTGATGAAAGGGAGGCATTTTTTATTTTCACATAAAGTGTTCCATTTTGCCTTTGTCCCATGGGAAACGAAAGTTTTACCGGCGAAATTTTCGCTGCTAAATCCGGCCCTGCAATTTTTTCCCAATCAGTCAAAATATCCGAATTGATAAAGCCATACTTTTTTCCAAACCCCTTTATCACATTCATAAGAGAATTGCCAATCTCGTTCGGACCATAAGGAAATCTTGCCGATTTTGGAGCAACTGGCTTTTCCAAATAATCCTCTGACATCTCATCAATGCCAAAGTTCTGCTTTGCCAAAAGTTCCTTTTCCCTACTTTTTTGCATTGTATTTTTCATTCAACTCCATAACTTTCTCAGGTGTAATTTTTGTAAATACACTTGATGGCACTTCAAATTCATGCCCTTTAGTAATAGAATTCATCTCCACCTCCACATCAAAAATCCAATCCCCAGATGTATGAAGTGCAGTCAAAATTTTCTCCGCAGTTTCTGGGATAACTGGCTTTGCAAGGACAAGGAAAATCCTCATCAAATTCATTGCAAATGCAAGTATTTCTCCGGATTTTTCAGCATCAGTTTTAAACACAGTCCACGGTGCCATCTCGTCAATATAGGTATTACCCAAAACCCAAATTGCACGAAGCTCCGCCATAGCCTTTCTGAATTCCATTTGTGAAAGATAGTTGGTATAAGATTCAATTCTGGTTTTAAGTTCAGCCTTAACCGCAATTTCTTTCTCGCTATTTGCGGGATTATGTTGCAATGTTGAACCAATTTTTGAATTGTAAAATTTCAAAACCCTAAGGACAAAATTTCCCAAAACATCATTCAAATCCTTGTTAATTTCCTCGGCAAATCTTTCGAATGTGAAATCAGTATCATCCGTTTCCGGAGCATTTTTGATAAGCCAATATCTCCAATAATCTGCTGGGAATTCAGCGATCGCACTATCGGCGAAAATTCCCCTACCTGCCGATTTTGAAAACTTTCCACCGTTAAAGTTAAGATAACTTAACCCTTTCAATGTATCCACTTTTTTATAATCCGGATTCGCACCAATAAGTGTTGCAGGGAACATTATCGAATGGAATGGAACATTATCCTTTCCCATAAATTCAACATACTTTTCATCACCCGCACCACATGACTCAAGCCACCAATTTTTATATCCATCCCCAAGAAGTTCTTTTGTAATAGAAATATAACCAATCGGTGCATCAAACCAAACATAAAAAACCTTGTCTTTCATATCAGGAAAAACATCCGTTGGAACAGGAATTCCCCACTTCAAATCACGAGTAATACATCTATCATCCAAACCTTCATCAAGCCATTTATTCGCAATTCCCAAGGTAAGTTTGTTCCACTTTCTTGTATTAACCCAATCGCGAACTTTATCACTTAATTTCGAAAGTTTAAGGTAAAGATGTTTTGTCTTCCTAACCTCAAGATTCGTGCTACCACTAACCGAAGATCTTGGCTCAATCAAATCCTTTGGATCCAAAACTTTGGTGCAATTTTCACACTGATCACCCCTTGCATTTATCGCACCACAGTATGGGCAAGTCCCCGTAATATATCTATCAGGCAAAAACATATTATCATCTATTGAAAAAACCTGCTCTACTTCGCGTTCTTCTATATATCCATTTTTTGCAAGCTCCCTTGCAATCTGTTGAGAAAGTTCAGTATTTTCCTGTGCCGAAGTTCTTCCAAAATAATCAAATGAAAGATTAAACTTTTTATAAATATCCTTGTGAAGATTATGATATTTTGTTGTATATTCCAAAACATCAATCCCCTCCTTTTTCGCACCAAGCTCGGATGGCGTTCCATGTTCATCAGTCCCACCAATATAAAGAACTTCATTACCAACAAGTCGGTTAAACCTTGCATACACATCACTTGGCAATAAACATCCAGCCAAATGTCCCAAATGAGGAAGACCATTAACATAAGGAAGAGCACAAGTCACAAGAATTTTTTCTTTTTTCATTTCAAGTCCTACTATAAAATTATTATTAACAGTATTGTATAAAATTTGAAGATATAATGCAAGAAAGATTTACTTAATTATCTCCCTAATTATTGCATCAAGCAAAGTCCGCCCCTTCACACTTGTTCTAACAGACGATTCGCATAAAATAAGGAACTTTTTTTTCACCATATTTTGAAATTTTTGCACATCAACCATATCAAAAAAATCCACACCAGAATTTTGCTTAAATTCATTAAACTTTATTCCATTATTTTTTCTTAATCCCATAATAAGCATTTCTTCGGCACGCTTCTTTTTTGATAAAGGTTTAATTGGCAAAATTTCACCATCAATATTTTTTTTCCACTCATCAATATTCTTTGGGTTTTCAGAAATAAAATGCTTTGCCCCATCAAAGATTCTACCCGATGCAGAAACACCAATACCTATATAATCACCACCATTCCAATAATTCAAATTATGCCTACTTTCAAAACCTTTTTTTGCATAGTTTGAAATTTCATATTGTGGAAATTTATCCCGCAAAAAATGATTAGTCCATTCATACATTTTTTTTGCAACGGATTCGGAAATTGGTTTAATTTTACCATTTTTAACCCACAACCAAAGTGGAGTTTTTGGTTCTATAATAAGTTCATAAAGTGACAAATGTTTCACATCCAACTTTGTAATTTTTTCCAAATTTTTTTGCCATTTTTCCAAAGATTGATTTGGCAAAGCATAAATAAAATCACAATTTATATTTTCAAAATATTTTTTTGCCGATTCGATACACTCCACTGCATCATCCGAACTGTGAATGCGTCCCAAAAATCTAAGTTCATCATCATCAAACGATTGCACCCCTATCGAAAGCCTATTTATCCCTACCTTGTAAAACTCAGATAATTTTTTATCACTCACTGTCTTTGGATTAACTTCTAATGTAATTTCCACATCATCATCCACATCATAAAGACGATAAATTTTCTCAATAATTGCCTCAATTACATTTGATGGCAAAAGTGAAGGTGTCCCACCACCAAAATAAATCGATGAAATTTTTTTTCTACCAAATTTTTGTTGATAAAGTTCTATTTCCTTTAAATAATATTCCATCAAATCCGGAACATTTTCTCCACACGGAAAACTTACAAAATCACAATAATTGCATTTTCTAAGACAATACGGGAAATGTATATAAATACTATTTTTTCTCATCACTTTCGCTTGAAAAAGGCACTTCTGGTGCAACAAATTTTTCATCAACTTCTACTGAAAAAGTATTCTCATCAACAACAATTTTTTCTTCCTCTTTTTCAACAACAACCGGAATACTTTCCTCAATTTTTGCATCAACCTTTGTTGCTTTAGTTTTAAGAGGCTTCACCGCAGTTTTCTTTTCCGCTTCTTTTGTAAGTTTTTCAATGAATTTTATAAATTGAGCCAAAGCAACTGACCTGTGACTTATCGAATTTTTTTCTGCATCATCCATCTCTGCAAAAGTTCTGCCGAATGAATTAGGCACGAAAATTGAATCATATCCAAAACCATTTTCACCCCTTGGTGGAAACACTGTAAATCCATAACATTTTCCTTCAAATTGCACAGTTTTTTCACCCTTAACAGCAAAGGCAATATTGCAAACAAATTTTGCCTCACTACATTTTCCATTAAGACGATTTTTTATATCTTCAAATGCCTTATCATAGCCACCGACTTCTTCTGCAAACCTAGCTGATCTTACACCTGGAAACCCAGCCAAATCCTTTACACAAAAACCACTATCATCAGCAAAAGTAGGAAGTCCAGTTTTTTCACAAATTGCCTCAGCCTTAATTTTGGCATTATCAGCAAATGTTGCACCAGTTTCCTCTATTTCAAACTGACCTTTTATAACATCCTTGTATGGAACAACCTTTATTCCAAATGGTTTCAACATTGTTTGAAATTCACGAATTTTGTGTTCATTAGTAGAAGCTATAATAAATTTTTTCATAACAACTATCCTTCTGTTTTTCCATCATAGAAATTATCAAATTTAAAGTATTCACCGACAAAAGCAACCTTCACATCACCGGTTGGACCATGTCGTTGCTTTGCAATTAAAATTTCTGCCATATGTTCAATTTGTTCAGCCCTTTTCTGCCATGCAATATATTCCTGACTTGTCACATCCGCATCAACAGGTCGTTTTTTATTGTGATAATAAGATTCACGATAAACAAACATAACACAATCGGCATCCTGTTCAATAGATCCAGACTCACGCAAATCGGCAAGCTGTGGTCTTTTATCATCTCTTTGTTCAACAAGTCGTGAAAGCTGAGAAAGTGCAATCACTGGCACATCAAGTTCCTTTGCTAAAATCTTAAGTCCACGAGTAATTTCAGAAATTTCCTGAACACGATTATCAGACTTTCTTCCACCTGGTGAATTCAAAAGCTGGACATAATCAATAACAATCAACGAAAGCCCACCATATTGGCGTTTAATTCGTCTTGCCCTTGTTCTTATCGCAGGCACAGTAATATCCGGCGTATCATCAATAAAAAGTGGCAAATCTTTTAATGCCCTTTGATGTTCAACAAGTCTATTAAATTCATCCTCGTTTATTGAACCATTACGAATTTTATTACCATTAACTTCCGCAGAAAATGAAAGAATACGCGAAGCCAACTGATCCGCCGACATTTCAAGTGAAAAGAAAAGCACTGGACCTTGAAGTTTTTCTGGTCCTCTGTGATTTAAAACCTCATTTGCAACATTAAATGCGACATTAAGTGCGAACGCAGTCTTTCCCATACCAGGACGCCCCGCAATAATAAGCAAATCTGATGGATGAAGCCCACCAATTTGTTTATCCAAAGTATTTATTCCAGTTGAAATTCCAGAAATGGAACCATCTGCCCTATATGCTTCCTCAATAGTTTGCATTGAATCACGCAAAGTCATTTCCAACGAAGCAGGTCCATTTTCCACATCCCCAACCGTTGCCAAATTATAAAGTTGGGATTCTGCATTTTCAATTTGATCAACCGCAGGCACATCATCCCCATTCGACCCACCAAACGCATTATTTACAATATCAGTTCCTATCTCAATAAGATTTCTTTTCACTGCACATTCATAAACAAGTCGTCCATAATCATAAGCATTTACATAAGGAACCGAAGAACTTGCAAGTTGGCTAAGATATTCAACACCTCCTGCCATATCAAGCGTGCCATTATTTTCCAAATAGTTTTTAAGTGTAATTATATCAGCCAAATGCCCCTTTTCAATAAGTCGCAAGCATGCCTCATAAATTTTTTGGTGCATTACTTCAACAAAATGTTCAGGTCTTAAAAATTCAGAAACTTTTTCCAATGCCTTATTATTTGTAATAATCGCAGAAAGCACAGCCTGTTCTGCCTCAACACTTGCTGGTGGTTTACGAAGGAAATCTCCACTTACACTTTTTGTTGTTCTATCCACTTAAAAAACTCCAAACGATTCTTTTTTTTTAATTTCAGATGTAAATATAAACGAATACCCCAAAAAAAGCAAGAAACAATTCCAGCAATATATTTTTATTTTTTTCCTACCGTTTAGATTTTTTTTGTGCTAAAATAAACCAAAACAAAAGGAGAAAAAAATGATTATTGCAACATTTAATGTAAATTCTGTTCGTGCTCACATTCAAAACATACTTGACTGGATTGATGAATTTTCTCCTGATGTTATTTTGATGCAAGAAATAAAATGCGAAACTGATGTTTTTCCATATATGGAATTCGAAGACAAAGGATATAATGTAAAAGCATTCGGTCAAAAATCATACAACGGTGTTGCAATTCTTTCTCGTTTTTCAATCGAAGATGTGACAACCGGACTTCCTACTTTTCCATCTGATACCAGTGCAAGATATATCGAGGCAGTTATTGATGGACATATAAGGATTGCCAGTGTTTACGCTCCAAATGGAAACCCTGTTCCATCGGAAAAATTTGAATATAAAAAAGAATGGATGGAACACTTTATTGAACACATAAAATCCCTTATGAATAATGACGAAGAACTAATCATCGGTGGTGATTTTAATGTTGCCCTTACCGATCGTGAAATTTATAATCCAAAGGCATTCGAAGACGACGCAATCACACAACCTGAATCGCGTGAAGGAATGAAAAAATTATTTGATTTAGGCTTAATTGATAGTTATAGAATTTTCAATCCTGACAATGATAAGGCATATTCATATTTTGGATATCGTGGTGGATGTTTTCAAAAAGGTTATGGAATACTTCTCGACTATTTCCTAATAAATGAAAAGGCAAAATCCATAATCACAAATGCAGGAATTGACACCTCCCCTCGTGGCCGTGAAAAACCATCTGATCACACCCCACTTTGGATAGAGGTAAAAGGTTAATTACATCATCTTAACAAAATACACTGCTAAAAACAAAAGCACAAATGCAACAACTGTTAAAAACTCAAGATGTTTTTCAATAAAATCTTTTACCCAATCCCCATATTTTTTAAGCAAGAATGCAATAAAATAATATCTTATTGCCCTTGATACCGCAGACGCAATAATAAACATAGGGATATTCATTCCTACAACACCACTGGCAATACAAATAACCTTATACGGAAATGGTGTAAGCCCACCTGCAAAAACAATCCAATACCCCCATTTTATATAAAGGTTTTTGAACTGTTCAAACATATCTTGATAATGCAAAAGTTCAATAATTTTTATACCAACCGTATCAAAAAGCACTGCCCCTACATAATATCCAGCAAGACCACCAACAACACTTGATAAAAGTCCAACCGATGAAATCCACCATGCCTTTTTAGGTTTTGCCAATATCATAGGTATCATAATAATTTCAGTTGGAAATGGGAAAAATATACTACCAAAAAAAGAAACCAAAATTAAACTCAACATTGCATATTTTGTTTCACTTAAATATAAAACATAATCATAAGTTTTTCTAAGTATTTTCAATTTAAACCTCCGAATTCATAAAAAGTGTATTATAAAAAACACTTAAGTCAATTAAAAAAAAGAAAAAAGGCTTGCATATAAAAAAGCTATCTTGTAATCTTATAACTATGGAATTAAACAGGAGGTAAAATGAAAAGAATTTTTGCATTATTTTTACTTATTATAGTTTCAGGTTGCGGGGGGACAATGTATGAACCAGATCCAGTAGGCGTTGGCTATGATGCAAATGAATTAAAAATGTCACCTTGTGCTTGCATCCAAGTAGAAACAAAGCCGGGGTTGCCTGAATGGTTTATAGAAACAACAATTTAAAAAAAGAAGTATCGAACGAAGTTCCTGCATATCCTTTCGCTGTGGATGTTCCATCATTTCCAGAAAGGAAATATTTGGTTGGAATATACAGATTTGCAAGGATTACTTACATTGCACTGTTTATTGCAATGATTTTTTGTATTATTACAATCTTCCGTGCATTTTCTTTAAAGGTATCCCCACGATTTATAAAATGGAATAATCTTGAAAATCGTTTTCAATATGTAAATTTTTCCTATGATAAAAAGCCATCCTCTCCACAAAAAGATATTTCTTTTTCCGAATATCTTAATGAATATTTTGTAACAACCTATATTTCCAAAAAATTTTCAATCTCCGAAAATGCAATAGAAAACTATAACAACTGGTGTAATTGCAATGATAAAAAAGCAACCAAAATGGGAATGCTTTATTTAGACCAAGAATGTTATTTATGTTTTTATTCTACATCTCAGATTTATTCTACATTCACAAACAATTTGCAAAATGCTTATAATACAATGTTTGAAACAGGTATCACCCGCACTGTTGATATCATTGATATAAATATGATATCAGGGTATAATTCCGACCCGACACTATCAATGATTGAATGGTTCTTAAACAAAACGAAACCTATAATAATATCACGCACATATCGTGTTGATTTTATAGTAAACGAATTCAAAGATAAGAAACTTTCATCAAAAGATGTCCTAATTGCATACATCGAAATCAGCGGTAACAAGGCAATTCCACAACTACGAACTGTTGTTTCGGAAAGTTATATGTTTAATCCAAATTATGATTTAATTTTAAAAGATTATACGGAGGAAGCAAATGCAAAATAACAAATCATCATTCGCTCCACTTTGGATTTTCATAATTGTATGCTTTATATCTATAACAGCGTCATTATTCATTGCATTATCTTTGTCTGTTTCACTTGAGGATACCAATTTTACAATAGATGGTATCGCAGTCGCAAAGTATAAATCTACAAATGATGTTATATCTATACTTCCTTTGAAAAACTCTGCAATAAAGGAACAGGGTGATGAATTTATAAAACGATTTTTAACCGAATACATTGTAAATCGTTACACCGTATCTGGTAATAATTTGGTTATGGAAACAAATCTTGGATATAAAACACCTAATTCTATTGAAGAGAACAAGGGAATATTGCTTAAATACCCAAGTCGTATGATAAGAAATGGAATAGAGGTATGGACTGGTGCCTATACCGATTTTATTAAAAACGATTTACCTGAAATAACAAAACTTATGAATGAAAACACAACTCGTTCCGTAAGGATTATTTCAGAACCAAAACAAATTGGTGATTGGTGGGTTACAACTGTTGAATTTATATATCGCAATCCTACCACTTACTCGTTTTCTATTGCAAAAAAGGAAAAATATGAAATACGCCTTAACATAAGCAAACCGAATTTAAAACCAATAAACCAAGTAAATCTTTCATTCCCAGCGGGAAATGTATTTGCCATAGGTATTTTTGAAATACAAAAAATAAAACTTTAAAAATATCTTGAAATTTTGAATAAAAGCATATAGAATACCATTATCTTATTGGGTGATTAGCTCAGTTGGTAGAGCAACTGACTCTTAATCAGTAGGTCGGGGGTTCGGATCCCCCATCACCCACCAATCTTTTTCAATGTAAAATCAATAAATTAAAGTTAGGGATATAACAAAGTCACAAAAACATTTTCCATTTTAATAAGCAAACAGTAAGCAAAAAAAATGTCACATCTTTTATACACAAAATATTATAACGACCTAGTAAACAAACTTAAAAACACAAGAAAAAGTTTGAATATAAAGCAAGTTGAAATTGCAACATTGCTACAAAAACCACAATCATTCATAAGCAAATACGAAAATTGTGAAATAAAAATAGATTTAGAAACACTTGCAAAAATTTGTTTTATACTAAAAATTGACGATATAAAATTATATAAAGAATTTTCCGATAAAGTAAAAGAAACTATTGCATCCAAAAAATAAGAAAAATCCCCACCAAAAGGAAGGGATTTTCAGTATTAAATAAACGGAGAAAACAACAACCATTAACTATAAGTTTTTTGGTTATCATCCAAAATTGCACGAAGCAATTCTGATTTTGTCGGTGCAACCTTCCTTGGAGAAAGTTGAGAAATACCAGAACTTAGAGATTCCCCATTATTTGCACGTTCAACTATCTGTTGAGCACTAACCCCACCAAAGCGATTATCTGTTCCATAGAAAGTCTTTGCAGTAGCACCAATATCAGTTTTTGTTGCAGCATTCTCATTCTTAAAATTAACAAAAGAATAAAAATTACCACGAGTATAAATCTTAGAAACATCTTCTTCAGAAACTTCTGATAAATCAATTTGTGGTCCCCCATATAATGAAATAGATGAATTCTCGCTTGAAACCGCACCATCTCTAACAATTAATCTACCTCTTAATTCAGGTAATGTCAAGGTTCCAGACTGAGTTCCAGCAATATCCAAAACTCCATTTACGTTTCCTGTAAATTCTACACCCCCCATATCAGCTTCAATACGAGTATTCATAAGAGCAGTATCTGATTCCGTAACACCTGATCTATTTTCTCCTATTATATTAACATTTGCAACAGTATTCATCAATAAAGCTGCATTGGCATCAAGATCATAAGAAGAATTACTATAAGCATTTTCTTCATACATTGCCCCCCCATTGTATTCCCTAGCATCAAAGATAAAATGACCGCTACCAGAAAAATCAAACCTATCCTTTGATCCATTGTTGTAATAAGCTGAAATAATATGATCAATATCAGTTCCATACAAATTCACTCCACCTACACCTAGGTGAGAATCTTCACTTCCATAATAATCGGTAGACTCTGCTTTAAACTTTAGCGATAATTTAGGTAAATCTTCAGCACTTGTTTTTTCAACAAAATTATTATAAACCGATTTTAAACCTTCTCTACCTCTTATTTCTCCAGTAAGAGTTGTAGAAGATAAATTATCAAAACCTGCACCTCCAATAATACCAGATTTATAAGTTCCTGTCAATTCATATACATTTCCAGATAAATCAATTTTCTTAGAAGAATCTGTAATTTTAAATGCTTGAAGAATAGTCTTATCATCTTTTGCATAATATTCTTGAGCATAAGTAACTAATTCTACACCAGGAATAACATCTGTTGTAATTGATTGACCTTCCATTGTAATAGTATCAGTATCAGGATTCATAATATCTTGCATCATAGAAACATTGGATTTTTCTGCATTTCCAATCTTAAACGATTTAACAGTTGCAGGATAGTCTGCAAAAGCAACAGTTCTACTATGTCCATCAGAAAGGCTTGCAACTTTATCATCAACAGCCTTCTTTAAATTATAATATGACATAACATCAACACTTCCATTTGCATCAGGTGTTGCAACAACTGTCACATTACCAACCTTTGACCAATCTGTAACTTGACTGATA